>JAEUNQ010000293.1 GCA_016790365.1 Thauera sp. | reverse complement strand
TTCTACGCGATCCTGAGCCTGGGCCTGGCCATCATCTTCGGCCTGCTCAACATCATCAACTTCACCCACGGCGCCCAGTACATGATGGGCGCCTTCGTGGCGTGGATCGCGCTCAACAAGCTCGGCATCAACTACTGGGTGGCGCTGCTGTTCGCACCCATCGTCATCGGCGCGCTCGGCGTGCTGATCGAGCGCACGATGCTGCGCAAGCTCTACAAGCTCGACCACCTCTACGGCCTGCTCCTTACCTTCGGCCTGGCGTTGATCTTCGAGGGCATCTTCCGCGACCAGTACGGCATCTCCGGCCAGTCCTACCCGGTCCCCGAGCTGCTGCAGGGCGGGGTGAACCTCGGCTTCATGTTCCTGCCGATCTACCGCGGCTGGGTCGTGGTCGCCGCGCTGACGGTGTGCTTCGCGACCTGGTTCGTCATCGAGACGACCACGCTCGGCGCCTACCTGCGCGCCGGCACCGAGAATCCGCAGATCGTCCAGGCGCTCGGCATCAACGTGCCGCTGCTGATCACCTTCACCTATGGCTTCGGGGTCGCGCTCGCCGCCTTCGCTGGGGTGCTGGCCGCGCCGATCTACCAGGTCAGCCCGCTGATGGGCTCGAACCTGATCATCGTGGTGTTCGCGGTGGTGGTGATCGGCGGCATGGGCTCGATCATGGGCTCCATCCTCACCGGCATCGGACTGGGCCTGATCGAGGGCCTCACCCGGGTGTTCTATCCCGAGGCCTCGGCGGTGGTGGTGTTCGTGATCATGGTGATCGTGCTGCTGGTGCGGCCGGCCGGCCTGTTCGGCAAGGCCTGAGCGCGGGCAAAGGAATCAAGACGATGAACAACTCGAATTCGATGTTCGCGCGCGCCACCCCGATCCTGTTCGGCGCGCTGTTCCTGATCGGGCTGGTGGCGCCGTTCGCGGTGTATCCCACCTTCCTGATGAAGATCCTGTGCTTCGGGCTGTTCGCGTGCGCGTTCAACCTGCTGCTCGGCTTTGCCGGCCTGCTCTCCTTCGGCCACGCCGCCTTCCTCGGCAGCGCGGGCTACGTGTGCGGCATGCTGGTGCGCGACGTCGGCGTGACGCCCGAGCTCGGCATCCTCGGCGGCACGCTCGCCGCGGGCGCGCTTGGCTGGGTGGTCGGCGTGCTGGCGATCCGCCGCACCGGGATCTACTTCGCGATGATCACGCTGGCGCTGTCGCAGATGGTGTACTTCATCGTGCTGCAGTGGAAGGCGACCGGTGGCGAGGATGGCCTGCAGGGCGTGCCGCGCGGGCATCTGTTCGGCGTCATCGACCTGTCGAACAACCTCGCGATGTACTACCTGGTGTTCGCGGTTTTCTGCATCGGCTTCTTCATCATCTACCGCGCCATCCACTCGCCCTTCGGCCAGATCCTCAAGGCGATCCGCGAGAACGAGCCGCGCGCGGTCTCGCTCGGCTACGACGTGGCGAAGTTCAAGCTGCTCGCCTTCGTGCTCTCCGCCGCGCTCGCCGGCATGGCGGGCGCCACCAAGACCCTGGTGTTCCAGCTCGCCTCGCTGACCGACGTGCATTGGCACATGTCGGGCGAGGTCGTGCTGATGACGCTGCTCGGCGGCCTCGGCACCGTGCTCGGCCCGCTGGTCGGCGCCGCCACCATCGTGTCGCTGCAGACCGAGCTCGCCGACAGCGTCGGCTCGTGGGTCACGGTGATCATGGGCACGATCTTCGTGGTCTGCGTGCTGCTGTTCCGCCGCGGCATCGTCGGCGAGCTACAGGCGCTGATCCGCCGCGCCGGCATCCGCTGAGGACGCCGGCTCCGCGGTCGGCTTCGGGGCGCCAGCGCCTCGCGCACCCTCGGGCGGGTGTGCGGGGCGTTGGCGTTTTTCATGGACGCGCTTTTCCGCGCGGCGCAGCCAGGGGTGCGAGAGCGCATGGTAGAGCGGCACCGGCGCCACCGAGCGCGCCACGCCGTGCGCCACCACCGCGGTGGCCATCAGCGGCAGCAGCATCTGGTGATTGGCGGTCATCTCCATGACGATCACGAAGGAGGTGATCGGCGTCTGCGTCATCGCGGCGAGGAAGGCCACCATGCCCAGCACCAGGATCGCCGCATCCTGCTCGCCCGGGAGCAGCAGCGCGAGGTCCGAGCCGAGGCCGGCGCCCACCGCGAGCGCCGGGGCGAAGATGCCGCCGGGGATCTTCGAGGCGAAGACCAGCCAGATCACCGCAAGCTTCATCAGCGTGAAGGCCACCGGCAGCGCCGCGCTGCCTTCGAGCGCGGCCTTGGATTCCGCATAGCCGGTGCCGTAGGTGACGCCGCCGCTGGCCAGGCCGATCAGCGCCGTGAGCAGGCCGCACATCGCCGCGAAGGCGACCGGCTGGCCCTCGGCGATGCGGCCGAGGCGGCCGGGCAGGCCGCGCGAGGACGCCACCAGCACGCGGGTGAAGATGCCGCCGAGCAGGCCGCCGGCCACGCCGCAGGCGAGCACCGGCCAGATCCCGTCGGGCCAGCCGATGCTCGCCAGGGTGCGGCCGAAGTAGGTGTAGTTGCCCAGCACCGCGAGCGACATCAGGCCGGCGAAGATCACTGCCGTGAGCGTGGTGCTGTTGGCCTGGAAGGCGCGGTAGCGGCACATCTCCTCGATCGCGAACATGATGCCGCCGAGCGGGGTGTTGAAGGCCGCGGCGATGCCGGCGCCGCTGCCGGCGACGATGAGGTCGCGGCTGGACGCGATGCGGCGGTGGCGCTTGCGGCTGGCGAGCAGGTGCATCACCGAGGCGCCGATCTGCACCGAGGGGCCTTCGCGACCCACCGAGGCGCCGCTGAGCAGCCCGCCCAGGGTGAGGAAGACCTTGGCCACCGCGATGCGTAGCGACAGCAGCTGGCGGCGCACCTGCCCGTCGTCCGACATCGACGCCGCGATCGCCTGCGGGATCCCGCTGCCCTCGGTGCCGTGGAAGAAGCGGCGCGAGACCCAAGCCAGCGCCGCGAAGCCGGCAGGCGCGATCAGCAGGCTGAGCCAGGGGCGCTCGTGGATCAGCGCGGCGTGGGCGGCGATCGCCAGCTCGGCGCCGATGGCGAAGGCGATCGCGATCAGCCCGGCGAGCAGCGCGGCGCCCACCAGCAGCAGGCGTACCCGCCAGCGCCGCAGTGACAGCCAGGGCAGCGCGTAGCGGCGCCCGCCGCGCAGCAGGCGGGCGAAAGCGCGTCCGCGCGCGGCGATGCCGGGCGAGGGCGAGGCCGATGCTTCCCCCGTGGCGCGCTCGACCGGCTTGTTTTCCGCCGGGTGCTCCCCGCCTGGCGCGTCTTCGCTCCTCGTCGTGTCGCAGCGTGGATCGCCGGCGGAGGCCGGCTCTGCCGCCGCCGGGCTGGCAGGTTGCGGATCAGCGACGGGGGTGGGGCCGTTATTCATCGGGGGCTTTGCTGCCATGCGGGATTCCTTCCCGGCGAAGTGGACGGCCACAGCATTTTTAAAGGCATTTCTGCAATGCTGCACATGCGAAAAACGAACGATACCGCTACCATACGCATGGTTGCACGACGTGATGTTTTTTTGACAATCATTGTTTGCGTAAATATAGTTCCAGCGAGACTCGAATGGCGGAAACGCAACAGAAAGTGAAGAAGCCGGCGGCTCCGGCGAGCCCCCTGTCGGTCCTGCAGCGCTTCCGGATCCTGATCCGCACTGCGCAGCGCCATTCCCAGTGGATCGAGCGCCAGAGCGGAGTCACCGGCGCGCAATTGTGGGCGCTTCAGGAATTGCGCGAGGCGCCGGGTTTGCGTGTTGGCGAGCTTGCGAACCGGATGGCGCTCCACCAGTCGACCACCTCGAACATGGTCGACCGGCTCGAGACCTCGGGGCTGATCCGCAAGGAACGCACCAGCGCCGACCAGCGCGTGGTGCGCCTGTACCTCACCGACGAGGGTCTCGCGCTGCTGGCGCGCGCGCCGTCGCCGGCCCGTGGGGTACTGCCCGAGGCGCTCCGGCTGATGGACGAGGACGGCCTGGCCAGCCTGCAGAGCGAACTCGAGAAGCTGCTGCGCCAGATCAAGAATCTCGACGAAGGCTTCGGCATGCAGCCGCTGCCCTTCACCGAATGAATGGCAGTCCGCTCGGGGCGGTCTGCCTCGACCGTGCTTCAGACGAAGTGACCGCACTCGTGCGGACAGCAGATTCGGCGGCCCTCGAGGCCGCCATTTTTTTCCCGTTTGCGGGCGCTCAGTCCGTGCTCGAAGGCGTTGCGACCACCACACGGTTGCGCCCGGTCCGCTTGGCCTCGTAGAGCGCGGCATCGGCCTGCGCCATCACCGCCGCCAGGTCGCCGGTCAACTGCTCGGCCATTGCCAGGCCGATCGAGACCGTCATCCTGCCAGCCACGGGATGTGGGCTTGCCTCGACGACGTCGCGCAGCTTTTCGGCCACCGTGCGCGCACCCGCGAGCGTGGTCTCGGGCAGCAGCACGAGGAATTCCTCGCCGCCGTAGCGCGCGACGAAGTCCGATTCCCGCACCGTGGCGGCAAGCAGGCGCGCGACCTGGGCGAGAACCTCGTCGCCGGTCGCGTGCCCATGGGTGTCGTTGATCGGCTTGAAGAAGTCGATGTCGATCATCAGCACCGCACAGGCGGTGCCGCGCCGTGCGGAGCGGCGGAGCGATTCCGCCCGCAGGCGCTCCTCGACCGCGAGGCGGTTGGGCAAGCCGGTCAGTGCGTCGCGGCGGGCGAGGCGGGCGAGCTCCTCGTTGGCGCGGGCGAGATCGGCGGTGCGCTCGGCGACCTTGTGCTCGAGCTTTGCATTCGCGTTCGCGAGTGCATCGGTTGCGAGCGAGAGCACGAAGTTGTTGTGCTTGCGTGCGCTGATGTCGGTGATGGTGCCTGCCATGTGCAGCGGGCGGCCGTCGGGGGCGCGCTCGACCACGCGCCCGCGGTCGAGGACCCAGACCACCCTGCCGTCGGGGCGACGCAGCCGATACTCGTGTTCGTAGCTGCCCGCGCCGGCGAGCGCCTCGTCGAGCCGGGCCAGCACCTCGCCGCGATCGTCCGGATGCAGCCTGTCTGCGAATGCAGAGATCGGGTGCACCAGGGTGTCCGGAGCATGGCCGAGCAATTCGCACCAGCGCCGGTTGTGGGTCAGCGTGCCGGCCTCGATGTCCCAGTCCCAGATCCCTTCGCCGGCAGCCTCCATGGCGTAGGCGTAGCTGCGCTCGCGTTCCTCGGTCGCACGATGCGCGCGCTTCAGCTCGGTGATGTCGTGCGCGATGACGAGGACGCACGGCTCGCCCGCGGGACCGCGCAGCGGCTTCCTGAGCGAATGGAAGTGGCGCAGCTCGCCGGTTTCGGCATGGGTCGCGCTTTCCTCGACGATCTGCGTGCTGTCGCTGCGCGTCAGCGCGTGCACGCTCTCGAGATCGAAGCCTGCCTGTCCAGCGTCGGGGTTGAGGTCGGCCCCGTCCTTGCCGACGAGCTGCTCGGGTGTGGTGCCGTACAGGCGCGCGAGTGCGGCGTTGCCGAGCAGGAAGCGGCCGTCCCCGTCCTTGAGTAGGATGAGGTCGGGCGATTCGTCGATCACCGTGCGCAGCAACGCGCCGTCGCGGGTCAGCTGTTTCCACCGGGACAGTGCCGCCCGGGCGTCGACCGCGATGGGGCCGCGGGCACCGCACCCCGCACAGCATGCGCTCCAGCCGCCATCGGCGCGGACGACCGGACGCGTGCGATTGGCGTTGCAGAAGGGGCAGGGGAGCTCGGTCTCGTCCATGGCCGCTGGAGGGGTCTGTCGGTGCGAGCCGCTCAGTGGCGGCGCGACAAGGCCTGCATCGCGCGCGCCAGGCCGTCGAGCGTCATCGGGTACATGCGCTCGCCCATGATCTGGCCGAGGATGCCGATCGACTGGCGGTAGGGCCACAGGCGCTCCGGCTCGGGGTTGAGCCACGCGGCCGCGGGATAGGCGTCGAGCAGGCGGCGCAGCCAGGTGGCGCCGGCCTCGGCGTTCATGTGCTCGACCGAGCCGTGCGGGTGCAGGATTTCGTAGGGGCTCATGGTGGCGTCGCCGACGAAGATCAGCTTGTAGTCCGAGCCGTACTTGTGGATCACGTCGAGCAGCGGCGTGCGCTCGCTGTGGCGGCGGCGGTTGTCGCGCCACACGCCCTCGTACACGCAGTTGTGGAAGTAGAAGTACTCGAGGTGCTTGAACTCGAGCCGGCACGCGGAGAAGAGCTCCTCGCACACCTTGACGTGGTCGTCCATCGAGCCGCCGACGTCGAGGAAGAGCAGCACCTTGACCGCGTTGTGGCGCTCGGGGCGCATCATCAGGTCGAGCCAGCCGGCGTTGCGTGCGGTGGCGGCGATGGTGCCGTCGAGGTCGAGCTCCTCGGCAGCGCCCTGGCGGGCGAAGCGGCGCAGCCGGCGCAGCGCGACCTTGATGTTGCGTGTGCCGAGCTCGACCGAGTCGTCGAGGTTGCGGAACTCGCGCTTGTCCCACACCTTGACCGCCGTGCGGTTGCCGGCGGACTCGCCGCCGACGCGGATGCCCTCGGGGTGGGTGCCGTTGTTGCCGAAGGGCGAACTGCCGCCGGTGCCGATCCACTTGCTGCCGCCCTGGTGACGCCCCTTCTGCTCCTGCAGGCGCTTGCGGAACTCCTCCATCAGCTTGTCCCAGCCGAGCTTCTCGAGCTTGGCGCGCTCCTCGGGGGAGAGGTGCTTCCTCGCCATCGCGCGCAGCCAGTCCTCGGGCAGGTCCGCCTCCAGGCCGGGCAGGGCGGTGACACCCTTGAAGTACTCGCCGAAGGCCTGGTCAAAGCGGTCGTAGAGCGACTCGTCCTTCACCAGGCACAGCCGGGCGTAGTAGTAGAAATCGTCCAGCGAGGGGCCGCAGACGTGGTCGCGCAGGCCCTCGAGCACGGTGAGGAACTCGCGTGTCGACACCGGCAGCTTGCGCGCCTTGAGGTGCAGGAAGAAGTCGATCAGCATGGGGCGATCCTCTCGTGCGCGGTCAGTCCTGGATCTGCATGGCCCAGGACAAGGCCTGCATGTGGCATTCGGAGGCCTGCTCGGGGGCGATGCCGCAGGCCGCGGCGGCGGCGCGGAGGTCGCCGCCCGCGGCACCCACTCCGGCGTCTCCGCGTTCGCACGCCATCGCGAGCGCGAGCAGGGACTGGTAGGGGCCTCCTTGTCCGCGCACCGAGGCCTCGATCCCGGCGCTCAGCGCGAGCGGGGCGAGTGCCTTGTCGAGCGGAACCTGCAGGATCACGTCGATCAGCGAAAGCAGTCCGACGAGGAAGAGTGCATCGCACTCGGCCGAAGGGCGGCCGGCGCCGAGCAGCTCCATCATCCGGCCGCGTACCAGCGCGGTCTCGAGCGCTGCGCCGGCGCGCCCTTCGCCCTTGTCCACGGTGCATGCGAGCAGGATCAGCCAGCGCTGCAGCTTCTCGCGACCCAACAGGGCGAGCGCATGCTCGATCGAGGACACCGGCTGCGGCAGCGCGTTGGCTGCGGAGTTGATGTAGCGCAGCAGGCGCAGCGACAGCGCGACATCCTGCTTGAGCAGTCCGGCGAGCTCGCGGGTATCGGCATCCGCGCGCAGGCGGGCGATGAGCGTGCCGATGCGCGCGGTGTTGGGACCGGGTTCGCGCGCGCTCCAGTCCTCGCGGCTGGTGATGAAGGGGCCCTGGAAGAGGCTGGCGCCGAGTTTGCACGAGAAGCGGAAGTCGTCGATCGAGGGCAGTCCGCGCACCACCAGGCGGGCATCGCGCGCCACCTCGAGCGCGATGTTGCCGAGCTTGAGCCCGCGCCGGGCGTCCAGCCCCTCGGCTTCGGCGATGATGAACTCGGCCTGGGGCAGCAGATGGGCGAGTTCGGTGACGACGGTCGGGTCGATCAGGCCGATGCGGATGCCGCGCTCGCGCAGCCCGGCCACGGTGGCGCGCAAGGCCGCGGGCTCGGGGGCGCCCGCATCGGGCAGCACCGTGGGCACGATCACCACGTTGCGCGCTGGCAGGGCGGCGAGGCTGGGGTGCGACAGGAAGGAGTCGGGCAGGTCGATGAAGGCCAGGCGCTCGCCGAGCAGTTCGCCGATGTCGGCATGGACCAGGCTGCGCACGAGCACTTCGGAATACACGTGGTGGGTCCGGCGGCTGCTGTGGCGGATGCGCGCGCGCGCGCCTTCCTGCAGCATGAACTGGTAGCCGGCGATGCGTTGGCTGCGTCCGAGCACCGCCTCGCGGCACAGGAAGGTGGCACCCGCCTCGGCCGTGCTTGCGGCGGTCTCGGTAGCGCGCAGCGGCGCCTCGCGCTCGAGGCGGCGGAACCCCTCCGCCTCGCTCGGGGGGGCGGGCCGGGGGGGAGGCTTGCGGCCGAAGAGCCAGCCGAGCAGGGCGTGGAACATGGAAGCTCGCGCCGGCTCAGCGGTTGTGGCGGGCCATGAAGACCAGGCGCTCGAAGAGGTGCACATCCTGCTCGTTCTTGAGCAGGGCGCCGTGCAGCGGCGGGATCGCGGCCTTGCCGTCCGCACTGCGCAGCGCCTCGGGCGGGATGTCCTCGGCCACCAGCAGCTTGAGCCAGTCGATCAGCTCGGAGGTCGAGGGCTTCTTCTTGAGGCCGGGGATGTCGCGCAAGCCGAAGAAGACCTCCATCGCCTCGGTCAGCAGTGCCTTCTTCAGGCCGGGGAAGTGGACATCGACGATGCGCTGCATCGTGTCGCGGTCGGGGAAGCGGATGTAATGGAAGAAGCAGCGTCGCAGGAAGGCGTCGGGCAGCTCCTTCTCGTTGTTCGAGGTGATGAAGACGATCGGCCGATGGCGCGCCTGGATGGTCTGGCGGGTCTCGTAGACATGGAACTCCATGCGGTCGAGTTCGCGCAGCAGGTCGTTGGGGAACTCGATGTCGGCCTTGTCGATCTCGTCGATCAGCACCACGGTCGGCTGCTCGGCCTCGAAGGCCTGCCACAGCACGCCCTTGATGATGTAGTTGCCGATGTCCTTGACGCGGTCATCGCCGAGCTGCGAGTCGCGCAGGCGCGAGACCGCATCGTATTCGTAGAGGCCCTGCTGCGCCTTGGTGGTCGACTTGATGTGCCACTGCAGCAGCGGCAGCCCGAGTGCGGCGGCGACCTGCTCGGCGAGCATGGTCTTGCCCGTGCCGGGCTCGCCCTTGATCAGCAGCGGGCGCTGCAGGCGGATCGCGGCGTTGACCGCGAGCATCAGGTCGGGGGTGGCGACGTAGTCCTGGGCGCCTTCGAAGCGTAGTGCGGTCATGCGGCATTCCTCGTGTCGGATG
>JAEUNQ010000224.1 GCA_016790365.1 Thauera sp. | reverse complement strand
GTCCGGCGACCACAAGATGGGTCGGCACGGATCCGCGAACGTGGCGGCGCAGGCATCCCGCTTGGGAGGCGGGCGCCGGACGTTTAGAATCCGCGCCTTTTCCCTCCGCGCCACAAGCGCGTCAAAACTCGAGGAGACTTGCATGAATCGAACCGCCGCCACCCGCGGTGCCGCCTCCGCGCGACCGCACGCCACCGTCGCATCCACCCGCCACGAGGAATGCTGACATGGCCAAGCACGCACACAGCCAATGGTCGTCGCGGATGGGCTTCGTGCTCGCCGCCACCGGTTCCGCCGTCGGCCTCGGCAACATCTGGAAGTTCCCCTACATGGTCGGCCAGAGCGGCGGCGCCGCCTTCGTGCTGGTTTACCTCGCCTGCATCGCCTTGATCGGCGTGCCCATCCTGGTCGCGGAGTGGATGATCGGCCGGCGCGGGCAGAAGAACCCGATCAACAGCATGGCCCAGCTCGCGCGCCAGAACGGCCACAGCACCAACTGGGCGGTGGTCGGCGCGGTCGGCGTGCTCGCCGCCTTCCTGATCCTGTCCTTCTACTCCGTGATCGGCGGCTGGGCGCTGGCCTACATGCGCGATGCCGCCACCGGCGCCTTCATCGGGCTGGACAAGGCCGCGATCGGTGGCGCCTTCGAGGGCTTCCTCGCCCGCCCGGCCGAGCTGCTGACCTGGCACTCGATCTTCATGCTGCTCACCGTGGTCGTCGTGGCCCTCGGCGTATCCGCCGGCCTGGAGCGCGGCACCAAGCTGATGATGCCTGCGCTCGGGCTGATCCTGATCGTGCTGGTCGGCTATGCGATGACCACCGGCAGCTTCGGCGAGGGCCTGGCCTACCTCTTCAACCCGGACTGGAGCAAGCTCGACGGCAAGGTGCTGCTCGCCGCGCTCGGCCACGCCTTCTTCACCCTGTCGCTGGGCATGGGCATCATGATGGCCTACGGATCCTACCTCGGCCAGGAGGTGAACCTGCTGCGCACCGCACGTACGGTGGTGATCATGGACACGGTGTTCGCGCTGTGCGCGGGTATGGCGATCTTCCCGATCGTGTTCGCCAACGGCCTCGATCCCGCAGCCGGCCCCGGCCTGGTGTTCGTCACCCTTCCGCTGGCCTTCGGCCACATGGGCGGCGGCCTGGTGATCGGCGCGCTGTTCTTCCTGCTGCTGACCTTCGCCGCGCTGACCTCGTCGATCTCGCTGCTCGAGCCGGTCGTGGAGTTGCTCGAGGAGCGCACGCCGCTCGGCCGTGTCGCCGCCACGCTGATCGCCGGCATCACCATCTGGGCGCTGGGCATCGCCGCGCTGCTGTCCTTCAACGTGTGGGCCGACGTCAAGCTGTTCGGGATGAACATCTTCGATCTGCTCGACTACGCGACCAGCAAGTTCATGCTGCCGCTCGCCGGCCTGGGTGCGATCGTGTTCGCGGCGTGGAAGCTGGATCAGCAGGGCGTCAAGGCGGAGCTGGGCCTCGGCAGCGCAGGCTTCGGACTGTGGACGCTGCTGTCGCGCTACGTCGCGCCGGTGGGCGTGCTGTTCGTGTTCTGGAGCAATCTGTAAGAGTCGGGCGGCGACGTTCGCGCCTCGCGGCGCTCCTACACGGTCTCAGGCCGCGTCGGTTGATGTAGGAGATGTAATGGACGCCTCCCTCCCGCCTCGGGGACTGACAGATGGCGCCCTTCAATGAGGCGAGCCCTCCAGTTACCGGACGGCATCGATGTGCCAAAGTGGTGGTGTCAAAACGACCACAAACGGTAAGGAGGG
>JAEUNQ010000292.1 GCA_016790365.1 Thauera sp. | reverse complement strand
CGAGCCAGTGGCGCGCCATGGCGCCCGGATCGGAGGAGAACACCGTGGCGTCGTCCATCTCGCCCTGTTTCAGGCGAACACATTGACCGTCCTTGAGGTCGATGGCGGGAATGAGCAGCATACCGGGATCAGCAGTGGAGGAACGTGGAGGGGGTCGCCGGCGGCTCAGGGCTGCCAGCGGATGAAATTGGCGAGCAGGCGCAGGCCGGCCGCGGCGCTCTTCTCGGGGTGGAACTGAGCCGCGAAGATATTAGCCCGGGCTACCGCACTGGTAAAGCGAACGCCATAGTCGGTCTCGGCCGCGGTGAGCGAGGCATCCGCAGGCACGACGAAGTAGCTGTGCACGAAGTAGAAGCGCTCACCGTCGGGGATGCCGTCCCACAGCGGATGCGGGCCGCACTGGCGCACTTCGTTCCAGCCCATGTGCGGCACCTTGAGCCGGCTGCCATCGGCCGCGACCATCTTCGCATCCGGAAAGCGAATCACCTCGCCGGAAAGGATGCCCAGACCCGGCACATCGCCCTCGGCGCTATGCTGGAACAGCATCTGCTGGCCGATGCAGATGCCGAGGAAGGGCTTTTCGGCCGCCGCGGCGAGCACCGCGGGGCGCAGGCCGCGCGCGTCGAGCTCGCGCATGCAGTCTGGCATCGCGCCCTGCCCCGGGAACACCACGCGCTCGGCGGCGGCGACGCGCGCCGGGTCGGAGGTCACGAACACGTCGTGGCCGGGCGCCACATACTCGATCGCCTTGGCGACCGAGCGCAGGTTGCCCATGCCGTAATCGATGATGGCCACGCTGGTCATCGGCTTGACTCGCTTTTCGACGGGAGGACGGCCGCGCTGCGCGGCCGCGGGAAGGGAGGGATCAGAGCGCGCCCTTGGTCGACGGGATGATCCCCGCCGCGCGCTCATCGTGCTCGGCCGCCATGCGCAGCGCACGGGCGAAGGCCTTGAACACGGTCTCGCACTGGTGGTGGGCGTTGTCGCCGCGCAGGTTGTCGATGTGCACCGTGACGCCGGCGTGATTGACGAAGCCCTGGAAGAACTCGCGCGCCAGGTCCACGTCGAAGTTGCCGATGCGGGCGCGGGTGTAATTCACGAAATAGTGCAGGCCCGGACGGCCGGAGAAATCGACCACCACGCGCGACAGCGCCTCGTCGAGTGGAACGTAGGCGTGGCCGTAGCGGCGCAGGCCCTTCTTGTCGCCGAGCGCCTTGGCGAAGGCCTGGCCCAGGGTGATGCCGACGTCCTCGACGGTGTGGTGGTCGTCGATGTGCGTGTCGCCCTCGCAGTGAATGTCGAGGTCGATCAGGCCGTGGCGGACGATCTGGTCGAGCATGTGATCGAAGAAGGGCACGCCGGTATCGAGCTGGCCCTGCCCGCTGCCATCGAGATCGATGCGCACGGTGATCTTGGTTTCGAGGGTGTTGCGTGTGACTTCTGCTTGCCGCATGGAGGCTACCGGCCAAAATGGGATGACTGTCGGTCATGATAACATCGGGCAGCGAACTCGCCGCAATGCGCAGCCTATGGCGCGGAAATGGCGGCGCTATCGCGTTGCCCACACGCCACGCACCGCCGCCACGCGCGGACTGCGTGTCGAATCGCCCGTTCCACCTCAACCGCAGACACCCGCATGAGCCGCTTCTGGAGCGCCGTCGTCCACGGCCTGACCCCCTACGTGCCGGGCGAACAGCCCAAGCTCGACAACCTCGTCAAGCTCAACACCAACGAGCACCCCTGCGGCCCCTCGCCGAAGGTGCTGGAGGCCATCCGCGCCGCCACCGGCGACGGCCTGCGCCTCTACCCCGACCCCAACGCCGACGCGCTCAAGGCCGCGCTCGCCCGGCACCACGGCGTGCGCCCGGAACAGGTCTTCGTCGGCAACGGCTCGGACGAGGTGCTCGCGCACGCCTTCATGGCGCTCCTCAAGCACGAGCGCGCGCTGTGGTTCCCCGACATCACCTACAGCTTCTACCCGGTGTACTGCGGGCTGTACGACATCGAGCCGCGCATCGTGCCGCTGGCCGCGGACTTCTCGATCCGCGTCGAGGACTACCTGCCGCGCGGAGACGAGCGCGCCGGCGCGATCATCTTCCCCAACCCGAACGCGCCCACCGGCAGGCTGCTCGCGCTGCCAGAGGTCGAGCGCATCGTCGCCGCCAACCCCGACGCGGTGGTGCTGGTCGACGAGGCGTATGTGGACTTCGGCGGCGACAGCGCGATCGCTCTGGTGGACCGCCACCCCAACCTGCTGGTCACACGAACCTTTTCCAAGAGCCGCTCGCTCGCCGGCCTGCGCGTGGGCTACGCGGTGGGCGACGCGGCGCTGATCGAGGCCCTGGAGCGGGTCAAGAACAGCTTCAACTCCTACCCGCTCGACCGCCTCGCGATCGCCGGCGCGGTGGCGTCGGTGGAGGACGAGGACTACTTCCGCGCCAGCTGCGCAAAGGTGATCGAGACCCGCGACAAGCTGGTCGCCGACCTGCAGGCGCTCGACTTCGAGGTGCTGCCCTCGGCGGCGAACTTCATCTTCGCCCGCCACCCGGCGCGCGACGGTGCCGAACTCACCGCCGAACTGCGCAAGCGCGCGATCATCGTGCGCCACTTCAAGGCGGCACGCATCGACCAGTTCATGCGCATCACCGTGGGCACCGACGCCCAGTGTGGCGTCCTGGTCGGCGCATTGAAGGAAATCCTCGGCGCCTGATCCACCGCGCGCGAACGACCGGCGGTGCGGCTTCGCGCCGCCGGCAACCGGGCTCAAACCTTCAGCCGCATCTCCGCCGAACGCGCGTGCGCCTGCAGGCCCTCGCCGTGCGCGAGGATGGACGCCACCTTGCCCAGGTGCTGGGCGCCGGCCTGCGAGATGTGCACGATGCTGGTGCGCTTCTGGAAGTCGTAGGTGCCGAGCGGCGACGAGAAGCGCGCGCTGCGCATGGTCGGCAGCACGTGGTTGGGGCCGGCGCAGTAGTCGCCGAGCGCCTCCACCGCCCAGTGGCCGACGAAGATCGCGCCGGCGTGGCGGATGTGGGCGATCCAGTCCTCGGCGTCGTCCAGCGACAGCTCGAGGTGCTCGGGCGCGATGCGGTTGGCGATCGCGCAGGCCTGCTCCAGGCTATCGACGTGGATCAGCGCGCCGCGGTTGGCGAGCGACTTGGCAATCGTGTCGCGGCGCGGCATGGTGGGCAGCAGGCGGTCGATCGCCTCGTGCACCGCGTCGATGAAGCCGGCGTCGGTGCACAGCAGGATGGACTGCGCGAGCTCGTCATGCTCGGCCTGGGCGAAGAGGTCCATCGCCACCCAGTCGGCGTGGCCAGAGCCATCCGAGATGATCAGCACTTCCGAGGGCCCCGCCACCATGTCGATGCCGACGGTGCCGAACACGCGGCGCTTGGCCTCGGCCACATAGGCGTTGCCCGGCCCGACGATCTTGTCCACCTGCGGGATGGTCTGCGTGCCGTAGGCCAGCGCCGCCACTGCCTGCGCGCCACCGATGGTGAACACGCGGTCCACGCCGGTGATCGCCGCGGCGGCCAGCACCAGCGGGTTCTTCTCGCCGCGCGGGGTGGGCACCACCATGATGAGCTCGCCGACGCCGGCCACCTTGGCCGGGATCGCGTTCATCAGCACCGAGCTCGGGTAGGACGCGCGCCCGCCCGGCACGTAGAGACCGACGCGGTCGAGCGGCGTGACCTTCTGCCCCAGGCGGGTGCCGTCGGCCTCGGTGAACTCCCACGACTCGCCCTTCTGGCGCTCGTGATACACGCGCACGCGGTCGGCGGCGACGGTGAGCGCCTCGCGCTGCTCGGGGCGCAGGCTGTCGAGCGCGAGCTGCAGCTCGCTCCTGGGCAGCTCGAGCGCCACCATGGACTTCACGTCGAGTCCGTCGAAGCGCCGGGTGTATTCGACCACCGCGGCGTCGCCGGTGGTGCGCACCGCCTGCAGGATCTCGGTGACGGCGGCGTCGATGCGCCCGTCGGCCTCGGCCTCGAAGGCGAGCAGGGCGTCGAGCGTGGACAGGAATTCGGGTTCGCGCGCGTCGAGGCGGCGGATCGGCGTCTGGCTCATGAACGGGACCTCACGATTGGATCGCGCCGGCGAAGGCGTCGAGCACCGGCTGCAGCAGTTCGCGCTTGAGCTTGAGCGAGGCCTGGTTGACGATCAGGCGCGAGCTGATCGGCATGATGTCCTCGACCTCTTCCAGGTTGTTGGCGCGCAGCGTGCCACCGGTGGACACCAGGTCGACGATCGCGTCGGCCAGCCCCACCAGGGGCGCAAGCTCCATCGAGCCGTAGAGCTTGATCAGGTCGACGTGCATGCCCTTGCCGGCGAAGTGCGCCTTGGCCGCGTTCATGTACTTGGTGGCGACGCGGATGCGCCCGCCCGGGCGGGTGGCGGCGGCGTAGTCGAAGCCCTTCTGCACCGCGACGCACAGCCGGCACTTGGCGATCTCGAGGTCGAGCGGCTGGTAGAGACCCGCCCCGCCATGCTCGACCAGCACGTCCTTGCCGGCGATGCCGAGGTCGGCGGCACCGTACTGCACGTAGGTGGGCGTATCGGTGGCGCGCACGATGACCAGGCGCACGTCCGGCCGGTTGGTACCGATGATCAGCTTGCGCGACGACTCGGGGTTGTCGGTGGGCACGATGCCCGCAGCGGCGAGCAGCGGCAGGGTCTCTTCGAAGATGCGGCCCTTGGACAGGGCGAGCGTGATGCTGGACACGTGAAAAGCCTTGATCGGGGGGAAGGCGCATTGTAACCCGGCGCCGCTTCTGTTAACCTTCGCCTCGACTGGCTGAACCGCAAGTGGCGGTTCGGCCTTTTCTTTTGTTTCGCCGCAATGGCGGCGCGCACAGCACGCAGGAAGCCCGCACATGAAACCGTCGATCATCGTCTCCAGCAGCGACCTCGAGCGCCTCGAGGGTCTGCTCACCCTCCCCGCCTTCCGCAGCCGCAGCGACCTCGACGGCCTGCGCGAGGAACTCGAACGCGCCGACGTGCGCGAACCCGAGGAGATGCCGGCCGACGTCATCACGATGAACAGCCGCGCCCGCTTCGTCGAGGAAGGCACCGGCCGCGAGTACGAGCTGACCCTGGCCTACCCCAAGGACGCCAACGCCGAGGCGCATCGCGTGTCGATCTTCTCGCCCGCGGGCAGCGCCCTGCTCGGCCTTTCGGCCGGCCAGTCGATCGACTGGAAGTCGTCCGACGGCAAGGAGATCCGCCTGAAAGTGCTCGAAGTCACCTGGCAGCCCGAGGCCGCCGGTCAGTTCGACCTGTAGGAGCGCCCCAAGGCGCGAATGGGGCGCTCGGGCGCTCGCCGCCGCCCCGGCCCCGGAAGGACGCACCGGGCGCACGGCCCGGAACGCCTGACCGCCACGCCTCAGGTGAGGCGCCGCACCTTCGCCCCGAGCGCGGCGAGCTTCTCTTCCAGACGCTCGTAGCCGCGATCGAGGTGGTAGATGCGCTCGATCGTGGTGTCGCCCTCGGCCACCAGGCCGGCCACGACCAGGCTCGCCGAGGCGCGCAGGTCGGTCGCCATCACGGTCGCACCCTCCAGCCTGTCCACCCCCTGCACCACCGCGGTGTTGCCGTCGATGCGGATGTCGGCGCCGAGGCGCTGCAGCTCGACCGCGTGCATGAAGCGGTTCTCGAAGATGGTCTCGCGGATCATCGCCACGCCCTTGGCGACCGCGTTGAGCGCCATGAACTGCGCCTGCATGTCGGTCGGGAAGGCCGGATAGGGCGCGGTGCGCAGGCTCACGGCGTTGAGGCGCGCCGGCGCGCTCAGGCGGATCGCATCGCGCTCGGACACCACCTCGCAGCCGGCGTCCATCAGCTTGTCGATGACCGCGTCGAGGTAGCACGAGGAGGTCCCGGTCAGCCGCACCGAGCCGCCGGTGACCGCCGCCGCGCACAGGTAGGTGCCGGTCTCGATGCGGTCGGGCATGATGCGGTGGGTGGCGCCGTGCAGGCGATCCACGCCGCGGATGCGGATCACGTCGCTGCCGGCGCCGGAGATCTGCGCGCCCATCGCCACCAGGCAGTTGGCGAGGTCGACCACCTCGGGCTCGCGTGCGGCGTTCTCGATCACCGTCTCGCCGTCGGCCAGGGCCGCCGCCATCATCAGGTTCTCGGTGCCGGTGACCGTCACCATGTCGGTGAACAGCCGCGCGCCCTTCAGGCGTGGCACGGTCGCATGCACGTAGCCGTGTTCGACACGCACCTCGGCGCCCATCGCCTGCAGGCCCTTGATGTGCTGGTCCACCGGACGCGCGCCGATCGCGCAACCACCCGGCAAGGACACCCGCGCCTCGCCGCAGCGCGCGACCAGTGGGCCGAGCACGAGGATGGACGCACGCATGGTCTTGACCATCTCGTAGGGCGCGACCGGATTGTCGAGAACGGAGGCGTCGAGCGTCACCACGTCGGCCTCGCGCTGGATGCGCACGCCCATCTGGCCGAGCAGCGCGAGCAGGGTGTCGATGTCGTTGAGGCGCGGGACGTTGGTGAAGGTGACGGGTTCCGCGGTCAACAAGGCCGCACACAGGATGGGCAGCGCCGCGTTCTTGGCGCCGGAGATGGCGATCTCGCCCGACAGGCGGGCGCCGCCTTCGATCAACAGCTTGTCCATGCGCGGCTCACATCCCGAGCTCGCCGCGACCTTCTTCCCACTGCGCGGGCGTGAAGGTCTGCAGCTGCAGGGCGTGGATCTCGGTGCCCATCAGCCGACCCAGGGTGGCGTACACCGCCTGGTGCTGGCGCACTTTCATCTTGCCCTCGAAGGCGGCGCTGACGACGATACCGCGGAAATGCACGCCGTCCTCGCCCTCGATGACCACCAGCTCGCAGGGCAGGCCCTGCTCGATCAGGCGCTTGACTTCACTTGCTTCGAACATTTGGAATCCTTTACGAACGCAACTTGTAACCGCGCGCGAGCATCGCCAGGGTGAGCGCCGCGAG
>JAEUNQ010000197.1 GCA_016790365.1 Thauera sp. | reverse complement strand
TCAGGTTGTTCAGGTTGGTGACGTAGGCCTGGTGGTGCTTGCCGTAGTGGAACTCCAGGGTCTCGGCCGAGATGTGCGGGGCGAGGGCGTCCTTGGCATAGGGCAGGGCGGGCAGGGTGTGTTCCATGCGTGATCTCCGTCGTTGGTCTGTCTGTGTTCGGGTTGGGGGTGGAAGCCGGACTATTTTAGTCTGGATTTAGACCCCGAACAAGCTTGCGTCCCGCATGTTAAGCCCATGCGGGGGATTTACGGAATCGGCGCGTTCAGGTCTTCTCGTGCCCGACCACCCGGGTGTCGAGACGGCCGTCGGCCAGTTGCACGCTCACCGCCGCACCCTCGGGGACGCCGGCGGCGCTGCGCAGGACGCGGCCGCGCTCGTCGCGGGCGATGGCATAGCCGCGTGCCAGCACGGCCTGCGGCGCGAGGTGCTGGAGGTGGGCGGCGAGGGCGTCGAGGCGCTGGCTGCGGGTGTCCAGTAGCCGCGTGGCCGCACGCGCGAGGCGCTCGCCGAGCATGTCGACGCGCGCGGCGAGCGCCTGCGGGCGCGGCGCGGCGGCATGCAGGCGGAGCCCGGCGCGGGTGGTGCGCAGGTCGGCAGCCTCGAGCCGGCGTGCGGTGGCGTGGCGCAGGCGTTCGCCCAGGCGTGCGAGGGTGTCGCGCTCGCGGCGCAGGCGTTCGTGCGGATGCACCAGACGCAGCGCGGCGCGATCCAGGCGCTGGGCGAGCTCGCCGAAGCGGCGCTCGACGGCGCGGTGCAGGCGCGGCTCGAGCACCGCGAGCTCGCCGCGCGCGGCGTACCAGCCCGCGCTGGCGAGCTCGGCGGCGCCGGTCGGCGTGGGCGCGCGCAGGTCGGCGGCGAAGTCGGCGATGGTGAAGTCGGTCTCGTGGCCCACGCCGCACACCACCGGCAGCGGGCAGGCGCGCAGGGCGCGCGCCAGGGCCTCGTCGTTGAAGGCCCACAGGTCCTCGATGCTGCCGCCGCCGCGCACCAGCAGGAGCGCATCGACGCCATCCTCCGCGGCGCGCCGCGCGGCGCTGCGGACCGCCTCGACCAAGCGCGCGGGGGCGTCGGCGCCCTGCACCGGCGCCGGGTAGAGCACGACCGGCAGATGCGGTGCGCGCCGCCGTAACGTGACCAGCACGTCGCGCAGCGCGGCGGCCTGCGGCGAGGTGACGATGCCGAGCGCGCGCGGGTAGCGCGGCAGCGCGCGACGGCCGGCCTCGTCGAAAAGGCCTTCGGCGGCGAGCTTGGTCTTGAGCCGGTTGAAGGCCTCGAACAGGCTGCCGATGCCGGCCGGGCGCAGCGCCTCGACGCTGAGCTGGTAGTCGCCGCGCGCCTCGTACAGGGTGACGAGCGCGCGCGCCTCGACGCGCATGCCGTTCTCGGGGCGGAAGGCGAGCAGTTGCGCGCGGTTGCGCCACATCGCGCAGCGCACCTGGGCGGAGGCGTCCTTGAGGGTGAAGTAAACATGGCCGGAGGCGGCGCGGACGAGGTTGGAAATCTCGCCACCCACCCACATCAGGGGTAGCGCCGATTCAAGCAGTTCGCGCGCCATGCGGTTGAGCTCGGAGACGCTGAGGACCTGCGCGGCGGGCGTCGCGGCGCCGTTCGCGGGCAAGAAGGGGTTCGCGGGCATCGCCGGATTGTAGCGGAATCCACAGGCTTTCGACCTTGTCAAGGGTGTGCTCGCAAGTCCTTGATCGATAAGGGGTGATGTTGCAAGCTATTGATTCATAAGGGTTCGTTGGCTTGCACAATTTTGCATCGGAGTGAGGGAAAGCTTGCCGTTGCGGGCTTTGCGGGCAGGATTCCGAAATCGCCCACAAACTTATCCACAGCTTCTGTGGATTGCCGCGACCTGTCCCGCGGCCGCTGTGTACAAGCCCCGCATGTCGCGGCATGCGCTTCGGGCCGGCATGCGCAGCGTGATGCATGCGGCTTGCCGGGCGGGGGGCGCGGCGCTAGAGTCTCGCCTTTCCCATGAAGAGGTGAGCCCGCGTGTTCGAGATCATCCATGCCGTTGGCTGGCCGATCTGGCCCCTGATTCTTGCGTCGGTCATCGCGGTGGCGCTCATAATCGAGCGCTCGATCACCTTGCGGCGTTCGCGCATCGTGCCCCCCGGGCTGCTCGACAAGGTGCTGAACGACCTGCGCCAGATCGGGCCCTCGGGCGAGATGGTCGAGCGCGTCGCCGCGCACTCGCCGCTCGGTCGCGTGCTCGCCGCCGGCCTGCGCAACGTGCACAGCCCGCGCGAGGTGATGAAGGAGTCCATCGAGGAGACCGGGCGCGCGGTGGTGCACGAGCTCGAGCGCTTCCTCACCACCCTCGGCACGATCGCCGCGATCAGCCCGCTGATGGGCCTGCTCGGCACCATCATCGGCATGATCGACATCTTCGCCTCGCAGGGTGTCAGCGGTGCCAACCCGGCCCAGCTCGCGCAGGGCATCTCGATCGCGCTGTATACCACCGGCCTCGGCCTCATCATCGCGATCCCGGCGATGATCTTCTGGCGTCACTTCCGCGCGCTGATCGACAGCTTCGTGATCGACATGGAGCAGCAGGCGATCAAGCTCGTCGAGGTCGCGCACGGCGAGCGCCGGGCGTAGGGGAGCGGGCGATGAACTTCCGCCGCGGCAGCCGCAACGGCGAGCCCGAGATCAACCTGATCCCGCTCATCGACGTGGTGCTGGTGATCATCATCTTCCTGATGCTGACCACTACCTTCTCCAAGGTCTCCGGGCTGGAGATCAAGCTGCCCACCGCCGAGGCCGAGGGCGGCGAGACCGAGGCGCGCGAGATCGTGGTCGCGGTGACCGCCGCCGGCGAGGTGCTGGTGAATCGCCAGGCGGTGGGCGAGCGCAGCGTCGAGGCGATCGCCGCCGCGCTCGGCAAGTCGGCCCCGGCCGACGGCAACACGCCGCCGGTGGTGGTGATCAACGCCGACGCGCGCACTCCGCACCAGAGCGTGGTGGACGTGATGCAGGCCGCGCAGCGCGCCGGGCTGCCGCACATCACCTTCGCCACCCAGTCGTCGGCGCAGTGAGGCCGCCCGGCCCGCGCCGCCCCCGGAACTGAGCGTGGCCACGCAGGCCCCCGCATTCTGGCAGCGCCGCGGCGCCCTCGCGCACGCCCTGCGTCCGCTCTCCCTGCTGTTCGGCGTCCTCGCCCGCCGCCGTCGCGCGCGCGCGCGGCCGCAGCGCCTGCCGGTGGCGGTGATCGTGGTGGGCAACATCGCCGTCGGCGGCAGCGGCAAGACGCCGGTGGTGGACTGGCTGGCCGGGGTGTTGCGCGCCGCCGGCCACCGCCCCGGCATCGTCAGCCGCGGCCATGGCGGCACGGCGAGCGCGCAGGGCGGGCTCGCCCTTGTGCCTGCGGACGGCGACCCGGGCCGCTACGGCGACGAGCCGGTACTGCTCGCGCGCCTCACCGGCTGCCCGCTGGTGGTGGGGCACGACCGCACGGCCGCCGCGCGCGAGCTGCTGCGCCTGCACCCCGAGTGCGACGTGCTCGTCGCCGACGACGGCCTGCAGCACTACCGCCTTGCCCGCGACCTGGAGATCGCCGTGGTGGACGCGGCCACGCTGGGCAACCGCCTGCTGCTGCCTGCCGGTCCGCTGCGCGAGCCGCTCGCGCGCCTCGCCGAAGTCGATCTGGTGCTGGCCCATGGCGAGCTGGATGCCGAGCTGCGTGCGGCCATCGGCGCGGTGCCGGTGTTCGGCATGCGGCTGGCCGGCGAGGAGCTGATCGCGCTCGACAACCCCGCGCGCCGGCTCCCGCTCGCGGCGATGCGCGGCCGCCGGGTGCATGCGGTGGCCGGGATCGGCCGCCCGCAGCGCTTCTTCGAGCAGCTCGCTAACGCAGGGCTGGACGTGGTCGCCCACGCCTTTCCCGACCATCATCGCTTCGTCGCCGCCGATCTTGCCTTCGGCGATGCGTCGCCGATCCTGATGACCGCGAAGGATGCGGTAAAATGCCGCGCTTTCGCGCCTGTCGACTGCTGGGAATACCCGGTGCGGGCGCAGATCGGTTCCGGCGCCGCCGAACGCATCCTGGAGAAACTCGAAGATGGACGCACGTCTGCTTGAAATCCTCGTCTGCCCGCTGTGCAAGGGGCCGCTCGACTACCTGAAGGACAAGCAGGAGCTGGTGTGCAAGGCCGACCGCCTCGCCTACCCGATCCGCGACGGCATCCCGGTGATGCTGGACGAGGAGGCGCGCGCCATGAGCGCCGAGGAAGTCGACGCGCTGCGCAAGTGAGCCGGAGCATGGCCGCGAACTTCCGCATCGTCGTCCCGGCGCGCTACGCCTCGACCCGCTTGCCTGCCAAGCCGCTCGCCGACATCGGCGGCAAGCCGATGATCGTTCGCGTGCTCGAGCGCGTGCGGTCCGCCGGTGCGAGCGAGACCTGGGTCGCCACCGATCACGAGGGCGTGCGCGACGCGGTGCAGGCTGCGGGCGGCGCGGTGGTGATGACCCGCCCCGATCACCCGAGCGGTACAGACCGCCTCGCCGAGGTCGCGCTCGTGCGCGGCTGGGCCGACGAGGACATCGTGGTGAACGTGCAGGGCGACGAGCCGCTGATCGACCCGGCGATCGTCGCCGCGGTGGCGCGGGCGCTCGCCGACGACTCCGAGGCCGCGATCGCCACCGCCGCGCACGCCATCCACGATCCCGCCGAGGTCTTCAACCCCAACGTGGTCAAGGTGGTGTGCGATGCCGCCGGGCGCGCGCTGTACTTTTCGCGTGCGCCGATACCCTGGGCACGGGATGCCTGGGGCGGCGGCGAGCGCGGCCTGCCCGCCGGCCTGCCGGTGCTGCGCCACGTCGGCCTGTACGCCTACCGCGTCGGCTTCCTGCGCCGCTATGCGGCGCTCGAGCCCTCGCCGCTGGAGCACTGGGAGGCGCTCGAGCAGTTGCGTGCGCTGTGGCATGGCCACCGCATCCGCGTGCTCGAGCTCGACCAGGCGCCGGCCGCCGGTGTCGATACGCAGGACGACCTGGAGCGGGTGCGGGCGATTTTCGCCGCCGCAGGGGTTTGACCACCCGGCGCGCGTCGGTTAAGTTTCAGCTGTTTATTCAATAAGGAAACGGCCATGCTAGATGGCCGGCCATTCACGGGAGGGAGTATGCGACTGATTCTGTTGGGACCGCCGGGCGCCGGCAAGGGTACGCAAGCCAACTTCATCAAGGAGAAGTTCGGCATTCCGCAGATTTCCACGGGCGACATGCTGCGCGCCGCGGTGAAGGCGGGCACCCCGCTGGGCCTGGAGGCGAAGAAGGTCATGGATGCCGGCGGCCTCGTGTCCGACGACATCATCATCGGCCTGGTCAAGGATCGCCTGCAGCAGGACGACTGCAAGGCGGGCTACATGTTCGACGGCTTCCCGCGCACCCTTCCGCAGGCGGACGCGATGAAGGACGCCGGCGTGGCGATCGACTTCGTGCTCGAGATCGACGTGCCCGACGCCGAGATCGTCGAACGCATGAGCGGCCGCCGCGCCCACCTGGCCTCGGGCCGCACCTATCACGTCAAGTACAACCCGCCCAAGGTCGAGGGCAAGGACGACGTCACCGGTGAAGACCTGGTGCAGCGCGACGACGACAAGGAGGAGACGGTCAAGAAGCGCCTCGACGTCTACCACTCGCAGACCAAGCCGCTGGTCGAGTACTACAGCACCTGGGCCGCTTCGGGCGACGCCAAGGCGCCCAAGGTGCGCAAGATCTCCGGCCTCGGCGCGGTGGATGCGATCACCGCCAACGCTTTTGCGGCGCTGAAGTAAGCAGCAGCACCCCGGCCGGGCTTGCCCGGCCCTATCCGGCGCGGCCGCGCCCCCACGGGGCTGCGGCCGCGCGCGCTTTTGAACTCCCTGCGCTGTCCGCCCGGTGCGGCGCGCGGCACCGATCGATCGAGGCCCGGCCGATGCGCCACCAGAACCTCCTGTATGCCCATTCCGGCGGCGTGACCGCCGTCATCAACGCCAGCGCCGCGGCCGTCATCGCGGCTGCGCGCGCCTCGGGGCGGGTCGGCAAGGTGTTCGCCGCGTGGCGTGGCATCGTCGGTGTGCTCGAGGAGGCTCTGATCGATACCGCCTGCCTGGACGAGGCGGCGCTCGCCTGCCTGGCACGCACCCCGGGCGGGGCCTTCGGTTCCTGCCGCTTCGACCTGCCGCACGACGACGGCGGCGCGGCGATGGATCGCCTGTTCGCGGTGTTCCATGCGCACGACATCGGCTGGCTGCTGTACAACGGCGGCAACGGCTCGATGGACGCGGTCGCGCGCATCCAGGCCGAAGCCGCGCGGCGCGGCCATCCACTGGCGTGCGTGGGCGTGCCCAAGACGGTCGACAACGACATCGTCGGCACCGACTGCTGTCCCGGCTTCGGCTCGGCGGCGCGCTACCTCGCCACCTCGATGCTGGAGGCGGGGCTCGATACGGCGTCGATGGTGGGCAGCAAGGGCAGCGTCTTCGTCATGGAAGTGATGGGGCGCAACACCGGCTGGCTCGCCGCGGCGACCGCGCTCGCCGCGCAGGGCGATCCCGACCGCGCGCCGCACATCGTGCTGGTGCCGGAGGCCGGCTTCGACGAGGCGGCCTTCCTCGCCCGCGTGCGCGAGATCACCGAGCGGCTGGGCTATTGTGCGGTGACGGTGGCGGAGGGCATCCGCCGCCCCGACGGCAGCCTGCTGATGGAAAAGTCGCGCGATGCGCGCGGCTATGTCCAGCTCGGCGGCGCCGGCCTGGCGGTGGCACGGCTGATCAACGAGCGCCTCGGCTACAAGTTCCACTGGGCGATCCCGGACTACCTGCAGCGCTCGGCCGGGCACTGGCTGTCGGCTACCGACCGCGCGCAGGCCGAGGCGGTGGGTCGGGTGGCGGTGGAGTACGCGCTCGCCGGCAAGGGTGGGACCATGCCGGCGATCCGCCGCCTGCAGGATGCGCCCTACCGCTGGGATGTGGCGCTGGTGGACGCCGCTGCGGTGGCCAACCTGGAGCGCGGGCTGCCGGACGGCTTCGTGCGCGCCGACGGGCTGCACGTGACCGCGGCGGCCTGCGACTACATCCGCCCGCTGATCGAGGGCGAGATCGCGCCGCCGGTGGCGGGCGGCCTGCCGGACTACGGGCGCTGGGACTGGGTCACGGTGGCGCGCCGGCTGCCCGCGTGGCAGGCCTGAGGGGCTCGGGCCGCGGCGTGCGCGTGCGGGGCTGCGCCCGAGCCGGTCGCGCCACTGTGCAGGGAAGGATCAATTGATGCGGAACCTCAATCTCGTCGTCGCCGGCGTGCTCTTCCTGGGCCTGCAGTGGGGCCTCGACAGCTTGCCGGATCGCGCCGGCGCCGGGCTCGCGCTACTCGCCACGATCGCCTGGCTGTGGCTCACCGAGGCCTTGCACGTGAGCGTCACCGCGCTGCTGGTGCCCCTGCTCGCCGCCGCGAGCGGGGTGCTCGCCTTTCCCGAGGCCTTGCTGCAGTTCGCCGATCCGGTGGTCTTCCTCTTCCTCGGCGGCTTCGCGCTCGCCGCCGGCCTGCAGCGCCAGGGCCTGGATCGCTGGATGGCGGGGCAGGTGCTGCGCCGCGCAGGCGCCAGCTTCGGGCGGGCCGTGCGCTGGCTGTTCTGGCTGACCGCCTTCCTGTCGATGTGGATCAGCAACACCGCGACCGCGGCGATGATGCTGCCGCTGGCGCTCGGCCTGCTCGCGCCGCTGCCGCTCGACGAGCACCGGCGCACCTGGATGTACGTGCTGCTCGGTGTGGCCTTCTCGGCCAACATCGGCGGCATCGGCACCCTGGTCGGCAGCCCGCCCAACGCGATCGCCGCCGCGGCGGTGGGCATGGGCTTCGCTGAATGGATGAGCTGGGGCCTGCCGCTGGTGCTGGTCATGATGCCGCTGATGGAGATCGGCCTGCGCCTGGTGCTGCGGCCGCGGCTCGACGTGATGGTGACGCCGCCGCCGGCACCGGGTGGCTGGACGACGGCGCAGCAGAAGATGCTCGCGCTGTTCGGCTTCACCGTGCTGCTGTGGGTCTTCGGCGCGCCGCTCGGCGCCGTGCTCGGCTTCGCGCAGGGCTACGACGCCGCGGTGGCGCTGCTCGCGCTGGTGCTGCTGCATGGCCTGCGCCTGGCGGGCTGGCAGGACGTGGAGCGCAGCACCGAGTGGGGCGTGCTGCTGCTCTTCGGCGGTGGCCTGACGCTGAGCAAGGCGCTCGCCGCCAGCGGCGCGGCGGCCTGGCTCGCCACCCAGCTCGGAGGTCCGCTCGCCGCGCTGCCGGCCTGGGTGTGCATCGCGCTGATGGTGCTGTTCGCGCTGCTGCTCACCGAGGTCACCAGCAACACCGCGAGCGCGGCGCTGCTGATCCCGCTCTTCCTCGGTCTCGCCCCGCACGTCGAGCGCGCGCCGCTGGCCGTGCTGGTCGCGGTCGGTACCTCGTGCGCGTTCATGCTCCCGGTTGCCACCCCTCCCAACGCGATCGTCTTCGGCAGCGGCCACGTGCCGCAGCGCATGATGATCCTGGGGGGTAGCGGGGTGACCGTGCTGGTCTACCCGGCGCTGGTGCTGGCGGCGCTGATTGCGCTTGGGTGAGGCGTGAGGAGCAAGGCATGAGGAGCGAAGCAAGCCCTCCCGCGCCCGGCCCTCACCGAGCTGCAAGAAGGCCGCGAACGCTGCAGCGCCCTCCGCTCCTTACTCCTGACGCCTCACGCCTTACGCCTTACGCAGCTGCGGCCGTTTCCCCCGCCGCCGCTCCCCGCTCCGGCATGTAGGCCGCCACCTGGCACAGGATCGCGGCGACATAGGGGATGCACTGCAGGCACAGGATGCCGACCCAGAGCTGGGTCTCGAGGTTGTTGGCGCCGCGCTGGGCGACCAGGGTGGCGGCGCCCATCAGCAGCGCGACCAGCATGCCGATCTCCTCGCGGATCGGGTTGAAGAAGGCGAGCGCACCGCCGCCGCGCCAGCCCTTGGGTGTGACCACGAACACGCCCTTCTTCTTCACCAGACCGGCGAACACGCCGCGTGCGATCGCATGTGCGAGACCCACCGACAGGATCGAGGCGCCGAGGATGTCCTTCCACGGACAGTCCATGGTGCGCCGGTAGAGGATGGGACCGAGCGCGGCCTTGAAGATCATGAAGCCGAAGATCGGTAGCGCGAGCGACACCACCGGCAGGCCGAAGGCCTTCGGGAAGAGCAGGATGCCCAGGGTCCATAGCAGGCTGCCGAAGGCGAACACCAACTGCAGCGCGTCGCCCAGCCAGGCGAACCAGCCGGTGAGGAAGTGGTAGCGCTGCGCGAGGTTGAGCGTGCTGCGCCCGATCATGTGCGGCAGGTGGGCCTTGAGGATCTGCATCGCGCCGAAGGCCCAGCGGAAGCGCTGGCTCTTGATCGCGGCAAAGCCCGAGGGGGTGAGGCCGCGGCCGAGGATGTGGTCGATGTAGCGCGTGTCGTAGCCCTTCTCGATCAGGCGCAGGCCGAGCTCGGTGTCCTCGCAGATGCACCACTCGGACCAGCCGCCGACCTCTTCCAGCGCGCGCCGGCGCACCATGGTCATGGTGCCGTGCTGGATCAGCGCGTTGCGTTCGTTGCGGTGGTGCATGCCGATGCGGAAGAAGCCGTCGAACTCCCAGTTGCACATGCGCTTGAAGGGCTGGCCCTCCCAGTCGCGGTGGGCCTGTGGCGCCTGCACGACGGCGACCTCGGGCTGGTCGAAGTGCGGCACCAGGCAGGCCAGCCAGTCGGGATCGACCACGTAGTCGGCGTCCACCACGCCCACCACCTCGGCGCGCGGGTCGGTGACCTTGAGGCCGTAGTTGAGCGCGCCAGCCTTGAAGCCGGGCCAGTTGGCGAGGTGGAAGAAGCGGAAGCGCGGGCCGAGTTCGGCGCAGCGGCGCTCGAGCGGCTTCCACAGCGCCTCGTCGCGGGTGTTGTTGTCGAGGATCAGGACCTCGAAGTTCTGGTAGTTCATTTGCGCCAGGCTGTCGATGGTGGCGATCACCATCTCGGGCGGCTCGTTGTAGCAGGCCAGGTGGATGGACACGAAGGGCTGCTGCTCGGGCGGATGTGGCGGCAGCGGGGTGAAGCGGCGCGCCCATTTCTTCTTGAACAGCACCTCGCCGAACTCGAAGCCGTGGGAGAGCAGCACCGCCGCGGTCATGCAGGTGGCGCTGATCAGCAGCACCAGGCCGATGAGGTCGCGCTGGGTGAGGTAGTACTCGACCGGCACGTTGATGCCGATGATCAGGGTCGAGATGCAGGCCTGGATCAGCGCGGCGAGGAAGAGGCGGCCACCGATGCTCCAGCCGGGCAGGAAGAAGGCGGCCAGCATCATCGGGATGAAGGCGAGCGCGGCGGCGTTGCTGGCCTTCTGCGACCAGTAGGGGTCGCGCTCGACCAAGCCCTCGAGCTGGTACTTGGCCTCGCGGTCGGCGTTGAACATGCCCCAGTAGGGGCCGGCCCAGCCTTCGACGTCCACCTTCCACGGCTGGTCGATCGCCTCCATCAGGAAGTAGTCGATGCGCGCGGTGCGCGGGTGGGCGAGAAACTCGCGTACGAAGCGCGCCTGGTTGTCGAGCGAGGGGATGGCGGCGTCGATGGTCGGACCACGGCTCGGCCAGCCGACTTCGCCGACCACGATCTTCTTGCGCGGATGCGCGCGCGCGACCTCGTCGTAGCGCTGGAAGGCATACTCCACCGCCTTGTCCACCGGCAGGCCCTCGTGATACGGCAGCAGGTGCACGGTGATGTAGTCGACGTGCTTGGCGAGCTCCGGGTAGCGCAGCCAGACGTGCCAGGGTTCGGCGGTCGAGACGGGCTTGCGGATGGCCTTGCGCACCTGGTCCAGATAGACGATCAGCTCGTCCACCGTGACGTCGCCGCGCAGGATGGCCTCGTTGCCGACCATGACGCGCTCGATGTGGCGCATGGTGCGTGCGGCCTCGATCAGTGCCGTCACCTCGCGTGCGTTGGAGTCGGGGCGGGCGTCGATCCAGGCGCCGGCGGTGACCAGCATGTCGCGCTCGCCGGCGAGGCCGAGCAACTCGGGCAGGTCATTGACGCCGTAGGTGCGCAGGCCGTCGGAGTAGCGCCCGAGCAGGTCGAGGTCGGAGGCGAGTTCGGCCCGCGTCGGGTAGGTCCCCTTGAGCGGGCTCTGGTCGCGCTGGAAGCCGTTGTAGGCGAAGCCCTTGATGCTCTGGTTGGTGCCGATGAATTCGGTGCTGCGGTTGAGCTGCTGCCAGATCCAGTATTGCGCGAAGGCGATGAGCGCGGCGATGGCGATCGCGGTGAGGATGCGGGCTGCGAAGGAGGCGGCGTTCTTCATCGTGGTTCCTGGGCGCCGTCCTGCAGGAACGGCGCGGATGCATTGCGAGGGCCTCGTGGGCCGCGTGTCGGGGCGAGCCTGGATGGAAGCGCCGCATTCGCCATGCCGGCGCTGCGCTGCCGCAATCGCGGACCCGGCCGCACTGTGACAAAATGCGCGCGCCCGGCGAGGTGTCCGTCCTTCACTCCGACGGCGCGCATTTTATTCGCCATTTCAGCCCCTTACGAGCCGCTCGGGGTGCCAATTTGCAACACTTTGCGCGGTTTTTCGGCGTGCACTGATTTTGAAGGGAAAGCGTCTTCAAATGCCAACTAATTTGCCCAAACATGGCGTCGCTCGCCCGCTGCTTGCCGGGCTTGCCCTTGCCGCGCTCGCGCTCTGGCTCCGCCACGGCGTGCTCGAGGCCGGACTGCTGCCGCGCGACTGCACCGTCACCGACGCGCCGGCGCTGGCCTGCCTGTTCAAGCAGGCCTTCGTGCATAGCTTTCTCGACCAGCGCATCGGCTGGGTGAGCCTCGCCGCGGGTGTGCTCGCCTTCGTGCGTGGCAGTCGCGGCCTGGCCTGGGCGGGCTGGCTGTGCGGCGTGGCCGGGCTGGTGCTCTACAGCTACGATCCGGCTGCGGTCGGCGCCTTACTCGCGCTGCTCGTATTGGTGCGGCCGTACCAGCAGCACGGGCAGGGCCAGGGCGAGGCCGGTGAGCAGCCAGGCGATCGCCTGCGGGTTGGCCGGCTCGCTTGACCAGCGCGCGACCACGCCGATCAGGATCACCAGCGCCAGGGTGACCTCGGCGCGCGTGGTGCCGCTGCGCCACCATCCGACGACGCCGAGCACCACCGCGGGGACGAGGTAGAGCAGGGTGGGGAAGTCGCGATAGCGCGGATCGACCCACAGCAGCAGCGCGGCGACCGCCGCCGCGAACAACAGCAGGCCGCGCAGCATGCCGAGCGAGGCAGCCTTGGAGCGCAGGCGCTCGGTACGCCAGAGGATGCGCGCGGCCAGGCCGGTTTCGGGCACAGGCTCGCCGTACCAGCGCGCGAGCGTGAGCGGCAGCAGCGCGGCGAGCACGGCGACGCCGCCGAGCAGGCTCCATTCGAGCGCGTCGCGATAGGCCAGATGGGCGTGCTCCCAGTGCAGCACCGCGACCATTCCGCCGAGCGCGCCGGAGGCTGCGATCGCGCTCGCGCGCAGGCAGCGCGTGCGCCGGCCGGTGGCCGCGAGCAGGAAGGCGAGCACGCCGCCCACGGCCGCGCCGCCGAGCGGGCCGGTCACGCTCTCGCGCTCGGCGACGGTGCCGGCGAGCGGGAACTTGGGTTGCAGGCTGTCGGCGTCGAGCATGCCCCAGAAGCCGCCCACCGTGCCCTCGAGGCGGCGCTTCCACGGCTGGTCGATCGCCTCGATGAGGTTGTAGTCCCAGCCCTCGGCGTGTGCGCGATGGACGAATTCGCGGATGTAGCGCGCCTGGTTGACCCGCGAAGGCTTCGATTCCTCGCGCTGGCGGCCGGCGCTCGGCCAGCCGGTCTCGCCGATGAGGATCTGCTTGCCGGCGAAGTGCTCGCCGACGTGGCGCCGCGTTTCGGCCACGTGCTCGAGCGCGAGCTCGATGTCGACCGGCTCGTCCTCCCAGAAGGGCAGGATGTGCACGGTGACGAAGTCGACCTCGGCGGCGAGGCTGTCGTGGCGGGTCCAGAACTCCCACACGTCGGCGTAAGTGACCGGCACCTTGGCGGTCTGCTTGGCGTGGCGGATGAGTTCGCGCATCTCGTCCTCGGTGCGCTCGCGGCGCAGCAGGACCTCGTTGCCGACGATGAGCGCGCGCACGACGTCGGCGTTGGCGTTGGCGAGCGTGATCGCGCGCTCGAGTTCGCGCGCGTTCTTCGCCTTCTCGTAGCCGATCCAGGCGCCGAGCAGCACCTTGAGACCGAGCGGGCGGGCGAGCTCGGGGACGTGCTCGAGGCCCTGGTCGATCGAGTATAGGCGCACGCAGTCGGTGATCTTCGCCAGCGCGGCGAGGTCGGCGGCGATCTGCTCGCGCTCGATGCGGGTGTCCTCGATCAGCGGCGTCTGCCCGGGGCGGTGATACGGTGCGTAGGACACGCAGCGCAGCTTCTCGCCGTCGGCGAGGTGCAGGTCGTGCATGGGCACCGGGCGCGTCTGCTGCCACAGCATGGCGGCGAGCAGCAGCAGCATGGCGATGCTGGCGATGAGCAGGGCGAGCCAGAGCTGGCTGCGGTCGGTGCGTGGAGCGAAGATCACCGTGTCCGGTTCCTTCCAGGTTCGGGTGGAGGCGGGGGCGCCGGCTGAATGCAAAAAAAGAGCCACGCCCGCGGGCGTGGCTCCTGCTTCCGGGGCTGGCGGATTCTACCAGCGCTCGGGGCGTCGTTCGCCGCTTCGGGCGGCGCTTACTCGGCGTAGTCGCTCATCGGCACGCAGGCGCAGAACAGGTTGCGGTCGCCATAGACGTCGTCGATGCGATTGACGCTGGGCCAGAACTTGTTCTCGGCCACCCAGGGCAGCGGAAACACCGCCTGCTCGCGCGCGTAGGGCCGGTTCCAGTCGCCGAGGAAGTCGCTCTGCGTGTGCGGCGCGTGCTTGAGCGGGTTGTCCTCGGCGGGCCAGGTGCCGGCCTCGATCTGGCGGATCTCCTCGCGGATCGCCACCATCGCGGCCACGAAGCGCTCGAGCTCGCCGAGGTCTTCCGACTCGGTGGGCTCGACCATGATCGTGCCCGCCACCGGGAAAGACATGGTCGGCGCATGGAAGCCGTAGTCCATCAGGCGCTTGGCGATGTCGACCTCGGAGATGCCAGTCGCCGCCTTGATCGGGCGGATGTCGAGGATGCACTCGTGCGCGACGCGGCCCTGGCTGCCGGTGTACAGCACCGGGTAGTGCTCGCCGAGGCGCGCGGCGAGGTAGTTGGCGTTGAGGATCGCCACCTCGGTCGCCTGCTTGAGGCCTTCGCCGCCCATCATCGTGATGTACATCCACGAGATCGGCAGGATGCTCGCCGAGCCGAAGGGCGCCGCCGAGACCGCGCCCTGGCCCAGGTTGGGCCGGCCGGCGCCGCCGGTGGGCTGGATCACGTGGTCGGCCATGAAGGGCGCGAGGTGCGCGGCCAGGCCGATCGGCCCCATGCCCGGACCGCCGCCGCCGTGCGGGATGCAGAAGGTCTTGTGCAGGTTCATGTGCGATACGTCGGCGCCGATCGTCGCCGGCGAGGTCAGGCCGACCTGGGCGTTGAGGTTGGCGCCGTCCATGTACACCTGGCCGCCGTACTGGTGGACGATCGTGCAGATCTCGCGGATCGACTCCTCGAACACACCGTGGGTGGACGGGTAGGTGATCATCAGCGCGGCCAGGTCGGCAGCGTGCTTCTCGGCCTTGGCCTTGAGGTCTGCGACGTCGACGTTTCCGTTGTCGTCGCACTCGACCACCACCACCTGCATGCCGCACATCTGCGCGGTCGCCGGGTTGGTGCCGTGGGCGGACTTCGGGATCAGGCAGATCTTGCGGTTGGCTTCGCCGCGGCTGGCGTGGTAGCGCGCGATCGCCACCAGGCCGGCGTACTCGCCCTGGGCGCCCGAGTTCGGCTGCATGCTGATCGCCGGGAAGCCGGTGACCGCGCGCAGGTGGTCGGCCAGGCCCTCGATCATCTCGAGGTAGCCGGCGGCCTGCTCGCGCGGCGCGAACGGGTGCAGGTTGGCGAACTCCGGCCAGGTGATCGGGATCATCTCGCTGGTGGCGTTCAGCTTCATCGTGCACGAGCCGAGCG
>JAEUNQ010000167.1 GCA_016790365.1 Thauera sp. | reverse complement strand
GAAGACGGCGAGCGCCGCCAGCCGCCAGTCGTCGCCGCGCGGAAAGACCTCGTGGATGAAGACGAACCAGCCGCTCGTCAGCATGAAGGCCGTCGCCAGCGTCAGCGGCAGGACGAGCCTGGGAAACTTCTTCTCGTGCAGCGCCGAGACCAGCACGACCAGCAGCGCATAAGCGACGCCGAGCGTGACGACGATGCGCATGACGCTGCCCATGCGGTTCCAGAACATGCCGATGTAGGTGCCGATGCCGGCGAGGATGAAGATCGCGCCGAGGTAGATGAAGAGCGTCCGTGCAATCTCGCCGCTGCTGCGTTTGGGCGCCGCGGTCGAGATCAGGGTCGGATCGCGGTATACCGCGGCGACTTCGGCCGGCGAGATGTCATGGGCACGCATCAACTCGGTGATCCTGCCGAGCGCGCTGGTCTTGTCATGGATCGCGCGGCTGCCGAACAGCGCCGCGGCCAGCGGCCAGCCCCACCAGCCGCCGCCGAGGACGATCAGCACGATCAGCAGCAGGAGCCAGATCACGGCAGCACCCAGCCGACGAAGCGGACCGCGTTGCCGTAGTGGGCGCCGTCGGTGTTGGGCAGCCGGATGCTGCGCCCGTCCTTGACGAGCTCGGCCTGGACTCGGTAGCGCGAAGAACCGAAGAACAGGCCGTCGAAGACGTTTCCGCCGTAGCTGTCGGCGCCGCTGCGGAACGTGTAGCCGTCCGGCGCCAGGCTCGACGAATCGACCTCGAGCTCGGCGAGGTCGGGGACGTCGATGGGGGTCACGCTCGGGGTCTTCTCCGCCTCGACCGGCCGCCCGCTGTTGGGGGCGAGGCCGGCCGGCAAGGGCAGCGCGATCTCCCTGACCGCGCCGGTCTTCGGGTTGAAGCGCCACAGCCGCGGGGTCTGGTAGGGCTGCGTGTTGCCGACGTAGCTGACCTGCACGCGATCACCGACGACCGCGATCTGGATCGCGTTGTGCGCGTTGTTGTGGAAGTTGTAGTGGGTCGCGTACAGCAACTCGTACTGCGGCGGCGCGACCAGCAGCGCGGGAATGCCCGAGATGGCGAGGAACATCGCGACGAGCAGCAGCGGCAGGCCGAGCCCGAAGGCGATGGTCGGGTTGTCGCGGATGAATTTTTTCATGCGGGTCGCTCCGGTCCCGGTGGCTTGGGGGCATGCTGGTCCGAGTGCGTGAGCATAGCAGCGGGATCGCGGGGGGCGTTTAGGGAGGGGCGGATGTCAAGATGGCCGTTTGCGCGTCGTCTGCGTCTTTCTTCATGCGCGCTCCCGGGTTGGAGCATCATCCAACCCATAGCTTGTACTGCGCCCGCCCGCATCCGATTTCCGCAGGACACCCCGTGCAAGCAGATCGTTGATGTCACGCAGGGCTGTGTCCGGCGAGCACTTGGCAATGGCCGCCCACTTGCTGCTGGTGAGCTTGCCTTCGAAGCCGTCGAGCAGCTTGTTCAGCAACTTCACTTGTCGCTCGTTCAGTGGCGTGGTTGCCCAGCGCTGCCAGAATCTCGCCTTGGCCAATACCGCGTCGAGAGTGTGCTGCGCCTGATCAACGGCGCGATGGAGCGTGTCGAGGAACCAGGCGAGCCATTCGGTGACATCCATCGACCGTTTCTGGGTTCGCTCCAGGATGTCGTAATAGGCTTTGCGTTCGCGCTGGATCTGCGCCGACAAACTGTAGAACCGCTGTGGACTGCCATCGGCGCGTGCCAGGAGCCGATCGCCGATGGCCCGCGCGATACGGCCATTGCCGTCGTCGAACGGGTGCAGCGTGACGAACCATAGGTGGCCGAGACCGGCTTTGATCAGTGGCGGCTCGTTTGATGCGCCATTGAGCCAGTCAAGGAAGCGCCTGGTTTCATCCTCCAGACGGTCAGCCGAGGGCGCCTCGAAATGCACACGCTGGCGGCCGATGGGTCCGGACACCACCTGCATCGGCCCGCTGGCATCGTCGCGCCAGCCGCCGACCTTGATCCTGGAGAGGCCGGAGTAGCCGGTGGGAAACAGTGCGGCATGCCAGCCGAACAGACGCTCCCGCGTTACCGGTGCCTGGCAGTTGGCCGTGGCATCCAGCACCATCTCGACCACGCCCTCGACGTGGCGGTCGACCGGCGCAAGCGCGCCGATGTCCACGCCCAGCCTGCGGGCGATGGACGAGCGCACGGATTCGACGTTGAGCTGCTCGCCCTCGATCTCGCTGGTCTTGACCACGTCCTCGGTGAGCGCCACGAGGCTCGCCTGATCGCGCAGCGCCATGCCGACGTCGGCCAGACGGCCCATCAACAGCCCCTGGGCACGACTGACTTCGGCCATGGGGCCGGCCAGTCCTACCAGGTCGAAGTGCCAGTTCGGCCAGTCGCTGGCCTGCCAGATGTACTTGTAATCGCCGCTTTTCATGCGGAGATTATGAGCTGCAATCTCCGCATGGGCAAGTTATTCGCCGCAGATCGTGCGGTGATAGAGGGCGGCATTCGCCGCACGACGGGCTGCCGCCACCCTGGTGAACATGGACCTGCCGTGGAACCCGGCGGTGCTGGAGCAGCGCGCGGCGCGCATTCACCGCCTCGGACAGCAGCGCCCGATCCGCGTGATCCACTTCGTCGCCCGCGGCACGATCGAGGAGGGCATGCTGTCTGTGCTGGCGTTCAAGCGCTCACTCGCTGCGGGCATTCTCGACGGCGCCGGTGCCGACGTCGCCCTCGGCGGCTCGCGCCTGGCGCGTTTCATGAAGGAGATCGAGGCGGTCACCGGCGCGGGTACGCAGTTGCTGGAGGCGCTCGCGTCCGCCGGCCAGCCGGCGGATGGGGGCCCGGCTCATGGGCCTGCCAAGTTGCGCCGAATGAGCGGCTCCAGACCTGTACGAACTCACTTTTGCGCAATGTAGCACCAAGGTGCTACATTGACTTCCGGTACTACACTATGGAGTTTGCGATGCCGACGACCACCATTCGCCTGCCGGATGACCTGAAAGCCCGAATTGCAACTGCTGCAAAGCACGCCGGAATGACGGCTCATGGCTTCATTCTCCAAGCGATCGCCGAGAAGACCGAGCAAGCGGAACGTCGTGCTGATTTCGATGCGGTAGCGGAAGCTCGCTATGAACGCATTGTGGTCACCGGTCAGACCATCCCGTGGCAGGAAATGCGTGGCTATCTGGAAGGGCACATGGCCGGCAAGGCAGCGAAGCGCCCCGTTGCGCGCAAACTGGCACGCTGAAAGTGTCCTGCATCGAGTTGGCGCCGGAGCTTGCAGAGGATTTTGATCGTATCCTCGATCATCTGACCAACCATGAGGTAGAAGATCCTGGGCAGCGCATTGGCGAAATCATTGCCGCCTTGGAAATTCTGGTGCAGAACCCGTTGATCGGTCGTCTGGTGGCGAATGCCAAGCGCGAGCTGGTGATTGGCCGTCGTTCACATGGGTATGTAGCCTTGTATCGCTATGTGCCCGAGATTGATACGGTGTTCGTGCTGGCGATACGGAGCCAGCGTGAGGCCGGGTACGCCGAGCAGAACTCTGCCGGGTAATACGCTTGCCACCGTAACGGCGTCACCGCTTTTCGCGGTCGGTCTGGACGTCCCGAAAGCGCGACATCAAACGTGCCATCGAGATCGGAGATGGCGCGGGCTTTGGACAAGGAGTGAACGATGGTCAAGACCGCCACCTTTGATGCTGCCGATTACCTGAACGACGAGGAAACCATCGCGGAGTATCTGACGGCCGCCCTGGAAGACCCAAACCCTGATGTGTTTCTCGCTGCCGTCCGCGACGTAGCGCGCGCCCGCGGCATGGCGCAACTCGCCAAGGATGCGGGTCTTGGCCGTGAGAGCCTGTACAAGGCGCTCACGCCCGGCGCGAAGCCTCGCTATGACACAGTGCTCAAGCTGCTTCATGCTCTGGGCGTCAAGATCTCCGCAACGCCAGTCAAGTCTTGAGACTTGCGCTAGCGTCGGCCACCGCGCCCGAGCAATCGATCGACAGAACCGCCTGCAGTCTCCCTCCGAGCTTCAATCTCTGACGGTCGAACGTCAGGTGACCAGCGCGTTGCTGCCTGATTTCGCTGATCAGGCCACCGACACTTCAGGCCGAGTCTCCGCCATCAACAAAACCCGAAGCGCAGATCCGCGTTAATACGCCGCAACCCCCACCCCCTGATACACACTCAGCCCCGCCCCAAAGTAGTTCTCGTAAATATGGGCATACGTCTTCGCCCGCTTCTCCTTCTTCAGCTCCGGCGTATAAGCCCCCGGCAGCCTGATGTAGAAGTCCCGGATCGTCCGCTCGACATCCGCCTTGGTCCGGGTCTTCAGCTTCCAGTCCAGCACCAGCTTCTCGGCCTTCAGCTTGGCGAGCATGTCCTTCGCCACCTTCTTCACCTCGTCCTTCTCCTTCTCGGTCAGCTCCGGTTCGGGTTGCGTCAGGAGGTCGAAGATGGCCAGTTCTTCCTCGCTCAGGTTCTCGCGGGTGGCCCGCTGTTCCTCCTGGGTGAGGTTCTGGGCGAAGTGCATCAGCTCCTTGAAGAAGGCCTCCAGGTTGTGGCTGGATGAGTTGTAGGAC
>JAEUNQ010000157.1 GCA_016790365.1 Thauera sp. | reverse complement strand
CGCGGAGGGCGAGCCGTCCGCCCCGGCCTTGCCTGCGCTGGAGCTGGTGCTGCCGGCGGCCGCGGCGGCCGAGCTGTTCGCGCTCGACACGGGCGCGGGGACGCCCGCACTGCGCATCGAGACCCGGCCGGATGGCGAGCTGCGGGTGAGCCTGGACCAACCGCCACCGCCCGAACTGCGCGCCGCGCTGGTCGCGGCAATCCCCGAGCGCAAGGCGCGCGACGCCCTGACGCGCGAGCTCGACCGCTTCGAGCTGCGCCACCGGACCTTCGCCTCGCCCTCGCAGCGTGGCGTGGCGTTCCGCCCGCTGCCCTTGCTGTGCGTGCGTGATGCGCAGGGCGAGCTGGAGCTGGCCGAGCGCGAGACCCTGCTCGATCTCGCCGGCTTCGTCCTCGCCGACCAGCCGCCCGAACTGCCCGGCTTCCGCCCCGACGAATCGCCGGGCGCCTACCTGGTGGATCTGGACCACGGCCATCTGCGCATCGAGCAGGAGCGCGCCGCTTACGCGGTAAACCTGGATCTGGTGCCGACCACGGTGACCGAGGCCGACCTGCTGCACTGGCTGGACGCGCGCCTGCGCGAGCCCGGCACGCCGCAGCCGCAGATGCTCGCCTGGCTGGGTCGCGTGCTGCGCTGGCTGGTGCACTACGACGGCCACACGCTGACCGCCCTGGTGCGCCACCGCAACCGGCTCGCCGACGCGCTCGCCGAACGCCTGCGCGCGCTGCGCGAGAACGCGCAGCGCCAGGGCCTGCAGCGCGTGCTGAGCGGCTTCGAGACGCCCGGCTGCATCAGCGCGGAGTACGTCTTCGTGTTCGGGCGCGGGCTGTATCCGGCGCGCCCGCCGTATTACACCGGCCGCCACCGCTTCGTGAAGCACTACTACGGGGTGATCGGCGATCTGCAGGAGGCGGGGGCGCGCCAGACCGACCACGAATATCACTGCGCCGTCGCGCTCGATAACCTGTCGCAGGTGCGGCACTGGGTGCGCAACCTGGCGCGCTTTCCGGAGTTCTCGTTCTGGCTGCCGACCGCGAGCGACCGCTTCTACCCGGACTTCGTCGCCGAACTCGAAGATGGCCGCCTGCTGGTGGTCGAGTACAAGGGTGAGGGCTACAAGAGCGCGGACGACGCGATCGAGAAGCGGCGCGTGGGCGAACTGTGGGCGCGCCTGAGCGGCAACCTCTTCCTGCTCGCAGTCGAGCGGGACGCGCAGGGGCGTGGCGTGGCCGAGCAGCTGCGCGCCTGCGTCGGCGGTGTTGCGATCGCGGAGCATGCCCGGGTGGTTGCGTTGGTCGACATCGCCTTCGACGGTGGCGCGGTGCCTGCCGGCAGCGTGGGTACGGTGGTGTCGGTGTATGACGAAGGTGCCGGCTACGCGGTCGAGTTCGGCGCGGTGGCGGGGGAGATGGGCGTGGTCTTCGCCGCTGCCGGTGCGCTGCGCAGGGTGTCGTCGTGATAGGGGCACGCAAGCTGCCGGGCGTGGAGTGCGCTCAGGTCGAATACAGAAAGGTGGTCGATTACCTGCTGGCCACAGCCCACCCGGACGGCGCATCGAAGGCGCGCTTCTTTCTCGCCCGCGGCGCGCGTTCGGAGGCCTGGGAGGTCTTCGCAAAGACGCTGGTCGAGCACGCGCGCCTTAACTCGGTTGCCAGCGTTCGTGACGACCCGGCGGGGCGGGCACGTTTGTTCCAGGTCGATTGTCATGTCCGGATGCCGGACGACTCGACACCGTGCATTCGCACCGTTTGGGAATTGCGCGCGGGCGCAGCCTGTCCTCGGTTGGTGACTGCCTACCCCGCTGCGTGACCAGTGCGCGAGCCAGCACTCCGGTTGGCTGGCCCCGCGCGTCTGGGGCCTATCGAATGCGCTTGAACAGCGCGTCCACCTGCTTCTGGTGCTTTGTGAGCTTGAAGGATTCCGGCTTGTACGGCCCCAGCCAGTCGAGAATCTCCTGGCTCTCGGCGCTGCGCGGCGAGCGCTTGGCCTCGAGAATGTTGTAGTAGCCGGACACGCCGCCGCAGTCTTCCGGCGGGCAGGCGCGTTCGCCGTCGAGCAGGGCGGCGGGTTTGCGCAGCGGATCGCTCGGCAGGCGCTTTTCGATGGTGATGCGGTGGCGCCAGCCGTCGCCGAAGTCATACTCGTAGATGAAGCTGCGGCGGCGGCCGATGACCTGCCCGAGTTCGACGTCCTCGCCGGGCAGGACCCCTTCGTCGAACGGGTTGTCGTAGTCGTCGCCCATGCCGATGCGATGGTCGCCGACCTTGAACTCGTGCAGGTGCGCATCCTCCCAGCCCATCGCGGCCTGGATCACGTGGTGCAGCGCCTCGAAGCTGAGGGTGTTCTCCACTTCGACACGGCGCCAGATCGGCGGGTCGATGTCTTCCAGGGCGATGTGCAGCACCAGCCGGCGCTCCGGGTAGTCCTGGGGCAGATCGTCCAGCGGGTCGTCCGCAGCCGCCTCTGCCCCGAGGGTGTGCAGGGCTTCGATCAGGGCACGGTTGTCGTGGCGCGGGTCGGCGGCGAGCACGGCCGTCCAGTAGTCCGCGCGCTCGCGTGCCTCGATGTCGCGTCCCTCGGCGAGCAACAACAACACTTCCAGATGCGATAGCGACGGGTCGTCCGGGGTCAGATGGCGCGCCTCGTTGAAGGCCCGCCAGGCGTCGCGGATGTCGCCGCGGTCGGAACAGACCGTTGCCTCGCGTTGCAGTCCGGTACTGCGCAACACGCGGTTGTGTGACTTTTTCAAACGCTCGACCAGCGCGTTGCGTGCGTCGTACTGCTGCCGTGCGAGATAGCAGTTCATCAGGATGTTGGCGGCGTCGGCGGCGCGTTCGTCGAGCTTTCCGAGGTCGATGAACAGGGGCTCGAGCAAGGCGATCACGTCGTCGAAGCGCTGCTCGTCGCACCAACGGCTGGCGACCAGCGCCAGGATGTGGGGTGAGACGCCTCGCGAGACAGGCTCGCCGAGCCGCGTTCGGGGCAGGTGATCGAGCACCCGCCCGAGCATTTCGTCGGGCGGCAGGATCAGCGGGCCTTCGTTACCTGCGCCGCAACATTGCTTGTACTTGCGTTGCGAGCCGCAGGGGCAGGGCGCGTTGCGCTCGGGGGGCGCAAGCTTGCGCGGACGGAAGTGATTCTCGGGAATCGGGGTGGCGTTCCACAGCTCGTACGCGAGTCGTACCGCCATGCCTTGGGCAGCGCGCTCGATTTCGGCCGGTGTGCCACCTTGTTCGTTGACGACCAGTGCGGCCAGCGGTCGCAGGGCCTGGCGCAGGTGGGCGATCACGGCGGCGATGTCGTTGGACGCGATGATGACGCCGACAGCGCTCTGGAAGGCGCGATCCATGATTGTCTGGAGGTCGGCATCAGTCAGCACGGGTTGTTGCATCGCTGGCATCGTCGGTTTGGCGCGGCTGTTCATGGATTCATCTGACTCCCTGGGCGTGGGGCGAACCTTAGCTTTTTGTCGCGCGTTACGTCCATCGACTTTGTCGATGTCGCTGCACGCATGGTGCTGCGCTTGGGCCATGGCACGACGAGCCGTTACACTCGCCGGCCTGATTGCATCGCCCCTTGGAATCCCGCCATGGCCCAACTCGTCCTCCACCCCGGCAAGGAACGCTCGCTGTTCCGCCGCCACCCCTGGATCTTCGCCGGCTCGGTGGATCGCCTCGATGGCCGCGCGCGGCCGGGCGACACGGTGACCGTCGTCACGGCCGAGGGCAAGGCGCTGGCGCGCGCGGCGTGGTCGCCGTCTTCGCAGATCCGCGCGCGGGTGTGGAGCTTCGATGCCGAGGCGGCGATCGACCACGCCTTCTTCAAGCGCGCCGTGGCGGCATCGGTGGCGCGCCGCGCGGCGATTCCGGCGCTGCGCGGGCAGGAAGGCGTGCGCCTGATTCATGGCGAATCCGACGGTCTGCCGGGCGTGATCGCCGACCGCTACGGCGACGTGGTGGTGCTGCAACTCACCAGCGCGGGCGCGGACAAGTGGCGCGAGGCGATCGTCGCCGGGCTGGTGCAGGCCACCGGCTGCGCGGCGGTTTATGAACGTTCGGACTCCGAGGTGCGCGGGCTGGAGGGCCTGGAGCCGCGCACTGGCTGTGCGCACGGCGAGCTGCCCGCGGGCGGCCTCACCATCGTCGAGAACGGCGTGCGCCTGGAGGTGGACGTGGAAGGCGGGCACAAGACCGGCTTCTACCTCGATCAGCGCGACAACCGCCTCCTCACCGGCCAACTCGCCGCCGGGCGTGATGTGCTTAACTGCTTCTGCTACACCGGCGGCTTCTCGCTGCAGGCGCTGGCGGGCGGGGCGAGCTCGGTGCTGTCGATCGACTCCTCCGGCCCGGCGCTGGAATCGGCGCGCCGTAACGTGGCGCTCAACCTGCAGCTCGACGCCAGCCGCGCCGAATGGCACGAGGCCGACGTGTTCAAGGCATTGCGTGCGTTGAAGGAAGAGGGCCGCAAGTTTGACCTGATCGTGCTCGACCCACCCAAGTTCGCGCCCTCGGCCGCGCACGCCGCGCGCGCCGCGCGCGCCTACAAGGACATCAACCTGTTCGGCTTCCGGCTGCTCAACCCAGGCGGCATCCTGATGAGCTACTCGTGCTCGGGCGGCATCGGCCAGGAGCTGTTCCAGAAGATCGTCGCCGGCGCGGCGATCGACGCCGGGGTGGATGCGCGCATCCTCTACCGGCTCTCGGCCGCACCGGACCATCCGATCGGGCTGGCGGTGCCGGAAGGCGAATACCTCAAGGGGCTGGCCTGCCAGGTGGGGTGAGCGGGGCAGGGACCGTGTTCAGCTTGCGTTCAGATTGCGGCGGGCACACTGTCTGCACCGAAACCCGCCGGAGAGTGAAGATGAAGATCCGATTCCGTTCCCTGCTGGCCGCGGCCGCGCTGCTCGGCGCCGGCGGGCTGTTCGTCTCGGGTGCGAGCGCCGGTGAGCGCGTGCGGGTGGAAGAGATCCGCCAGCTGCGCGAGAGCGGGCAGATCCTCTCGGCCGAGGACATCCTCGCGCGCAGCCGCGCCCTCCAGCCCGGCCAGGTCGTCGGTCTGGAGCTCGAGCGCGAGGACGGGCGCTGGATCTACGAGGTCAAGCTGATCGACGAGCGCAACCGGGTGCACGAGCTCGAGCTCGATGCCGCCAGCGGTGAAGTGCTCGACCGCGAGGAGAAGTGAGGGATGCGCCTGCTCGTGGTCGAGGATGATGCGGCGCTCGGCGAGCGCCTGCGCACCCGGCTGGTCGCCGAAGGCTACGCGGTCGACCTCGCGCGCGACGGCATCGACGGCGCCCATCTGGGCGCGACCGAGCCCTATGACGCGGTGATCCTCGACCTCGGCCTACCCGGCAAGCCCGGGCTCGCGGTGCTGCGCGAGTGGCGCGCGGCGGCGAACCGCGTGCCGGTGCTGATCCTCACCGCGCGCGACGGCTGGGCCGAGCGCGTCGAGGGCCTGCAGGCGGGCGCCGACGACTATCTCGGCAAGCCCTTCCATGTCGAGGAACTCCTCGCCCGCGTCCAGGCCTTGCTGCGCCGCGCCGCGCCGGTGCCCGACACCGAGCTGCGCGCTGGCGACTGGCGGCTCGACGAGGCGCGCCAGTGCCTCGTCGATCGCGCCGGCAACGAGCAGGCGCTGACCGCCACCGAGTTTCGCCTGCTGCGCTACTTCATGCGCCACCCCGACGAGGTGCTGTCGAAGACGCGGCTCTCCGAGCATGTCTATGACTACGACGCCGAGCGCGACAGCAACGTCATCGAGGTCTACGTCCGCCGCCTGCGCGGCCTGCTCGGC
>JAEUNQ010000046.1 GCA_016790365.1 Thauera sp. | reverse complement strand
GAGGCGCCGACGACGTGGAAGTCCTCGAGGTTGAAGTAGAACAGGTAGGGCGAGGGGTTGAGCGAGCGGATCGCGCGGTACAGCGCCATCGGGCTGGCGGCGTAGGGCTTGCTCATGCGCTGCGACAGCACGACCTGCATCAGGTCGCCGTCGACGATGTACTGCTTGGCGCGGCGCACCGCGTCCTTGAAGGCCTCCTCGCCGAAGCTGGACACCGGCTCGGCGGAGTCGCCGCGGAACTCCGCCGGGATCTCCACCGGCTCGCGCAGGCGGGCGAGGAGCTCGCGCAGGCGCCGCTGCGCGCGCTTGTACGCGCCTGGCACCTCGGGCTCGGCATACACGACCAGGGTAAGCTTGCCGCTGAGGTTGTCGACGATCGCGACCTCCTCGGACAGCAGCAGCAGGATGTCCGGCGTGCCGACGCTGTCGGTCTTCTCGGTTTTCGCCAGGCGGGGCTCGATGTAGCGCACGGTGTCGTAGCCGAAGCAGCCCACCAGGCCGCCGGCGAAGCGCGGCAGGTGCTGGCGCGGCGGCACCTTGATGCGGTTCATGAACTCGGCGACGAAGTTGAGCGGGTCGCCGTAGTCGCGGCGCTCGACCAGGCGGTTGCCGGTGAGCAGCAGGGCCGAGCGGCCATAGACCTCGATGCGGGTCGGTGAGGACAGGCCGATGAAGGAGTAGCGTCCGAAGCGCTCGCCGCCCTGCACGGATTCGAGCAGGTAGGTGTATGGCTCGTTGGCGAGCTTCAGGTAGATGGAGAGCGGGGTGTCGAGATCGGCGAAGGTCTCGAGAGTGAGCGGGATGCGGTTGTAGCCCTCGGCGGCAAGGGCGTTGAATTCGTGTTCGAGCATGGGGGCTCCACGTGGGGCGAATCGATCGGAGGGGCTTGCAGCAGGCGGGGAAGGCGTCGCGCGGCGTGCGCGGCGGGCCCCGCAGGGGGAGGTCGCGTTCAGTGGCCCAAAGGCCAACGCCAGCCACCGCGCCAGGTGGGCTGGGCGGAGGACGAGGCGGCGAACAGGCGATCCCGGGGTGCGAGCATCACGATGACTGTCGTTGGTGGAGGAACGAACAAGTACGGGGGAGCGTACGGAGGCGAGAGCACTGGAGCCGAGGACTGTGAAGCCCCTGTTTCGCCCATCCGAATCTATGCAGGACCGATATGGTCCAGCACTTCCAGTGCAGATGATAGTAGCCCATCGCATTCGATGCTGTCCACCGGCATGCCCTCGCTATAGCCGTAGCGCACCAGCAGCACCGGCATGCCTGCGTCGCGCGCGGCGAAGGCGTCGTTGGCCGAGTCGCCAACCATCAGCGCCTGCCCCGCGGCCACGCCGAGGCGCGCGCAGGCGAGGTGCAGCATCGCCGGGTCGGGCTTCTTGACCGGCAGGGTGTCGCCACTCACCACGGTGTCGAAGTAATGCGCGATCGCCATGCGCTCGAGCAGTGGCAGCGTGAAGGCCTCGGCCTTGTTGGTGACCACCGCCAGCGGCAGGCCGTGCCCGCGCAGGCGCTCGAGCAGCTCGACGACCCCGGGATAGATGCGCGTGCGTGCGCCGTTGACCACGGCATAGTGGCAGCGGAACACGCCGACGGCGCGGTCGATCTCGTCCTCGCCGGCATGCGTGCCCTCGGTGAGGCAGCGCCGCACCAGGTTGGGGATGCCCTTGCCGACGAAGCTGTGGATCTCCTCCAGGCTGCGTGCCGGGCGGGCAAGCTCGGCGAGCATGAGGTTGGCGGCGTCGGCGAGGTCGGCGATGGTGTCGAGCAGGGTGCCGTCGAGGTCGAAGAGCACCGCGCGCGGCGCGAAGCGTGCGTCCATCCTCATGCCTTCACCGCGGCGAGCTCGGCGCGCAGCGCCCCGAGGATGGTGTCGTAGCGGTGCGGATCGGAGGCCTTGGCGGCGCCGAACACCGCGGAGCCGGCGACGAAGGTGTCCGCGCCGGCGCGGGCGATTTCGGCGATGTTGTCGGTCTTCACTCCGCCGTCGATCTCGAGCAGGATGCGGCGGCCGCTGCGGGCCTCGTAGGCGTCGAGCCTGGCACGCGCGGCGCGCAGCTTGTTGAGCGTCTCGGGGATGAACTTCTGCCCGCCGAAGCCGGGGTTCACGCTCATCAGCAGCACCACGTCGAGCTTGTCCATGACGTGATCCATCCAGTCGAGCGGGGTCGCCGGGTTGAACACCAGGCCGGCCTGGCAGCCGGCGTCGCGGATCAGCCCGAGCGTGCGGTCGACGTGCTCGGAGGCCTCGGGGTGGAAGGTGATGACGTTGGCGCCGGCCGTGGCGAAGTCGGGCACGATGCGATCGACCGGCTTCACCATCAGGTGCACATCGATCGGCGCGCTGGTGTGCGGGCGGATGGCCTCGCACACCAACGGGCCGATGGTGAGGTTGGGGACGTAATGGTTGTCCATCACGTCGAAGTGGATCCAGTCGGCGCCAGCGTCGATGACGTCACGGACCTCCTCGCCGAGGCGGGCGAAATCGGCGGACAGCAGGCTGGGGGCGATGCGGTACATGGGGTGCTCCGGGATGGGGGTTCAGCCGGAATTCTAACCCGCGCCCCGGCGATCGACCGCCCCGGCCCCGCTCAGCGCACGCAGACCTTGCGCACCTGTTTCATGTCGGTGATGCCGGAGAGCACCTTCTCGATGCCGTCCTGGCGCAGCGTGCGCATGCCTTCGGCGAGCGCCTGTCCGAGGATCTGGTCGACGCGGCCACGCGACTGGATGTGGCGCTTGATCGGATCCGAGCCGAGCATCAGCTCGTGCAGTCCGACCCGGCCCTTGTAGCCCTGGTTGCAGTGCTCGCAGCCGACCGCGCGGTAGAGCTTGAACCCACCTTCCCGATCGCCGAAGGCCTCCCGCCAGCGCCCCAGCACGCGCTCGCGCGCGGCCTTCGGATCGGCGGCGAAGTCCGGGGTCAGGTGCATGTCCTCGCAGTACTCGTCGAGCAGGCTGGCGAGCTCATCCTCGCCGGCACGGTAGGGGATCCTGCACTTCAGGCACAGGCGCTTGGCGAGGCGCTGGGCGAGCACGCCGAGCAGCGCGTCGGCGAAGTTGAACGGATCCATGCCCATGTCGAGCAGGCGCACGACCGACTCCGGCGCGCTGTTGGTGTGCAGCGTCGAGAACACGAGATGGCCGGTGAGCGAGGCCTCGATGCCGACCGAGACGGTCTCGTGGTCGCGCATCTCGCCCACCATGATCACGTCCGGATCGGCGCGCAGGAAGGCGCGCATCATGGTCGCGAAGTCGATCCCGGCCTTGCGGTTGACCTGCACCTGGCGCAAGCCCTTCTGGGTGATCTCCACCGGGTCCTCGACCGTCCAGATCTTGGTGTCCGGGGTGTTGATGTAGCTCAGGATGGAGTGCAGCGTGGTGGTCTTGCCCGAGCCGGTGGGACCGCACACGAAGAAGATGCCGTAGGGCTTGGCGATCGCGGTCTTGAGGCGCTCGAGGTTGAAGGGCAGCAGGCCGAGCTGGTCGATCGGGATCGGTTCGCTGTGCGCGAGCAGGCGCATCACCACATCTTCCATGCCGCCCTGGGTAGGCAGCGTGGCCACGCGCAACTCGAGGTCGACCGGGGCGAACTTGCGGAAGCGGATCTTGCCGTCCTGCGGCTTGCGGCGCTCGGAGATGTCGAGGTCGCACATGATCTTGATGCGGGTGACGAGCGGATTGCGGTAGCTCGCCGGGATCTCGATGTAGGGCACCAGCGAGCCGTCCTTGCGGAAGCGGATCTGCGTCTTCTCCTTGCCGGGGCGGGGCTCGATGTGGATGTCGGAGGCGCCCTGGCGATAGGCGTCGATGATGATCTTGTTGACCAGCTTGACGAGCTCGTTGTCGGCGGCGGCGGTGACCTCGTCCTTGAGCGAGAGGGCATCCTCCTCGTGATCGTCGAGGCCCGACAACAGGTCCGAGACCGACGCGTCGTCCAGCGTCGCGCCGAAGAACTGCTCGACGGTCTGCTCGAAGTCGCGTTGCGTGGTGACGCGGTAGGTGAGCCGCTTCTTCGGCAGCACGTTCTGCGCCACCCCCGAGCTGCGCACCTGCTCGGGATCGACGCACAGGATCACCACGCCCTCGGGGTTTTCCTCGTAGGGCAGCCACAGGCTCTTCTCGACGAACTCGCGCTTGATGTTACGCAGCAGGTCCATCGGCTTGACGTGGTTGGCGACGAAGGACTGGTAGGGTACGCCGAAGTAGCGCGAGGCGGCCGCACCGAGCTCGCCCTGGTTGAGGCCGAGTTGCTCGATCAGAAGGTTCTCGGTTCCCACCCCACTCTCTCGCGCCTCGCGCGTGGCGTCGGCGAGTTCCTGGGCGGTGATGCGGCCATCGACCACCAGCGCCTCGAAGCGCGACCGCAGCCGCCCGCTCTGGCGGTTGTGGCGCAGGAAGGCGACGCCGAGGGTCTGCGCCAGCCCCATCAGGCCCTCCTCGGACATCTTGGAGAAGGGCTCGCGGTTGAGCGTGTTGATGAGCTGCACGACGCCGAGCAGGGTGCCGCTGTCGGGATCGCGAATCGGCGCCACCAGCATCTGGCGCGAGTGGAAGCCGGTGCTGGCGTCGACCTCGCGGCGCAGCTCGAGGTGCGGCGAGATGCGGCGCAGCTCCTCGTCGTCGTAGACGTCGCGGATGTTGACCAGCTGGCCGCTGAGCGCGACGAAGCCGGCGATGCTGTTCTCGCCGATCGGCAGGCGGATGCTCTGCACCCCGCTCAGCCCGGTCTTGACCCGGGTGACGATCGACCCCCCTCCCTCCTCGAGCGCGTAGATGGTGAAGCGCTCGGCCTCGAACAACGAACACAGCTCGGGCGCGAGCTCTAGCATGATCTCGTCGGTGTCCTTGCTCGCATGGATGCGATTGGTCAGTGTCTGCAGCCCCTTGAAGAAGGCGAGACGGTGCGTGACGGCACTGGACACGGATGTGTTCATGAGGATTCCTCCGGATGAAAGCGCCCGGGGGCGAGCAGCTGCGTGCGGGGTGGCGGGTTCCGGATTGCGGTCGGTTCCCGCATCAGAACTCCAGGATGTCGCCGCGGCCGAGCGCGCGCAGCGGACGGCCGGGCGCGCAGGCCTCGAGCTGGTCGATGATGCGCTGCCCGGCGCCCGGCTTCAGGTGGCTGATGTGGATCTCGGGCGTACCGCGGATCTCGTCGAGGACCGCGCGCGACATGCTCGGGCACAGGTGCCGCGAGGCCACCGCGAGCCCGTGCTGCTCCTCGGCAAACGCGGTCTCCAGGATCAGGTGGCGAAGTTTGGGACACTCGTTGATCGCCGTGATCAACTCGGGACAGTAGGCGGTATCCCCGGAAAACACCAGCTGCGCGCGCCCGCTGTCGAGCCGGTAGGCGACCGCGGGCACGGTATGACGCGCCGGCAGCGCGGTGATGCCGCGCCCGCCGAAATCGAGCCGTTCGCCCACATGGATCGGCTGGAAGCGCATGAAAGGCTGGTGGTGGTCGGGAATCGCGGAAAAATCGGGCCACACCAGCCAGTTGAAGATGTGCGAGTGCAGGATGCGGATGGTCTCGGGCGTCGCATGCACCTGCACCGGCGCCTGGCGCAGCTCGCCCACCGAGTCGATCATCAGCGGCAGCGCGGCGATGTGGTCGAGGTGCGCATGGGTGAGGAAGACGTGGTCGATCCGCGCCAGTTCGGAGAGCGTCAGGTCGCCGACCCCCGTACCGCAGTCGATCAGGATGTCGTCATCGAGCAGGAACGAGGTGGTGCGCGGCTGCGCCCCGCCGATCCCGCCGCTGCACCCGAGCACCTTGAGCTTCATGGCCTCCATCTTCCGCATCCGCGGCAACCCATGGCCGCCGCGTGAACCCGTGCGAAACCTTAGCACTACCCGCCGCTTGGTCGCGCGGGAGAAAGTCACGTCCGTCACGGCCACTCAGGCGCGCAGGAAGAACTCCATCTTGACGCCCGCGATCTCGATGATGTCGTGGTCGCGCAGAGGCCGCGCCTGGGCGTCGATCGCCCTGCCATTGACGAGCGGGAAGCTCGCGCCCTCGACATGGGTGATGAAGTAGCCGTGGGGACGGCGGGTAATCACTGCGACCTGGCGCCCCGGCTTGCCCAGCGTGGTGAGCGACTTGGTGAGCGGCAGCTCGCGCCCCGCGTTGGCGCCGCTGAGCACCTGGATGACCCCCTGCCCCTCGCCCGATACGGCAGTGACGGCCGCGGCACCGGCCTGGCGCGCAGCGGCGGAGAGGATCTGCGTATCGCTCGGCGCCGGCGTGCCCGGCGGCAGCACGGTCTCGGTGGTGGCGCGCGGCATCTCGAAGGCCTTGTAAGCGGCGGTCTCGATCATCTCGGACGGTGCCAGCCCGGGCTTGGCGTCGTCGAGGATGTACTTGATGCGGTACTTGCCGAGCTCGATCACGTCGTTGTTGCGCAGCACGTTCTTCTTGACCGGCTGGCCGTTGAGGTAGGTGCCGTTGGTGCTGTTCTGATCCTCGAGGAAGGCGTCGTTGGTGATGCAGGTGATCACCGCGTGATGACCGCTGATCGCCAGATTGTCGATCTGGATGTCGTTGTCGGGCTTGCGCCCGATGGTGGTGCGCTCCTTGACGAGCGCCATCTCCTTGAGCACCAGCCCGTCCATGCTGAGAACCAACTTCGGCATGCCCATACCCGTGTGAAAGTGGAACGACCGGCGCGCCCGCGCCGCCTGCGAGGAATCCGTCGCCCATTCTAGCGCGCGCATCGCGCCGGTTAACAAAAAAGGGCGCCGGAAGACCCGGCGCCCCTGCGTATGCCCCGAGGGACGGCTTACAGCATGGCCTTGAGCAGCTTGGCCATCTCGGACGGGTTGCGCGTGACCTTGAAGCCGCACTCTTCCATGATGGCGAGCTTGGCATCGGCGGTGTCGGCACCGCCCGAGATCAGCGCGCCAGCGTGGCCCATGCGCTTGCCGGCCGGCGCAGTGACGCCGGCGATGAAGCCGACGATCGGCTTCTTCATGTTGGCCTTGCACCACATCGCGGCTTCGGCTTCGTCCGGACCACCGATCTCGCCGATCATGATCACCGCGTCGGTGTCCGGATCGTCGTTGAACATGCGCATCACGTCGATGTGCTTGAGACCGTTGATCGGGTCGCCGCCGATGCCGACCGCCGAGGACTGGCCGAGGCCGATCTCGGTGAGCTGGGCGACGGCTTCATAGGTCAGCGTGCCGGAGCGCGACACGACGCCGATGCGGCCCTTGCGGTGGATGTGGCCGGGCATGATGCCGATCTTGATCTCGTCGGGCGTGATCAGGCCGGGGCAGTTGGGGCCGAGCAGCAGGGTTTCCTTGCCACCCGCGGCGACCTTCTGCTTCATCTTGTTGCGCACGACGAGCATGTCGCGGACCGGGATGCCCTCGGTGATGCAGATCGCCAGGTCGAGATCGGCCTCGCAGGCCTCCCAGATCGCGGCGGCCGCGCCGGCGGGCGGCACGTAGATCACCGAGACGGTGGCGCCGGTGGCGTCCTTGGCGTCCTTGACCGAGCCGTAGATCGGCACGTCGAGGATCTTCTCGCCGGCCTTCTTCGGGTTCACGCCGGCGACGAAGCAGTTCTTGCCGTTGGCGTATTCGATGCACTTCTCGGTGTGGAACTGGCCAGTCTTGCCGGTGATGCCCTGGGTGATGACCTTGGTGTCTTTGTTGATCAGGATGGACATTCGAAGTGCTCCTTACTTGACCGCAGCGACGATCTTGGTCGCGGCTTCCGCCATCGTGTCGGCGGCGATGATCGGCAGGCCCGAATCGGCGAGGAT
>JAEUNQ010000025.1 GCA_016790365.1 Thauera sp. | reverse complement strand
CGTTGGCGAAGCTGGTCTCCAGTCCGGCGCCGGGCTGGCGGTCGACCAGGCTGACCTGGAAGCCGGCGCGGGTCAGGTACCAGGCGGTCGTGACGCCGGACAGGCCGGCGCCGAGAACCATGACGTGCATGAAGTGGAAACGCGGATTGGGGGTGCCGATGATAGCGCCTCGGCGGCCACGGCAGCAGTCTTGCGGTCTCGGGCATCGCGGCCCGTGCGCTCGTGGCGCGGAACCGCGATAATCCCGGCTTGTCCGTTCCGTTCAATGTCGTGGAGCCTTGTCATGCGCCGAGTCACCCTTACCCAGTTCCTGATCGAGCAGCAGCGCGCCGGCCGCATCACCGCCGACCTGCGCCTGCTGATCGAGGTCGTCGCTCGCGCGGTCAAGGCGATCAGCGTCAACGTCTCCAAGGGCGCGCTCGCCGGCGTGCTCGGCGAGGCCGGCACCGACAACGTGCAGGGCGAGGCGCAGAAGAAGCTCGACGTCATCGCCAACGAGATCCTGCTGCAGGCCAACGAGTGGGGCGGCCACCTCGCCGGCATGGCCTCGGAGGAGGTCGAGACCATCTGCCAGATCCCCTTCGACCTGCCCAAGGGCGGCTTCCTGCTGCTCTTCGATCCGCTCGACGGCTCGTCGAACATCGACGTCAATATCTCGGTCGGCACCATCTTCTCGGTGCTGCGCAACCCGCCGGGCGGCGTGGAGCCGACCGAGGAGAGCTTCCTGCAGCCCGGACGCGAGCAGGTCGCCGCCGGCTATGCGGTCTACGGCCCGGCCACCCAGCTCGTGCTCACCGTCGGTCATGGCGTGCATGCCTTCACGCTCGACCGCGAGATGGGCAGCTTCATCTACACCCAGCCCTTCATGAGCATCCCGGCCGATACCCAGGAGTTCGCCATCAACGCCTCCAACGCGCGCCACTGGGAGTCGCCGGTCAAGCGTTATTACGACGAGATGCTGCAGGGCAAGGAAGGCCCGCTCGGCAAGGACTACAACATGCGCTGGGTGGCCTCGATGGTCGCCGACGTGCATCGCATTCTCACCCGCGGCGGCGTGTTCATGTACCCGATGGACGAGAAGTGCCGCAGGCAGGGCGGCAAATTGCGCCTGATGTACGAGGCCAACCCGATGGCGATGCTGGTGGAGCAGGCCGGCGGCGCGGCCTCCACCGGGCGCGAGCGCATCCTCGACGTGATGCCGGAGCGGCTGCACCAGCGCGTACCGGTGATCCTCGGCTCGAAGAACGAGGTCGAGCGCGTCGCGGGCTATCACGAGGAGGCCTGAGCGGGTGCGGTTGCGCATGCGACACCCGCTGCGCCTCGCGGCGATGCTGCTGTTGCTGGCGGGTGGCGGCGTCTCTGCGCAGGAGACGCTCGAGGTGCGCCTGCAGGCGCCCGACGAGGTGCGCGGGCTGCTCGAGCGTCATGTCCGGCTGCTGCGCCAGGAGGTGCTCGAGCTGCCCGAGGAGCAGGCCGACCGCTCGGCGATGACCCGGCGCGCACGTCGCGAGGTCGCTGGCCTGCTCGCCACCGAGGGTTATTTCACGCCGCGGGTGCGTTTCGATCGTGGCGACGCGCGCAACTGGGTGCTCGAGGTGGACCCCGGTCCGCGCACCGAGATCGCCCGGGTCGAGCTGCAGTTCACCGGCGAGATCGCCACCTCCGGGCCGGGTGGCAGCGAGTACCTCGACCTGCTGCGCGCCGGCTGGAGCCTGCCGGTGGGTGCGCCCTTCAGCCAGGGCGGCTGGGACGGTGCCAAGCAGGCGCTGCTCGATGCGGTCGCCGCACGCCGCTACGCCGCGGCGCGGATCGTCGATAGCCGCGCCGAGATCGACCCGGAGACGGCGCGCGCCAGCTTGCGCGTGAGCATCGACAGTGGACCGACGTTCTACCTCGGCGAACTCGACGTCGAGGGCCTGGAGCACCTGCCCGCCGACCTGATCGAGCGCTACAGCCGGCTCAAGCCCGGCTCTCCCTACGACCGCGAGGAGCTGCTCGCCTTCCAGACCGGGCTGCAGAACACTCCGCATTTCGGCTCGGTGATCGTCGACATCGAGCGCGACCCGACGCTCTCCGCAGCGGTGCCGGTGCGGGTGCGGGTCACCGAGGCGCTGCCACGCTATGCCGGGGCGGGCGCGGGCTATTCGACCAACACCGGCGCGCGCGTCGAGTTCAGCTACCGCGACTCCAACCTGCGCAAGCGCGGCTGGGAGTTCTCCTCCGGCCTGCGTATCGAGGAGCGCCGCCAGGCGCTGTTCGCGGATGTCTTCCTGCCTCCGCGCGGGCGCGACCGCGACAGTTTCGGCGCGCTCTACGAGGCGAGCGACCTCGAAGGCCTCAAGATCGACTCCCAGGCGCTCGGCGCCGCGCGCACCACACTGCGCGGCGACATCGAGACCCAACTCGCGCTGCGCCTGCAGCACGAGAATATCGAACCGGCCGGAGCGCCCTCGCGCTCAACCAACACGCTCAGCGCGAACTGGACGTGGAAGAAGCGCGCGGTCGACAACCTGCTCGACCCCACCAGCGGCTACGTGCTCGAGTTTCAGGTCGGCGGCGGCAGCAAGGCGCTGCTCTCCGACCAGGACTTCCTGCGTCTCTACTCGCGCGTCGTGCGCTACCAGCCGGTGCGCGGCACCGACGTGTTCATCCTGCGCGGCGAGGCCGGCGTGACCCTGGCCGACAGCCGCGAGGGCGTGCCGCAGGACTTCCTCTTTCGCAGCGGCGGCGCGCAGTCGGTGCGCGGCTACGACTACCAGAGCCTGGGCGTGAAGGAGGGCAACGCCACGGTCGGCGGCCGCTACCTCGCGACCGCGAGCGCCGAGTACGTGCGCTGGTTCCAGCCGCAGTGGGGCGCGGCCGTCTTCGTCGATGCGGGGGATGCCGCCGACACCCGCGCGGACTACGACCTGCGCGTCGGCTACGGCATCGGCGCGCGCTGGCGCAGCCCGGCGGGCCCGCTCGCGATCGATCTCGCCTGGGGCCACCAGGAGCGCAGCCTGCGGCTGCACTTCGGCGTCGCGGTGGCGTTCTGAGCCGGACGCTCAGTCGTCGCGGGGCTTGCCGCGGCGGTGCAATGCGGCCAGCTTGCGCAGGCCATCCACGGCGCGCGCATTGACCGAGCCTGCCGGCATGCTGCCGTCGGTCGCCGGCTGGCCGGAGGGCAGGCCGGTGAGCAGCTCCACCGCCTCGTCGGTGCCGGCCACCGCCCACACCGCGAAGCGACCGGCCTGCACCGCCTCGATCACCTCTTCGCGCAGCATCAGGTGGCAGACGTTGGCGCGCGGGATCAGCACCCCTTGGCTGCCGTCCAGGCCGCGCGCGGCGCACAGGTCGAAGAAGCCCTCGATCTTCTCGTTGATGCCGCCCACCGGCTGCACGACGCCGAACTGGTTTACCGAGCCGGTCACGGCGAGCGACTGCTTCACCGCCACGCCCGAGAGCGCCGACAGCAGGGCCACCAGCTCGGCGAGCGAGGCGCTGTCGCCCTCGACTCCGCCGTAGGACTGCTCGAAGACCAGGCTCGCCTTGAGCGACAGCGGCAGCATCCAGCCGAAGCGCGCGGCGAGGAAGGCGGACAGGATCAGCACGCCCTTTGAGTGGATCGGCCCGCCGAGCTTGACCTCGCGCTCGATGTCGATGATCTCGCCCGCGCCGGCGCGCGCCGTGGCGGTGATGCGCTGCGGGTGGGCGAAGCTGTCCTCGCCGAGCGGCACCACCGCCAGGCCATTGACCTGGCCGACGTGGCTGCCGGCGGTGTCGATCAGCCACTGCCCGCGCAGGACCTGGTCGAGGTGGCTCAGACGGATGCGCTCGTGGCGGCGGCGGTGGGCCGTGAGCGCGGCGTCGACGTGCTCGCGTTCGATGCGCGCCGCGCCGGCGGCGAGGGCGATGTGCGCCGCTTCGCGCAGGCGGTCGTCGAGCGGCTGGGTGCGTGTGCTCAGGCGCTCGGCGTCGGCGGCGAGGCGCGCCGCGTGCTCGATCAGCCGCGCCAGCGCCGGAGCCGCCAAGGGCGGCAGGCCGGCGCGGCGTGCCAGGGTGGCGAGCAGGCGGGCGTAGGCGGCGGTGTTGTCCGCCGAGCGCTCGATCTCGCTCTCCATGTCGGCGTTGATGCGGAACAGCGCGGCGAACTCCGGATCGTACTGGCCGAGCAGGTAGTAGGTCAGGCGATCGCCAATCAGCACCACCTTGAGCTCGAGCGGCATCGGCTCGGGCTCGAGCTGCGCCGAGCCGGTCACGCCGATCAGCTCGGAGAGCGACTCGATGCGCAGGCGTTCCGACTTGAGCGCGCGCTTGAGGCCCTCCCAGGCGAAGGGCTGGGACAGCAGCTTGAGCGCATCGAGCACCAGGAAGCCGCCGTTGGCGCGGTGCAGCGCGCCGGCGCGGATCAGGGTGAAGTTGCTCACCAGGGTGCCCATGTGCACCAGGTGATCGATGCGCCCGACCAGATTCTGCAGCGTGGGGTGGTCCTCGTACACCATCGGTCGGGCGCCGTCGGCGGGGTTGGCGACGAGCAGATTGACCAGGTAGCGCTGCACGCTGATGCTGCCGGTGTAGGTCAGCGACTCGCTGTCCTCGTCGCTGTGCGGGGTCGCGCGCAGCGACTCGCCGCTGGCGACGACATCCGCCAGCACTGCGTCCAGATGCGCGCAAACCTCGGGCAGGTCGGCGTGGCGGGCCTTGAGCTCGTCGATCAGGTGGGCGACCGTGGCGCGGATAGCCTCGCGCCCCGCGTCGCGCATGCGGTTCTGCAGCTCGTGCCGCCAGCGCGGGAAGTCGCCCATCAGGCGGTGCATGCGCTCGTGCAGCGCGCGGATGTGCTCGCCGAGCTCGTGCTGGCGGGCCTCGGGCAGCTTCTCGAATTCCTCCTGCGTCAGCGTGCTGCCCTCGTCCTTCATCGGCAGGAAGGCGAAGCCGTGCGGCGTGCGCAGCAACGCCACGCCGAGCTTCTGGGCCTCGTCGCCGAGGCTGCGCAAGGCGCTCTCCTCGCGCGCCTTGGCCTCTTCCTGCAGGGCCTCGATGCGGTTGCGGTGCTCCTCGCTCTCGAACACCGCGCCGATCGCCGGCACCAGCTCCTCGACGAAACGCGCCAGGTCGTCGCGTAGCGCGGGGCCGCGGCCGCAGGGCAGGCGCAGCAGCCGCGGCTGGGATGCGTTGGCGAAGTTCCATGCGTAGCACCAGTCCGCGGGCGCATCGCCGCGGCCGCGCGCGTCCTCGAGCAGGCGGTGCACGAGCGCGTGGCGGCCGCTGCCGGGGTCGCCGAGCACGAAGAGGTTGTAGCCCCCGGCGCGGATGTCGAGACCGAGCCGGATCGCATCGACCGCGCGGCCGTGGATGCGGGCGACGTCGAGCTCGGGCAGCTCGGCGGAGGATTCGACGCCGAGCGACGCAGGATCGCAGCGGGCGACCAGGCGCTCGACGGGCAACGGGGCCGGCGGCGTGAGCGGAGCGGACATGGGCGCGCCTCCTGCGCTTGGGGTTCTCGTGCGGCTCATCTTACCCCCCGGGGTGCGGTGGCGGACCGAGCGGGGACGAGGACGCAGGGGGGAAGAGCGTGCGGGAGGAGGGCGCGCGGACGAACGTGAGTTGCGGCCACGAACGGGCGCCGCTGCTGCGGGGGACGCCTCGGTTACCGCACCCGGAACGGCAGGTTCGCCGTCCCCGCCTTGCCCTCGCGGTCGCGCACGGTGATGAAGAGGCGGTAGGCCCCCGGCGGCGCCGGCGCGACGAAGCGCACGCTGGCAGCGTCGGCGTGGAGCACGCGCACGTCGATGCGTGCCGGCGGGGTCTCGGCGTCGCCGCCCTTGCGCAGGTCGGTCGCCTCGGCGAAGACCGCCCACTCGGTGACGAGCGCGGAACCATCGTGAGCGACGGCGTCGATGCCGGCGCCGATCTCCGCGCCAGGCGCGAACTCGTCGGCGCCGATGCCGATGCCGCGGATCCGCGGCGCGGGCTTCGCGACCGGCCGCCCCCACGCGGCGGAGAGCGCGTCGCTCATCGCGGTGGCGCTGCCGTCGGCGAGCAGCAGGCCGTGCCAGGTGGCGGTCTGCTCCTGCTTGGCGCCCCACAGGAAAGGGAAGACGCCGCGAATCTGCGGCCGCTTGTCGAGGAAGGCGAGCGCCTCGGTGAAGAAGCGCGCCTTCTCGGTGCTGGTGAGCTCCACCGGCGCGCCCCAGGGCTTGCGTCCGGCTTGCCACTGCCCGAGCGGGCCGAGCTCGGTGATCACCACCGGCTTGGCGATGCCGGCGTCGCGCAGGCGCTGCGGCAGGTCGAACACTGCGCCTGCATAGACGTTGATGCCGAGCAGATCCACATTCGGACAGCAGCCGGCGAGCGCGCGGAAGGCGCCCATGCCGGTGTCGGCGACCACCATCATGGTCGGATGGCCGGGGTCGAGCGCGCGGATGCGCGCGGCCAGCCGATCCACCGCGCGCCACAGCGGCAGCGGGTCGGCGACGCCGGTCTCGATCTCGTTGCCCACGCCCCAGGCGAGCAGGGCGGGGTGGTGGCGGTAACGGGCGACGAAGTCGAGC
>JAEUNQ010000015.1 GCA_016790365.1 Thauera sp. | reverse complement strand
CGGCGTGTCGTATCTGGCCTGGTTCTGGCTGGTGCGCGAGTATCCGGCCACGCGCCTGTCCTCGTTCTCCTTCCTGACCCCGGTGATGGGCGTGCTCGCCGGCGGGCTGATCCTCGGCGAGCCGCTCACGCCGGCGGTGTTCGCCGCGCTTTTTCTCGTCGGCAGCGGGATCTGGGTGGCGAACCGCTCGTAGTGCCCCGCGGTGGGGCGTGGAGCGGGGCGATCGCCTATAGTGACGGCGTCCACTGTCTTCCGAGGAGCGCCCCATGTCCCGACCTGTCGTGGAGTTCTGGTTCGAGTTCGCGAGCACTTATTCCTACCTGTCGGTGATGCGCATCGAACGCGCTGCGGAGGCTGCCGGCGTGGACATCGAATGGAAGCCCTTCCTGCTCGGGCCGGTGTTCCTCGCGCTGGGCTGGAACGACTCGCCCTTCAACATCTACCCGCCCAAGGGACGCTACATGTGGCGCGACCTCGAGCGCCTGGCGGAGAAGGAAGGCCTGCCCTTCCGTCGCCCGAGCCGCTTCCCGCGCAATGGCCTGCTCGCCGCGCGGGTGGCGCTGGTGGGGGTGGAGGAGGGTTGGGTGGCGCCCTTCGCACGCGCGGTGATGACGGCGAACTTCGCCGAGGACCGCGAGATCGGCGAGGAGGCGGTGATTGGCGAGATCCTCGGCACGCTCGGCCTGCCTGCCGCGGAGGTGATCACGCGCGCACAGGCCGACGCCAACAAGCTCGCGCTGCGCTGCCAGACCGAGCGCGCGGCCGAGCTGGGTCTGTTCGGCGCGCCGAGCTTCCGCGTCGGCGAGGAGTTGTTCTGGGGCAACGACCGCCTGGAAGACGCGCTCGCCTGGGCCCGCCGGGCCTGATCGGTCGTCCGCCGCATTCGCGCATTGGCCGGGCGCAGCGCCTGGGGGGCGTCCCATTCGCGCCTGCCGGCGCTCCTGCATGAACCACCGCGCTTCCCGGTCCTCCTGTAGGAGCGGCGGGGGGCCTTACTTCTTCCCTGCCTGTTCCTGCTCGTAGTCGCGCAGGCGCTTCTCGTAGCGTGCACGGTCTTCCTCGGCCTGGCGGGCGCGGCGGGCGGCGGCGTCCTCGGCGTCGCGGCGCGCGGCGGCGCGCTCGGCATCCTGCACGGCGCGCTGGCGTGCCGCGGCGGCCTCCGCCTCGCGGCTCGCCTCGGCGCGCTCGGCGCGGATGCGCTCGGCTGCGGGCGAGGGGGCGACCGCCGCGTTGCCGCTCGGTGCTGCGGGCGCCAGGGCGGGGCTGGCGGGTAGCGCAGTCGGCGGGGGCGGGGCGTTCGGAGCTTCGCCGGTTGCCGGCTTGGCTGCGGCCGCGCGCTGGCGCTCGGCCAGGGTGAGGCGGCGACCTTCGGCTTCGAGCTCGCGCGCGCGCCGGATCGTCTCCAGGCGCTGCTTTTTCGCCTGGTCGATGCAGCGGTTGACGAAGAACTTCTCGTAGCAGCCCGGGACGGTGGCCTCGTAGGTGGCGTCGGCTTCGGCACGCAGCGCCTTGCCTTCGGCCTCGAGCGCCGCGGCGCGGGCGGCCTCGTCCGCAGTCTGCGCGTGGGCGGGCAGGACCGTGGAGGCGAGCAGCGCGGCGCACAGGCCGGGCAGGATGGAGCGGCGGGCGAGGAGTAAAGGCAGGGATCGGATATGGATCATGCGTGCGGTTTCCGGATTCGGGTGACCGGGCGGGGCGATCGAGCACGACGATCGCCGTGCGGCGGTCGAGTGCTCGGCTCGGGTTTCCGGCGCGTGCGTGCCGGCTTCGGTCGAGTCGGCGCGTAGAATAGCGCCTTTGCAACTGCCTGCGGCCGTCCGGCCGTGTATCCGTACGTGATCAGTCTTCGCAACTTGCGCCTCGCGCGCGGCGCCAAGGTCCTCATCGAGAGCGCCACGCTGCAGATCCACCCGGGCTGGAAGGTGGGCCTCACCGGCGCCAACGGCAGCGGCAAGTCCAGCCTGTTCGCCCTGCTGCGCGACCAGCTCCATCCCGACCAGGGCGACCTCGACCTGCCGCCGGGCTGGGTGATTGCCCACGTCGCCCAGGAAACCCCTGGCCTGGCGCAGCCGGCGATCGACTACGTGCTCGACGGCGATGCCGAGCTGCGCCGCATCGAGGCCGAGCTCGCCGCGGCCGAAGCCGCCCACGACGGTTCGCACATTGGCGAGCTCCACGCCCGCCTGCACGAGATCGGCGGCTATTCGGCGCGCGCCCGCGCGGCGGCGCTGCTCGACGGCCTCGGCTTTTTGCAGTCCGACATCGAGCGCCCGGTGGCGGACTTCTCCGGTGGCTGGCGCATGCGCCTGAACCTGGCGCAGGCGCTGATGTGCCGGTCCGACCTGCTGCTGCTCGACGAGCCCACCAACCACCTCGACCTCGACGCGGTGATCTGGCTCGAGGCCTGGCTGCGCGACTACCGGGGCACGCTGCTGCTGATCTCGCACGACCGCGAGTTCCTCGACGCCTGCGTCACCCACATCGCCCACATCGAGCAGCAGAAACTCGGCCTTTATACCGGCGGCTATTCCGACTTCGAGCGCCAGCGCGGCGAGCGCCTGCTGCAGCAGCAGGCGATGTTCGACAAGCAGCAGCGCGACATCGCGCACATGGAAGACTACATCCGCCGCTTCCGCGCCAAGGCCACCAAGGCGCGCCAGGCGCAGAGCCGGATCAAGGCGCTCGAGCGCATGGAGCGCATCGCCGCGGCGCATGTGGACACCCCCTTCAGCTTCGCCTTCCGCGACGCGCCGCCGGCGCCCGACCCGCTGCTGCAGATCGAGGACGGTGCGGTGGGCTATGGCGACAAGACGGTGCTGGAGCGCATCACGCTGACCCTGCGCCCGGGCGAGCGCGTCGGCCTGCTGGGCCGTAACGGCGCCGGCAAGTCGACGCTGATCAAGCTGCTCGCCCACGAGCTTCAGCTTGCCACTGGCCGCCGCCTGGAGGGCAAGGGCCTCGCCACCGGCTACTTCGCCCAGCACCAGCTCGAGACCCTGCGCCCGGACGAGTCCGCGCTGCAGCACATGGTCCGCCTCGACCCGCAGACGCGCGAGCAGGAGCTGCGCGACTACCTCGGCGGCTTCGACTTCCGCGGCGACGGCGTGGGCGGCACCTCCACTCCGGCGACCACGCCCTGCGGGCCGTTCTCGGGCGGCGAGAAGTCGCGCCTGGCGCTTGCCTTGCTGATCTGGCAGCGCCCCAACCTGCTGCTGCTCGACGAGCCCACCAACCACCTCGACCTCGAGATGCGCCACGCGCTGACCATGGCGCTGCAGGACTACGAGGGCGCGATGGTGCTGGTGTCGCACGACCGCGCGCTGCTGCGCGCCACCTGCGATCGTTTCGTGCTGGTCGATGGCGGCCGCATCCAGCCCTTCGAC
>JAEUNQ010000354.1 GCA_016790365.1 Thauera sp. | reverse complement strand
CTCGCCGCGTTCCACGATCCGCGCTACATCCGTGTGGACGGCAAGCCGATGTTCCTGATCTACAACCCGCCCGACATTCCCGATGTCGCGCGGGTGATGGACTACTGGCGCCAGCTCGCCGCCCAGGCGGGGCTTCCGGGATTGCACCTGGTCGCGGTCAACTACCGCGGCGCGCAGGTCGATCCGGCCGACTTCGGCATGGACGCCTCGACCTGGCAGCCGCTGCCGCCCAAGAGCGGCCACATCCCTTGGCGCTACCCGGCCTTGAAGGCACGCATGCGCATGGCCAAGGGAAAATACAAGCTGACCGTGCTGGACTACGCCCGCATCATGAGCGGGCTCACCCGCGGCAGCCCGCCGCAATTCACCGAGTACCCCACGGTGCTCCCGAACTGGGACAACACCCCGCGCTCGGGTCTCAACGGACTGGTGCTGCACGGCTCGACCCCGGAACTGTTCAAGACCGTGCTGCGTCGCGGCGTCGACCTGGTGCAGGGCTACCCGGCCGAGCAGCGCATCGTCTTCATCAAGGCCTGGAACGAGTGGGCCGAGGGCAATTACCTGGAACCCGACCAGCGCTTCGGCCACGGCTACCTGCGCGCGGTGCGCGACGTCGTTCAGGAGACGCGCTGAAGTGTGCGGCATCAACGGGATCTTCGCCTACGCCCCGGCCGCGGCCGCGGTGGACCGCACCGAACTGCTGCGGGTCCGCGACTCCATGATCGCTCGCGGCCCCGACGGCGCCGGGGTGTGGATCGGCGGCGACGGTCGGGTCGGCCTCGCCCATCGGCGCCTCGCCATCCTCGACCTCAGCGAGGCGGGCGCACAGCCGATGCACTCGACGGACGGCAGGCTGGTGGTCAGCTTCAACGGCGAGATCTACAACTACCCCGAGCTGCGCAGCGAGCTCGAGCGGGACGGCATCGCGTTCCGCTCCCATTCCGACACCGAGGTGTTGCTGCACCTGTATCGCCGCCACGGCCCCGCGATGGTGGGTCGGCTGCGGGGCATGTTCGCCTTCGCGCTGTGGGACGCGCAGGCGCGCAGCCTGCTGCTCGCGCGCGACCCCCACGGGATCAAGCCGCTCTACTACGCGGACGACGGCAGGACCGTACGCTTCGCCTCCCAGGTCTCGGCCCTGCTGGCCGGCGAGGGCATGGACACGCGCCCTGAACCCGCGGGCGCGGTCGGATTCCTCCTTTGGGGCTCGGTTCCGGAGCCGTTCACGCTCTACCGCGGCATCCGCCTGCTGCCGGCAGGCTCGACCCTGATGGTGACCGAAGCCGCCGGCGCCAGCGCCGCGGTGCGCTACTGGAGCCTGTCCGCCGCCCTGAAGCGCTCGGTGCAGGCAGCGGAGGGCGTCCCGGTCGGAGGTGAGCCCGCCTTCATGCGCGAACGCCTGCTCGACAGCGTGCGCGCCCACCTGCTCGCCGACGTTCCCGTTGGCGCGTTCCTGTCCGCAGGACTGGATTCTTCGACCCTGGTCGGCCTCGCCCGCGAAGCCTCGCCCGCCCG
>JAEUNQ010000334.1 GCA_016790365.1 Thauera sp. | reverse complement strand
CGCGGCGGCATCCGCTTCGTCGCCGCCTACCCGATCACCCCGGGCACCGAGGTGCTGGAGTGGCTCGCACCCAACCTCGCCAAGCTCGGTGGCGTGCTGGTGCAGGCCGAGGACGAGCTCGCCTCGATCAACCAGATCATCGGCGCCTCCTATGCCGGCGTACCCTCGCTCACCGCCACCTCCGGCCCCGGCCTGGCGCTGATGACCGAATCGCTCGGCCTCGCGGTGGCCTCCGAGACGCCGATCACCGTGGTCAACGTGATGCGCGGCGGCCCCTCCACCGGCATCCCGGTCAAGTCCGAGCAGAGCGACCTCAACATCGCGCTCTACGGCCTGCACGGCGACGCCCCGCACCTGGTGGTGGCGCCCAACTCGCTCGCCGACTGCGCGTTCTCCACCCAGTGGGCGGTCCACCTCGCCGACAGCCTGCAGACCGCCGCGATCGTGCTCTCCGACCAGTCCCTGGGACAGAGCCGGGCGACGATCGCGCCGCCCGCCGATCCGGGCTTGCGCGCGATCCGCCTGATGCCCGAGGGCGAGGCCGCCGAACGCTACCGTCGCTACACCAACACCGCGTCGGGCGTCTCGCCGATGGCCGTGCCGGGCATGAAGGGCTATCAGTACACCGCCGACGGCCTCGAGCACAACGAGTACGGCACCCCGTCCAGCGCCGCCGCCGACCACAGCGCCCAGCTCGACAAGCGCCTGCGCAAGCTCGCCGCGCACGACTACGGCCAGCACTGGGCGGACATCGAGGGCGACGGCGACATCGCGGTGCTGACCTGGGGCTCGACCACCGGTCCGGTGCGCGAGGCGCTCGAGCGCTTCCGCGCCAGCGGCGGCCGCGCCCGCCTGGTGTCGATCCGCCTGATCTCGCCGGTGCGTCCGGAGCAGCTCGCTGCCGCGCTCGCGGGCGTGTCGCGCGTGCTCGTCGTCGAACAGAGCCACGGCGCCCAGTTCCACCGCTACCTGCGCGCGCACTACGACCTCCCGGGGAGCGTGCGCGCCTTCCACCGGCCCGGCCCGCTGCCGATCCGTCCGAACGAAATCTTCCGCCAACTGGCCGACTGGAGCTGAACATGGAAGCCACATCCACCTGCCCGAGCTATTCCGCGCGCGACTACAAGTCCGAGGTCAAGCCCGTCTGGTGTCCGGGCTGCGGCGACTACTCGGTACTCGGGTCGATCACCAAGGCCCTGGCCGAGCTGTCGATCCCGCCCGAGAGCGTCGCCCTCGTCTCCGGCATCGGCTGCTCCTCGCGCCTGCCCGCCTACACCAACGTGTTCGGCTTCCATGGCGTGCATGGCCGCGCCCTGCCGATCGCCACCGGCATCAAGGTGTCCCGCCCCGAGCTCACCGTGATCGCCTCCGGCGGCGACGGCGACGGCTTTTCGATCGGCGGCAACCACTTCATGCATGCCTGCCGGCGCAACGTCGACATGACCTACATCGTCATGGACAACGAGGTCTACGGCATGACCAAGGGCCAGGCCTCGCCGACCACCGCGCCCGACTGGGAGAAGAGCAAGCTCACCCCCCAGGGCACCGGCATCAACCCCTTCCATCCGCTGGTGATCGCGCTCGCCGCTGGCGCGAACTTCATCGCCCGCGGCTTCTCCGGCGACCAGAACGGCACCGCGCAGCTCATCACCGAGGCGATCCGCCACCCCGGCTTCTCCTTCGTGCAACTGCTCAGCCCCTGCGTCACCTTCCGTCCCGAGCAGCGCGACTGGAAGGACATGGTGCACCCCGCCGCGGTCGACCCGACCGACGACCCCGCGCGCGCCGCGCGCCGCCTGATGACCGACGACGGCTTCAACGTCGGCGTGCTCTATCGCGGCAGCCGCAAGCCCTTCCAGCCCGAGCGGCAGGCGAGCGTCGATTCAGTGGCAGATCTCGAGAAGGAGTTCGTGTTATGAGCAAACCCGATCCGCAGGAAACCGGCATCCACTCGGTGGAGCACCTGCTGGCGCACGCGCTGGCGATGGAAGTCGAGGCGGTCGAGCGCTACGAGTCGCTCGCCGACCAGATGGAGACCCACAACAACCGCGACGTCGCCGTGCTCTTCCGCAAGCTGGCGGAGATCGAGAAGCTGCACGTCGACAACGTCAACGACATCAGCGAGGGGCACACCCTGCCGCATATCGCGCCGTGGGAATACTCCTGGGAAGCCCCCGAGAGTCCGGAGGCCCCCTCGGTCTCGGCCGAGGGCCTGCATTACATGATGCACCCCTACCACGCGATCGCGATGGCGCTCGAGGCCGAGCGCCGCGGGGTGGACTTCTACGACCGCCTCGTCGCCCAATCCGAGCGCGAGGACATCCGCAAGCTCGCCGCCGAACTGTGCGAGACCGAGCGCGAGCACGTCACCCTGCTCGAAGGCTGGCTCGCCCGCTTCCAGCCCCCGCCCAAGGGCTGGAACGAGGACCCGGACCCGCCGTTGCTGCAAGGGTGAGGCGTGAGGCGCCAGGAGTGAGGCGCCAGGAGAGCGATGCGCGCGCTGGGAAGCCAGCGCGCGCATCGGCTTTTGGAGCGGCTCAAGCAAAAGGCTCCGGCATCAGGAAAGAAGGAAGGCCTGAAGCGAAAACGCTCCAGCCGCGATCGACCGACGACATCGCGACCGGATGCGACGAGGCGTCAGGTCGAGCGGTTTTCACCCCTCGCGCCTGACGCCTCGCCCCTCACATCTCACGCCGTCTGATCGACGCTCAGCTCGTATCCCGCCTCGCGCAGGCCCTGCACCACCGCGCCGGCATCCTTCGCCTCGAAGCGGATGGTCGCGGTACGCAGGCCCTCGGACTGCGGCGTGCGCGGCGACACCACCGAGACGATGTAGCCGCCCTGCGCATTGACCGAGGCGAGCAGCGCGGCGAGCTGGCCGGCTCGATCCTGCAGCTTCACGGTGATCCGCGTCGCGCCCTCGACCCAGCAGCCCGTGATGTCGAGGAAGAAGTCGAGCAGGTCCACGCTGGTGACGATGCCCACCAGGCGACCGGCGTCGTCCACCACGGTGAGGCAGCCCAGCTTCTTGGGCCGCATCATGCGCGCGGCCTCCTCGATCTGCGTCCGCGGCGAGCAGCTGACCACGGACTTGTGCATGATGTCCGCCGCGGTGATCTTGGACAGCAGGTACTTCACCTCGCCGACGTCGAGCGTCGTGATCATGGAGGGCTGCGCACGCTGAACGTCGCGATGCGAGATGATGCCGAGAACCTTGCGATCCTGGTCGATCACCGGCACGTGGCGCACCTTCTTCAGTCGCATGATCTCGGAAACCTGCGAGAACGAGGCTTCCGGAGCGACGTGCAACACCTCCCGGGTCATGATGTTTTCGACGAACATGGGGCACTCCATTTGGAAGAGGGAACGGCAGATTGGAGACAACAGCGGCGGGACTGCGGACACCCGACATCACTCGACTGGCCTTGCTGGACGACCGACGCGCGCAAGCACGCGGCGAGCAATCCGGGCGCTTGCGCGCAGTTTATCGGAAACGCGAAACCCCAAGCAGCAACCAGAGTTAACGTGCACGTTAACTCTACACAAAAATCTTACGTTCACGTCAACGTTATTATTTGACAAATATCAACCGACCGGTCAGTCATAAGATCTAGTATTCCTCCCATAAGCCAAGAAGGGGGAGCAGGCATCCGCAGCCTCGCCCGCTCACCACCGGAGGAGACACCTGATGACCGTCAGCAACCCGCAGGGCACGACAAAGATCGCCACCTACTGCTACCAGTGCGTGGCCGGACCCGACCTGCTCAAGGTCAAGATCGAGGATGGCGTGGCGACCGCCATCGAGCCGAATTTCGACGCAGAGGACGTTCACCCCGCCGCGGGCCGGGTCTGCGTGAAGGCCTTCGGCCTCGTGCAGAAAACCTACAACCCGAACCGCGTCCTGCAGCCGATGAAGCGCACCAACCCGAAGAAGGGGCGCCACGAGGACCCGGGCTTCGTACCCATCTCCTGGGACGAGGCGCTCGACACCATCGCCGCCAAGCTGCGCGGCATCCGCGAGACCGGCCTTCTCGACGGCTCCGGCTATCCGCGCGTGGCTGCGAGCTTCGGTGGCGGTGGCACACCCACCGCCTACATGGGCACCTTCCCCGCCCTGCTGGCGGCCTGGGGCCCGGTGGACATGAGCTTCGGCAGCGGCCAGGGCGTCAAGTGCTACCACTCCGAGCACCTCTACGGCGAGCTCTGGCACCGCGCATTCATCGTCTGTCCCGACACCCCGCGCAGCAAGTACATCCTGTCCTTCGGCAGCAATATCGAGGCCTCGGGCGGCGTGTGCGGCGTCTGGCGCCACGCTGCGGCGCGCGTCGAGCAGGGCGTAAAGCGCGTCCAGATCGAGCCGCACCTGTCCGTCACCGGCGGTTGCTCCGCCGAGTGGGTGCCGATCAAGCCCAAGACCGACGCCGCCTGCATGCACGCGATGATCCACGTGATGCTGTTCGAAAACGCGCGCTCGCGGCTGGACATCGACTTCCTCAAGCACCGCACTGCGTCGCCCTACCTGGTGGCGCCGAACGGCTTCTACCTGCGCGACCCCGACACCCGCAAGCCCCTGGTGTGGGACCTGAAGGCCGGCAAGGCCGTGGTCTTCGACACCCCCGACATCGACCCCGCGCTCGACGGCGACTTCATCGCCTCCGGCCTCGAGGTCCTGCCCGACGAAGAGCTCGTCACCCACGAGGGCGTGGCGGTGCGCAGCGCCTTCGGCAAGCTGCTCGACCACGAGCGCAGCTTTACGCCCGAATGGGCCCAGGGCATCTGCGACGTGCCGGCGGCGACCATCCGCCGCGTCGCCAACGAATACCTCGACCACGCCGAGATCGGCGCCACGATCGAGATCGAGGGCCGCACCCTGCCCTACCGCCCGGTGGCGGTGACGCTCGGCAAGACGGTGAACAACGGCTGGGGTGGCTACGACTGCTGCTGGGCGCGCACCCTGATGGCCTGCCTGGTCGGCGCGCTCGACGTGCCCGGAGGCACCATCGGCACCGCGGTGCGCCTGAACCGCCCTGCCAACGACCGCCACAGCAGCGCCAAGCCGGGCGTCGACGGGTTCATGGACTACCCGTTCAACCCGACCGACAAGGAAAACTGGATCTCGCGCCCGCAGATCCGCAACGCCAACCGCACCCTGGTGCCGCTGGTGGCGAACTCGGCGTGGAGCGCCGCGCTCGGCCCCACCCACCTGGCCTGGATGCAGCAGCGCCACGGCTTCGAGAGCTTCCCCGAGCCCACCCAGCCCGACGTCTGGTTCTTCTACCGCACCAATCCGGTGATCTCGTTCTGGGACACCCCACAGGTGGCCGAGGCGGTGGCGAAGTTCCCCTTTGTGGTCGCCTTCAGCTACACCCGCGACGAGACCAACCATTTCGCCGACATCCTGCTGCCCGACTGCACCGACCTCGAAGGCCTGCAGATGCTGCGCATCGGCGGCACCAAGTACGTCGAGCAGTTCTGGGACCACCAGGGTTTCGCTCTGCGCCAGCCCGCGGTGCCGCCGCAGGGCGAGACGCGCGACTTCACCTGGATCAGCACCGAGCTCGCCCGCCGCTCCGGCATCCTCGACACCTACAACAAGGCGATCAACCGCGGCGCCGCCGGCGTGCCGCTGAAGGGGCCCAACTACGACTTCTCGCTGCAGCCCGACCGCGCCTACGGGGTCGAGGAGATCTGGGACGCCAGCTGCCGGGCGGCCAGCGCCGAGCTCACCGAGGGCGCCGAGGACCATGGCCTGGAGTGGTGGAAGGAGCACGGCTTCCGCACCATCGAATATCCGCGCCTGCAGTGGTTCCTCTATCCCCACCTGGTGGATCTGGGCCTGCGCTTCGAGATGCCCTACCAGGAGCGCATCTCCCGCATCGGCGAGGAGCTCGGCCGCCGCCTGCACGAATCCGGCATCGACTGGTGGGACCGCCAGCTCACCGAGTACCGCCCGCTGCCCGAGTTCCACGACTTCTCCCACCTCATCAAGCACGCGGTGATCTCCAACCTGGGCGGGCGCGACGAGGACTTCCCGTTCTGGCTGCTCACCGCGCGCAGCATGCAGTACTCCTGGGGCGGCAACGT
>JAEUNQ010000333.1 GCA_016790365.1 Thauera sp. | reverse complement strand
GCTTGGCCCGGTGGAGGCCGAACGCTTCATCGCGTCGATCTCTCGCGACCGCTTCGACTACACCGAATGGCGCCAGCATGGGCTCCCTCGTGCAGACTTGAGCGTACTGAGCGCTCAGGCGGAGAATTTCTCACGCTCGCTTACGGACGGTGCGTGAAACGAACTCGGCCAAGCACTCAGAGCGAACTCGCTTTTTCAGCTTGCCTCACTTCCCCGCCAGCAGCGCCTTGATGTCCGCCACCACCACCTGCGGGTCCTCGGCGTGCTTGACGTACAGCCGCGGGCGGCCGTCCGGGCCGAAGACGTAGGTGCCGGCGGTGTGGTCGATCGTGTAGTGGCCGGCGAGGTCGCCGCTCTTGCGGTAGAAGACACGGAACTCCTTCGCCACCTCGGCGATCTTCTCGGGCGTGCCATACAGGCCGAGGAAGCGCGCGTCGAACACCGGCACGTACTGCGCGAGCAACTCGGGCGTGTCGCGCTCGGGGTCGACGGTGACGAAGAGCACCTGCACGCGGTCGGCCTCGGGGCCGAGTTCCTGCATCACCGTGCTCATACCGGACAGCGCCGTGGGGCACACGTCCGGGCATTGCGTGTAGCCGAAGAAGATCGTGACCACCTTGCCCTTGAAGTCGGCGAGCGTGCGCTCCTGGCCGTGGTGGTCGGTGAGACGCAGCGTCTTGCCGTAGCTGGTGCCGGAGATGTCGGTGCTCTTGAAGACCGGCTCGGACGGCGTGCAGCCGGCAAGCAGGCCGAGGGCGAGCAGCGGGGCCGCGACGATGAGGGAGATCGCTTTACGACGTGAAGACATGGGGCGTACCTGTGTTTCGGTTCCATCAGCACCCGATGATAGTCCCCTTGCCCCGCTCGGGTCAGCCGGATGTTCGACGAAGCGCCTCATCGATCCTGGGCGAACACCCGCGACGCCACAGTAGGCTTCGCCGCTCCTCGCACCCTTATCGAGGCGGATCGGTGGCACGCAAGCGCCGTCTGATCGCGCGCATCAGCCCCCCGAGCAGCGGCAGCTTCTCGTACAGCTCCTCGGCGGCGTCCCAGTAGTCGCGGTGCAGCGTCACCCGGCCGTCGGCGTCGAAGTTCAGGTGCGTGACACCGCGCACCGTCAGCGCCCGCCCGCGCAGCGCGAAGTGGAACGCCCAGCCCAGCATGGCCTGCCCGCCCTGCTCGATGCAGTCGGTGACCTCGAAGCGCGGCGCCTCGGCGGTGGCGAACATGTGCTCGAAAATGCGGCGGATGGCGGCGGTGCCAGCGACCTCGTTGAAGGGGTCCTTGAAGCGGGCGTCCGGTGCATAGAGCTGGCCGAGCCCGTCCAGCGCGGCGGGGGTGAGTGTCTCGTAGAACTGCGCCAGGCGCCGCGCGGCCGTCTGTGGCGGGGCCTCCGCCGTCGAGGCACCCGCAGGCGGGGGGTCCGGGAGCTTCGGATCGGTCATGGCGGCAAGCCCTACAAGCCAGTGGCGCGGCGGATCAGCGCAAAATAGAGCCGGCGCGGCAGCAACTGCAGGAGCTTGAGCACGCGCGTGAAGCGCTTCGGGAAGTGGATCTCGAAATCACCACGCGCAAAGCCGTCGACGATCGCAGCGGCCGCCTGTGCCGGCGTCTGCAGCGCAGGCATGGCGAAGTCGTTCTGCGCGGTCAGCGGAGTGGCGACGAAGCCGGGATCGATCAGGAACACGCCGATGCCGCGCTGCGACAGGTCGAGATGGAGGACCTCGGCGAAATTGATCAGCGCCGCCTTGGAGGGGCCGTACACGGTCGCCTTGGGCAGCCCGCCGTAGCCGGCGACGCTGCCCACCAGCGCGATCGCGCCGTGACCCTGCGCGAGCAGGGTCGGCAACACGGCCGCGGTGGCGCTCATGGTGCCGACGAGGTTGGTCTCCAGGGTCTCGCGCACGGCCTGCGCGCTTAGCTCCCAGGCGCGCAGCGGACGGTAGGTGCCGGCGTTGAAGACGACGAGATCGACGCCGCCCCAGGCGGCGAGCAGCTGGTCGCGCGCGCGCTCGAGCTCGTCCACGCGGGAGAGGTCGAGCGCCAGCGCAAGCGCTGCGGCGGGCGGGTCGGTATGGTGCGCGGGCCAGGCGGCCGCATCGCAGGCCGCGCACACCGCCTCGAGGCGCTCCCGCCCGCGCGCCGAGAGCGCCAGGCGCGCACCGCGGCGGGCAAGCTCGAGCGCGAGCGCCTCGCCGATGCCCGAGGACGCGCCCACGATCCACACCCGTCGCCCCGACCACTCCCGGATCGGTGCGTTGAGCGGCGCGAACCAGCCGCGGCGTGCAGCCGGCGCAGTCACGGGCGCGGCCTCTTGTGGAAGGACAAGGTCACCTCGCCGAGGCGAAAACCCCACTTGCTCATCAGCGAACGGTTGAGCATCACGCGGTCGTCCATCAGGAACATCCAGTCGTCGAAGTCGACGTTGTACACCTTGCCATCGACGGGCAGCGCCAGGACATATCGCCAGCGCAAGGCGTTCCCCGCGGCGTCGCCGCTCGCCTCGCCGACCACATCGTCGGCGCGGCCGCTGTAGCGGCCGGGGCCGAGCCGGGTGATGGTCCACACACGGCGCTGGGTGCTTCCGTCCGAATAGGTGAAATGCTCGTCGAGCGTGCCGGTATCGCCCTGCCAGCTCGCTTCGATCAGCACGTGGAAGCGCTTGACGACCTTGCCCGAGCGATCCTGGAACATCCCCCAGGCGTCGATCGTGCCGTCGAAGTATTCGCGCAGTTCGAGCACAGGCTGCTCGGCACGGTATTCATCGATATTCACGCTGCTGCACCCCCAAAGCCCGAGCAGGGCCGCGCACATCAGGAAGAAACGTCTCACGATTCATCGCCTCCAGGCAGATTCGAGTTCGCTGCGTCGCCACAGCCATGGCTTGCATGCATTAGCCGCCTCCCGAGCGGTGCATGTCGGCTCTTGTCGGAGCGACACGACTCGGCACCGTCGAGCGGAGATCCTCCGTGCCGGTGTCGAGCACTTGCCGCCAACGCCACAACAAGGCGATGGCGACGAGCTTCAGGGCTACCGGCACGAAGCCGTATACCGCCGCAAGTGCGCCGACGGCGGCGGCTTCGTGCGCGCCCGGGGTGTAGCCCAGGAGGGCGAGCAGCGGGAGCGCGAGGCCGGCGGCGAGCGCCAGGTTGGCCTTGGTGACGAAGCTCCACCAGCCGAAGCAGGCGCCGGCCTCGAGCACGCGCAAGTCGGGCCCTGCGCTCCGCCTCCCTGCGTCGCATCCACCGCCGGCCGGAGCCGCAACCCCGTCGTGCAGCGGACACGCCGGCTCGCGCCCGCGCGCCAGCAGGTCCGCAAGCAGCGAGGGCGGCAGGGTGAGGTCGGCACCGAGCGCGACGCCCGAGAGCACGCAGATGAAGGCGTAGGCGACCAGGTCGCCGCTGCCGAGCAGGCCTGCCCAGGCGAACACCACCACGGCCAGCGCCATGCCGACGAGCCAGGCGCGCAGCTTGCCGATACGTTGCGACAGTCGCGTCCATAGCGGCAGGCCGGCCGCAGCGGCGACGAAATAGAGTGCGAGGAAGGCCCCTGCGAAGGCCTCTGCATCGAGTACGTCGGCGACGTAGAAGAGCACCGTCGCCGAGGGGATCGCAGCGGCGATGCCATTTGCAGCGAACACCGCGAGCAGGCGGGAGAAGCCCCGATCGGCGAGCGCCGCACGCAGGCCGAGCCACATCGGCGCCCGCAGCGCGGCAAGGCGCGGCGGTGCAGGCGCCCGCAGCAAGGTCCACAGGCCGAACGCCGCCAGCAGCGGCAGGAAGATCCAGGCGAGCCGCGCCAGCCCCGCCGCGCCGCCATCGCTGTTGCCCGCCGTACCGGCGACACCCGCGTCGCCTCCGGTCGGCGCCTCACCGACACCGCCGACGACGGTCTCGGCCACGCCCCCCCCATCGCCGAGCAGCCCGGGGAGCACCGCCGCGAGAACCACACCGGCGAGTGCGAAAGCCTCGCGGCTGGCGACGAAGCGGGTGCGTGCGGCCGGCGTGGATGCGACTTCCGCGCCCCAGGCGTTGTAGGCGATGCTTGCGACCGAGTATGCCAGCGAGACCGCGACCAGGAGGGCGAACAGCCAGACCGCCCCGGCGCCCGCGGGCGGCACCAGCAAGCCGAACATGCCGGCGCCGAGCGCAGGCAGGGACAGCGCGATCCACAGGCGTCGGCGCGGCAGGCGGTCGTTGGCCCAGCCGATCAGCGGGTCGGTGACGGCGTCAACGATGCGCGCAGCGAGCAGCACCGCACCGACCAGCGCGAGCGAGAGTCCCAGGCCCTCCGCGTACAGGCGCGGCACGTGAACGTAGATCGGCAGTGCCGCGAAGGCGAGCGGCAGGCCCAGCGCACCATAGGCGGCGAGCGCCCCGCGCCCGGCCCCGGCGACGGCGTTCATTTCGCCGCGTCCGCCAGCCCGAGCAGGCGCGCGCGCAGCGCGGGTTCGCGCGTGCGCTCGGCGAGCCAGATGGCGAAGAAGGCGTCCGCCAGCGCAGGGTCGTCGAGTTCGGCCGTCGGGCGGCCGTCGTGCCAGAAGGCGGCACCGCGCCCGGGTCGATGCAGCCCGGCCAGGGTCTCTCCGGCCTCGACCGAGGGCAGCGCCGCAGCGAGCGCCCTGCTCCAGCGCGTCAGTGTCGGCTCGTCGGCCACCCCGAGGCGGCGCATCTCGTCCAGGCTGAGCTCGACCAGACGCTCGGAGGTGACCGCGCGCGCATATCGGATCGAGAGCACGTACTCGTCGGCCGTCGCCCCTTGGCCGGGCGACCGCGCCCACAGCGCCGCGTCGTAGAGCTTGAAGCCGAACCAGCGCAGCTCGCCGCGCCCGATCTCGCGCAGACCGACCTCGCTCGCCGCGAGCTGCGGCGGCAGCCCAAGCGCGTACCCAAGCTCCATCACGAGCACGAGACAGCAGGCGAGCACGGAAGCGAGCGCGCGCGGCACCCGGGTGAAGCGGCGCGAGCCGCACCGCGGAGGCTTCGATGAACGGTCGGCGACTCGCATGCCGCGCGCCCTCACCCGCGTGCCGCCGCCACACCAGTGCTCGCGTGAGCGAACACGTAGTGATGTACGTCGATGTCGCCGGTGTCGAAGCCTGCCTCGCAGTAGGCGAGATAGAAGCGCCACATGCGCAAGAAACGCTCCGGGAAGCCCTGGGCTCGCACCGCCGCCGCCTGCGCGTCGAAGGTCTGGTGCCAGCGCTCCAGGGTCCGGGCATAGTCGCGGCCGAAGGCGAAATCGCCGACCACGTCCAGCCCGGCGCGCTGGGCCTGCTTCGCCACCGCACCCGGGCTGGGCAGCATGCCGCCGGGGAAGACATGGCGCTGGATGAAGTCGGTGCCGCGCCGGTAGCGCGCGAACAGCGCGTCGGCGATCGTGATCGCCTGCACCACGCAGCGCCCGCCCGGTTTCAGCAAGGCCGAGAGCTGGGCGAAGTAGGTCGGCCAGAAGCGCTCGCCCACCGCCTCGATCATCTCGATCGACACCACGTGGTCGTAGCGGCCGCGCACATCGCGGTAGTCGCACAGCTCGAAGTCGACCCGGTCGGCGTAGCCGCCGCGTTGGGCGCGCGCGCGCGCGAACTCGAGCTGGGATGGCGACAGCGTGATGCCGAGCACCTTGCAGCCGAACTCGATGGCAGCGACCTCGGCGAAGCCGCCCCAGCCGCAGCCCACCTCCAGGAGGGTCTGCCCCGGCTGCACGCCGAGCTCGCCGAGGATGCGGCGGTACTTGCGCAGCTGGGCGTCCGCCAGCGACTCGTCGGGCGAGGCGAACACCGCCGCCGAGTAGGTCATGGTGGGGTCGAGCCAGAGCGCGTAGAAATCATTGCCGAGGTCGTAGTGGGCCTCGATGTTGCGCCGCGAGCCGCTGCGCGTGTTGGCGCGCAGCAGGTGCTGCAGACGGTGGCTCAGCAGGCGGAACAGGCGCCCGTAGATCGCGCCCTGCAGGCGGGTACGGTTGGCCGAGAGCAGGCGCAGCAGGCCGGGGAGGTCTTCGGTCTCCCACAGGCCGTCCATCCAGGTCTCGCCGAAGCCGATGTCGCCGCGCGCGAGCACCTCGTCGAAGACGGCATGGTCGCGCACGCGCAGGTGGGCGACGAGCGCGCCATGGCCTGCGCGCAAGCGCACGCCGTCGGGCAGCTCCACCGCGATCGCACCGCCGTCGAGGCGGTCGAGCATCTCCAGGCATAGCCGGGTGGCGCGCGGCAGGCGCGCGAGGCGCAGGCCGGCGAGCGGCTGCAGGGCATGGTCGAGTGCGTTCATCAGGTGGTCTCCTCGATCGGCGGCGCGGGCTTGCGGAAGAAGCTCACCCGGCGCAGGGCCAGGCGTAGCGCCTGCCAGTGGATGCGGGCGACGACGCCCAGGGTCATGAAGGGCTGGCGCGCGAGCCACTTCGCCATGCTGGTGCCGGAAACTTTCTCCGCACGGCCCGACAGGCGGGTGGACAGCTGGCGTTCGCCGCCGTCCCAAAGCTCGATCGACACCGCATGCACCGCGCCACGCTGCTCGAAGCGGAAGCGGTACTCGCCACGCACAGGGAAAAAGGGCGAAACGTGGAAGCGCTTGCTGGCGCGCAGCTCGTCGCCCGCGACGATGGGGCGCAGGTCGTCGTGGTGCAGCAGGTAATTGTGGCGTTCACCGAAGGTGTTGCTCACCTCGGCGAGCACCGCGCGCAGGCTGCCCGCGCGGTCGTGGCAGAACCAGAAGCTCACCGGGTTGAAGACGAAGCCGAGGATGCGCGGCATGGTCTGCAGCACGACCTCGCCGTCGCACGCCGCGGCCAGCCCGCGCTCGTCCAGGAGGGCGCGGATCCACGGCAGCAGGGGCGAGCCGTCGCGGGCGCCGTGGTCGCGGCTGCGGAAGCTGATCAGGTTGGCGCGCTCGATGCCGAGCAGCGGCACGCGCAAGGTGTCCAGCCGAGCGAGCGGCAGGCGCAGGAAGGCGCTCGGGTAGACGAAGCGGTTGTGCGCCTGCACGTGGCGCTCGTGCATGACCGCCCCGAAGCACACCGCGGGCTGCAGCGCGTCGGACATCACGCCTTCTCCAGCGCCGCCGGCACGCGGCCGCGCCGCCACGGCACCTCCACGCCCATCGCCTCGACCACCGCGACCGCCGACTTGAGGCCGTCCTCGTGGAAGCCGTAGCCGGTCCACGCGCCGGCAAACCAGCAGCGCTCGCGGCCCTGGATGGCGGGCAGCGCGGCCTGGGCGTCGATCGCGCCGTGGTCGAACACCGGGTGGGCGTATTCGATGCGGCGGAAGGTCTTGTCCGCAGCGGGTTCGGTGAAGGGATTCAGCGACACCACCACCGGTGTCTGGAAAGGCAGGGGCTGCAGGCGGTTGATCAGATAGCTCACCGACACCGGGCGCTCATCGGGCGCACCGCGGCCGGCTAGGTAGTTCCACGCCGACCACACCTTTTGCCGGCGCGGCAGCAGGGCGGTGTCGGTGTGCAGGTACGCGACGTTGGCCTGGTACTGCACCGCGCCGAGGATGCGGCGCTCTTCCGGCGTGGCCTCGCTGCCGAGGATGGCCAGGGCCTGGTCGCTGTGGCAGGCGAAGACGAGCTCGTCGAAGCGCTCCGGCCCCGCCGCGGTGTGCACCCACACCCCGTCCTCGCCACGCACCACGCGCTGCACCGGCGCATTCACCCGCACGTCGTCGAGGCGGGCGAGCATGCGGCGCACGTAGCTGCGCCCGCCACCCTTCACCGTCATCCAGGTCGGCCGGTCGAGGATCTGAAGCAGGCCGTGGTTGTGGCAGAACTGCACGAAGGTGGCGAGCGGGTAGGCCAGCATCGTGCGTGTCGGGCAGGACCAGATCGCCGCGGCCATGGGCAGCAGGTACCAGTCGCGGAAGGCCTGCGAATAGCCCTCCAGGTCGAGATACTCGCCGAGCGACAAGGCCGGCATGGCGCCCTCGTGGGCCATGCGCGTGGTCTCGCGGTTGAAGCGCACGATGTCGCGCAGCATGGCGAGGAAGGCCGGCCGCACCAGATTACTGCGCTGGGCGAACACGCTGGCGAGGTCGGTGCCGGCCCATTCGAGTTCGGGCTCGGCGAGGCTGACGCCGAAGCTCATCTCGGTCTCGACGGCCTCGACCTGCAGCAGCGCGAACAGCGCGCACAGGTTGGGGTAGGTGCGGCGGTTGAAGACCAGGAAGCCGGTGTCCACCGGATGGGTGAGGCCGTCGACCGTAACGTCGAGGGTGTTGGTGTGGCCGCCGACGTAGCTGCCCGCCTCGAACAGCGTCACGCTGTGCTGCGGCGCGAGCAGCCAGGCGGTGGACAGGCCGGCAATGCCGCCGCCGATCACCGCGATGCGGCGCCCCGCACCCCCTTCGCCCGCAAAGTTCAGGCGCTCGATCTCACCCATCTTCATGGCGATTACTCCGGCACGTTCTCGCCCTCGATCAGGGCGTAGGCGGAATGGTTGTGGATGGACTCGAAGTTCTCCGACTGCACCCGCCACGAGGCCACGCGCGCGTCCGCGCGCAGGCGCAGCGCGATGTCGCGCACGAGGTCCTCGACGAACTTCGGGTTGTCGTAGGCGCGCTCGGTGACCCACTTCTCGTCCGGGCGCTTGAGCAGGCCGAAGACCTCGCAAGAGGCCTCCTCTTCCGCCATGCGCACCAGCTCGCGCAAGCCGAGGTCGCCGCGCAGCGTGGCCGACAGGGTGATGTGCGAGCGCTGGTTGTGCGCGCCGTAGGCGGAGATCTTCTTCGAGCACGGGCACAGGCTGGTCACCGGCACCACCGCCTCGAGCGTGCTGCGGATCTCTCCGCGCTCGGCCTTCTCCACCACCACGCGGGCATCGATGTCGAGCAGGCTCTCCACGCCCGAGACCGGCGCGGCCTTCTTCATGAACCACGGGAAGCGCGCCTCGATGCGGCCGCTGCTCGCCTCCAGACGCACCAGCATGTCGGCGAAGAGCCCGCGCAGGCCGTCGAGGTCGAGCGCGTCGCGCTCGGCCTCGAGGAGCTCGACGAAGCGCGACATGTGCGTGCCCTTGACGTCCGCGGGCAGGCCGACGGTCATCTCGAGCGTGGCGACGGTGTGCTGCACGCCGCCGTCGAGGTCGCGCACCGCCATCGGGTAGCGCAGGCCGCGCACGCCGACCTGCTGGATCGCCAGCGCGCGATGGTCGGCGCTGGACTGCACGTCGGGCAGGAAGAATTTTTCCGGGGCGTTCATGAGTGATCCTTTTGCTTGCTGGGGAGGGGACGCAGCGGGAGGTCCGCGCGATGGACGAACAGCAGGAGTTCGAGCGGGGTCTGTGCCTGGGTCACAGGCCCCTTGTCTACGACGAGCCTTTCAGGAGCGCCGGCCGCTACCGCCGCGACGACCTGGGGCTGGGCGGCCGTGGCCGCGGAAATCCCGAAGGAGACGAGCGCCGCCGCGGCGAAGAGCATGCCGGCGCGCCTGGAGAGCATATTCGCGTTCATGGCCGTGTCCTGGACAAGCGTTGATGACGATTCCACGATAGGCCAGCCCCGAGGACCTGTCAAGGATTTGTCCAGGACAAAATAAAATTTCAGCGCCCCGCCGAAATCGCCCCGGCATCCTCCGAGAACAATGCACTCCCCGCCGCGGCGATCCGGCATTACGCTTTCCCGAAGACCCCCATCCCGCACGAGAGGCCCGCCCTGGACACCACCTCGCTCGCCATCTACCCGATCGTCGCCGGACTGCTCGGCGGCATCGGCCTGTTCCTGCTCGGCATGCACATGCTTACCGAGGGCCTCAAGCTCGCGGCCGGTCGCGCGCTCGAGGGCCTGCTCGAGCGCGGCACCGCGACCCCGGTGCGCGGATTGGGCGCCGGCATGACGATGACGGCACTGGTGCAGTCCTCCACCGCAGTCACGGTGGCGAGCATCGGCTTCGTCAACACCGGCCTGCTGTCGCTGCAGAACGCGATGTGGGTGATCTTCGGCTCCAACGTCGGCACCACGCTCAACGCCTGGCTGGTGGCGGCGCTCGGCTTCAGCTTCAGGATCGACGCCTTCGCCCTGCCCTTCGTCGGCATCGGCGCGATCCTGATGCTGGCAGGCCGCACGCTGCGCCAGCGCGCGCTCGGCCAGGCGCTCGCCGGCTTCGGCGTGCTCTTCCTCGGCATCGACGCGCTCAAGGACACCTTCTCGGGCTTCGGCGCGGCGATGAACCTGCAGGACCACATCGCGCCCGGCCTCGTCGGCTGGCTGATCCTGGTCGGCATCGGCACCCTGCTGACGGTGCTGATGCAGGCCTCGGGCGCGGTGATCGCGATCATCATCACCGC
>JAEUNQ010000301.1 GCA_016790365.1 Thauera sp. | reverse complement strand
TCAGGTTCTCCAGCACCGTCATCTTCGGGAACAGGCGGATGTTCTGGAAGGTGCGCACCACCTGGGCGTCGCGTGCGACGCGGTGGCTGGGGAGCGCCTCCAGGCGCATCTCGCCGCGGCGCGGGTGGGCCAGGCGCAGGGTGCCGGTGGTGGGCTTGTAGAAGCCGGTGAGGCAGTTGAACAGCGTGGTCTTGCCGGCGCCGTTGGGGCCGATGATGCCGGTGATCCTGCCGGCCGGCACCTCCAGCGAGAGGTCGTCGATCGCGGTGAGGCCGCCGAAGCGCATCGTCAGGTTGCGCACCGACAGCAAGGTGGCGGGTGCATTCATCGCGTTGCCTCCTTGGTCGATGCAGCCTTGTCGAGTGCGTTCAGGCGCACGGTCGGTTCGCGGTGCGACAGCAGGCCGCCCGGGCGCCACACCATGATCAGCACCATCGCCAGGCCGAACAGCAGCATGCGGTACTCGGCGAAGTTGCGCCCGAACTCGGGGATCAGCACCAGCAGCGTCGCCGCCAGCACCACGCCCATCTGCGAGCCCATGCCGCCGAGCACGACGATGGCGAGGATGATCGCCGATTCGGTGAAGGTGAAGCTCTCGGGCGAGATGAAGCCCTGGCGCGCGGCGAAGAACACCCCGGCAAAGCCGCCCAGCATGGCGCCGATGGCAAAGGCCGAGAGCTTGATGTTGGTGGTGTTCATGCCCATCGCCTGGCAGGCGATCTCGTCCTCGCGCAGCGCCTCCCAGGCGCGTCCGACCGGCAGCTTGCGCAGGCGCGACACGAAGGCGTGGGTGAGCAGGGCCAGCACCAGGATCAGGTAGTAGAGGAAGATCAGCCGGTGCATCGGCGAGAACTCCAGCCCGAAGAAGCCGGCGAAGGTCTGGGAGCCCTCCGGCGCGCTGCGGGTGAATTCGAGGCCGAAGAAGCTCGGGCGCGGGATCGAGCTGATGCCGTTGGGGCCGTTGGAAAACTCGGTCCAGTTCACCAGGATGATGCGGATGATCTCGCCGAAGCCCAGTGTCACGATCGCGAGGTAGTCGCCGCGCAGGCGCAGGATCGGGTAGCCGAGCAGGATGCCGAAGGTGGCCGCCATCGCGCCCGACACCGGCAGCGCCTCCCAGAAGCTCCAGCCGAACTGGGTCGACAGCAGCGCGTAGGAGTAGGCGCCCACCGCGTAGAAGGCGACGTAGCCGAGGTCGAGCAGGCCGGCCAGGCCGACGACCACGTTGAGGCCCCAGCCCAGCATCACGTAGATCAGCACCGTGGTGGCGGTGTCGACCACATAGCGGTTGTCGGAGAACACGATCGGCAGCGCGATCGAGGCGCCGAGCGCGACCCAGCCGAGCACGTTCACCACGCGCTGCGCGCCGTGGGCGCGGTCGGCGGCGGTGGCGGTGCTGGCGCGGTCGCGTTCCTGCTTGCGGTTGCGCGCCTGGTCGATCGCCCAGCGCAGCAGCAGGCGGCCGGCGAACACCGCGGCGATGGCTGCGGCGAGCAGGCCGAAGCGGGTCTCCACTCCCAGCCGGCCGCCCACGTCCACCGTGGTGAGGCCGACCAGCGGGATGCCCAGGATGAGGCCGACGAAGGCCACCCAGCCGGCGTCGCGCAGGCGCTCGGCAGGCGTCATCGCGTGACGCGCAAAGACGACGGCGCTCATCAGACCTTCTCCACTTCGGGACGGCCGAGGAGGCCGGAGGGGCGCAGCATCAGCACCAGGCACAGGATGCCGAAGGTGGCGACGTCCTTGTATTCCGCCCACAGGTAGGCGGCCCAGAAGGATTCGATGAGGCCGATCAGCAGGCCCCCGAGCATCGCCCCCGGAAGCGAGCCGATGCCGCCCAGCACCGCCGCGGTGAAGGCCTTGATGCCGGCGAGGAAGCCGATGAAGAAATCGACCACGCCGTAGTACACCGTGACCATCACCCCGGCCACCGCAGCCAGCGCCGCGCCGAGCATGAAGGTGAACGAGATCGTGCGGTCCACATTGACGCCGAGCAGCGACGCCATGGTGCGGTCCTGCTCGCAGGCGCGCTGCTGGCGACCGAAGGGGGTCTGCGTGATCATCCAGGTGAAGGCCGTCATCAGGATCACCGTGGTGACGATGATCAGCATCTGGCTCCAGCCGATCTGCACCGTGAAGCCGGGCGCGTCCCACAGCACGATGCCGCCTTCCAGTACCGGCGGGATGGGCTTCACGCGCGCGCCCTGGGTGAGCTGCACGCTGTTCTGCAGGAAGATCGACATGCCGATCGCGGAGATCAGCGGCGCCAGCCGGGTCGAGCCGCGCAGCGGGCGGTAGGCAGTGCGCTCGACCGCCCAGCCGTAGGCCGAGGTGAAGAAGATCGACACGATCAGCACGAAGGTGAGCGCGAGCGGGATCGAGGTCACGTCGGCGGCGGCGAGGATCGTGAACGCGGTGACCGCGATGAACGCGCTCACCATGAAGATGTCGCCATGGGCGAAGTTGATCATGCCGATGATGCCGTACACCATCGTGTAGCCGATGGCGATCAGGCCGTACATGGCGCCGAGCGTGAGCCCGTTGATCAGTTGTTGAAGGGCGTAGGCCACGATGTCTCCTGCTGTGGCGGTGCGGTCGGCGCAGACCCCGAGCGGGGTCCGCGTCCCTGTAGGAGCGGCGCAAGCCGCGATGAAGCGCTGATTCGATAGTCGCCGCTCGCGGCCGGCCGTCGGCCCCAGGTCTCCCTGCGGGCCGACGCTGCCGTCACGAGCAGCCGGTGCCGCAACCGCGGCACCGCTGCTTCAGGCCGGACGTGCGCGCGGCTTACTGCGCGTAGTCGTACTTGCCGCCCTGCCAGCGATAGACCACGAAGCCCGGCGCCTTCTGGTCGCCCTTGGCGTCGAAGGCCAGCTCGCCGATCACGGTCTTGAAGCTGCCGGCGCGCATTGCCTTCTCGAGGTCGGCGTACTTGGTGCTCTTGGCCGCGGTCGCGGCCTGCTCGAAGAGCTGCATTGCGGCGTAGGCGTAGAGCACGTAGCCTTCCGGCTCGGTCTTGGCGGCGCGGAACTTCTCCACCACCGGCGCCGCGTCCGGGTTCTTGCGCGGGTCGGGCGAGAACGTGAACATCACGTTGTCGGCGGCGGGGCCGGCGGCGGTGACGAGCTCGGAGTTGGTCATGGTGTCGCCGCCCATCACCGTGAGCTGCAGGCCGGCGGCCTGGGCCTGGCGCAGGATCAGCGCGACCTCGGTGTGGTAGCCGCCGTAGGCCATGACCTCGACGCCGGCCTGCTTGAGCTTGGTGACGATGCCGGAGTAGTCCTTCTCGCCGGCGGTGATGGATTCGCGCAGCGTGGGCTTGAGGCCCTTGCCTTCCATCGCCTTGGCCATCTCGTCGGCCAGGCCCTTGCCGTAGGCGCTCTTGTCGTCGACCACGGCGACCTTCTTGCCGGCGAACTTCTCGGCGATGTAGCTGCCCGCCACCAGGCCCTGCTGGTCGTCGCGACCCATGATGCGGAAGATGTTCTTCAGCCCGCGCTCGGTCACCTGCGGGTTGGTCGACACGGTAGCCATCGGGATGTCGGATTCGACATAGACCTCGGAGGCGGGGATGGTCGAGCTCGAGCACCAGTGGCCGTGCATGAACACGATGCCCTTATTCACCATGGTGTTGGCGACCGACACCGCCTGCTTCGGGTCGCAGGCGTCGTCGCCGACTTCGAGCTTGAGCTTCTCGCCGAGTACGCCGCCGCGGGCGTTGATGTCGGCGATCGCCATCTCCGCGCCCTTGCGGATCTGGTCGCCGGCGGAGGCGTACTGGCCGGTCATCGGGCCGGCGATGGCGACCGCGAGGTCGGCCAGGGCCGAAGTGGAAAAGCCGCCGAGCGCGAGGACGGCGGTGGCGAGCAGGGTTTTCTTCATGAAACGTCTCCTTCGTGGCTGTGGTTTTGTGCCTTGGACAGGGCATTCGGCGCCGGAGGGTGCCGCTTGCGCCCGGCTAAGGTAAGCGAATTATTCAAATTTGCCATCCGTGATGGCCCTAGCCGAAGCGCGTCCACAAGCGAGTCGCGCTTCCGTTCTTCTGTAGGCGCGACGCAAGTCGCGAATGCACCGGCTTCGGTGGTGTCGCGACCGGTTCGGTGCGCCGAGGATCGCGACTTGCGCCGCGCCTGCATGCGAATCCGGGCGGTGCAGGGGTGCGATCGCCGACGCGGTGCGCTCGTACCCTGAACACTCACGCCCCCATCGCCATCAGGCTGGCGTTGCCGCCGGCGGCGGCGGTGTTGATCGACAACGTGCGTTCATGGGCGAGACGGCTCAGGTCGTAGTCGGGCGTGGGCTCCAGCAGTTGCAGGATCGGGCCGGTGCGCGACGCGATACGGACGCGCAGCGCGTCGGCTGCGGTCTCGCCGCCGTCGAACAGCACCGCGCCGAGCGCCTCGTCGAACCAGGCCGGATCCACTGCGACCTGCTTGCGCAGCGCCTCGGGGAGCGCAGCTTGCACCTTGATGGCGGCCGGGCTGTCGGCGAGCAGCAGGCGGTTGCCGCTGGCGAGCGCGGCCATCACCTGATGAAGCACGCCCGCCGTGCCTTCCGCCACGCCGGCGATGGTGCCGCGCGCGGTGAAGCGCAGGCTGTCGTCCTCGCCGGTGGGGCCGGGCAGGGCCAGGCGCAGGCCGCCGATGCGGCGCGCGCGGCAGGCGTCTGCGCGGTCGCGCAGCGCGGCGAGCTCGTCGCCTTCGAGCAGGCTGCGGCCGGCGCCGTCCAGCCATTCCAGGAAGGCGGCGAGCGTGGCATCGGCGGCGCGGGTCTCGTCTCCTTCGTTGACGGAAAGCGCGCCGTCCGCCAGCACCGGACCGGGCGTGCGCGCCAGCAGGCGGTGCAGGTAGAGCGGCCCGCCCGCCTTCGGCCCCGTGCCCGACAGGCCCTCGCCGCCGAAGGGCTGCACGCCGACCACCGCGCCGATTATGTTGCGGTTCACATACAGGTTGCCGACGTGGGCACGCGCGGCGACGCGCTCGACGGTCTCGTCGATGCGGGTATGCACCCCCATGGTGAGGCCGTAGCCGCTGGTGTTGATGGCGTCGATCAGGCCGTCGAGCTCGGACGCGCGGTAGCGCAGCACGTGCAGGATGGGGCCGAACTGCTCGCGGCCGAGCTCGGCGAGCGCACCGATCTCTATGATGGTCGGCGCGACGAAGGTGCCGTGCGCGCACTCGGCAGGCAGCGGCAGGCGGGTGACGCGGGCGCCCCGGGCCTGCATCGCCGCGACGTGGGCTTCCAGCCCGTCATGCGCCTCGGCGTCGATGACCGGGCCGATGTCCACGCGCACGTCGGCGGGGTTGCCCAGGCGCAGCTCGACGAGCGCGCCCTGCAGCATGTGCAGCACGCCGTCGGCGATGTCCTGCTGCAGGCACAGCACGCGCAGCGCCGAGCAGCGCTGGCCGGCGGAGTCGAAGGCGGAGGCGAGCACGTCGCCGACCACCTGCTCGGGCAACGCGGTGGAGTCCACGATCATCACGTTCTGGCCGCCGGTCTCGGCGATCAGCGGGACGTTGCCGCCGCGTTCGGCGAGCTTGCGGTTGATCAGCGCGGCGACCTCGGTGGAGCCGGTGAACATCACCCCGCGCACGCGCGCATCGGCCACCAGCGCGGCGCCGACGGTCTCGCCGCGGCCGGGCAGCAGCTGCAGCACGGCGGCCGGGATGCCGGCCTCGTGCAGCAGGCGCACCGCGAAGGCGGCGATCAGCGGGGTCTGCTCGGCGGGCTTGGCGAGCACCGGGTTGCCGGCGGCGAGCGCGGCGGCGACCTGGCCGCTGAAGATCGCGAGCGGGAAGTTCCACGGGCTGATGCACAGCACCGGGCCGAGCGGCACGTGGCTGGCGGCATCGAAGCCACGCGCCTGCTGGGCGTAGTAGCGCAGGAAATCGACCGCCTCGCGCAGCTCGGCCACCGCGTTGGCCCACGACTTGCCGGCCTCGCGCACGGCGAGCGCGAGCAGGGTGTCGGCCTCGTGCTCGAACAGCGCCGCGGCGCGCTCCAGGCAATCGCTGCGCAGCGCGGCCGGGGTGGCGGCCCAGTCGGCCGCGGCCGCGCTGGCCGCGGCGAGCGCGTGCCCGGTGTCGGCGGTCGTCGCTTCGGCGACGCCACCGACGACTTCGCCGTGATCGGCGGGGTTGGAGATCGGTGCCACCTCCGTCGGTACCGCGCTGCGGCCGGCCACGATCGGGGCGGCGGAGAAGGGCGTGGTGCGCGAACGGGCCAGCGCCACGGCGATGCGGGCACGCACGGGTTCGCTGGCGAGGTCGTGGCCTGCGGAGTTGGTGCGCAGCGCGCCGAACAGATCGGAAGGCAGCGCGATCCTGGGATGCGGCGCGCCGGCGAGCGGGGCGGCCTGCTCGACCGGGTCGGCGATCAGCTCCTCCACCGGCACGCGCTCGTCCACGATGCGGTTGACGAAGCTGGTGTTGGCGCCGTTCTCGAGCAGGCGGCGCACCAGGTAGGCGAGCAGGGTCTCGTGGCTGCCCACCGGCGCGTAGATGCGCACCAGGCGGTGGCGGTCGGCGCGGCCGACGATCTGGTCGTAGAGTGGTTCGCCCATGCCGTGCAGGCACTGGAACTCGTAGTCGCCCGGCTGCCAGGCGCGGCCATCGGCGGCGGCGAGGTGGAAGATCGCCGCCAGCGAATGCGCGTTGTGGGTGGCGAACTGCGGGTAGATGACGTCGCGCGCGGCGAGCAATTTCTTCGCGCAGGCGAGGTAGGACACGTCCGTGTACACCTTGCGCGTATACACCGGGTAGCCGGCCAGCCCGTCGATCTGCGCGCGCTTGATCTCGGCGTCCCAGTAGGCGCCCTTGACCAGGCGCACCATCATGCGCTGCCCGCTGCGGCGGGCGAGGTCGATGACGAAGTCGAGCACCTGAGGCGCGCGCTTCTGGTAGGCCTGCACCACGAAGCCCAGGCCGGTCCAGCCGGCGAGCGCGTCGTCGAGCGCGAGCGCCTCGAGCAGGTCGAGCGAGATGTCCAGGCGCTCGGCCTCCTCGGCGTCGATGTTGAGGCCGATGTCGTGGCGCCTGGCCTGCAGGCACAGGGTCTTCAGCTTCGGTAGCAGCTGGGCGAGCACGCGCTCGCGCTGCGACCAGGTGTAGCGCGGGTGCAGGGCCGAGAGCTTCACCGAGATGCCGTTGCCGTCGACCACGCCGCGGCCCTTCGAGGCCGTGCCGATGGCCTCGATCGCGCGCTCGTAATCCTTGAAGTAGCGCTCGGCGTCGGCGGCGGTCATCGCGGCCTCGCCCAGCATGTCGAAGGAGTAGCGGTAGCCCTTCTGCTCGTGCTCGCGGCCGCGCTTCAAGGCCTCGTCGATGTCGCGGCCGGTGACGAACTGCTCGCCGAGCATGCGCATCGCCAGGTCCATGCCCTTGCGGATCAGCGGCTCGCCGCCGCGCGCCACCAGGCGGGTGAGCGCCGAAGACAGGCCCTCGGCGCTGCTGGTCGACACCAGCCGGCCGGTGATCAGCAAGCCCCAGGTCGCGGCGTTGACGAACAGCGAGGGGCTGTTGCCGATGTGCGCGCGCCAGTCGCCGTCGGCGAGCTTGTCGCGGATCAGGCGGTCGGCGGTGGCCTTGTCGGGGACCCGCAGCAGCGCCTCGGCCAGGCACATCAGCGCCACGCCTTCCTGGCTGGAGAGCGAGAACTCCTTCATCAGCGCGTCGACGCCGGATGAGCGCGAGCGCGTGGCGCGCAGGCCGCTGACGAGGTCGTGGGCCAGGCTGCGGACGGGTTCGCGCAGCTCGGACGGGATGCGTGCCGCCTCCACCAGCGCGGGCACGCATGCCGGCTCGGGTGTGCGCCACGCGGCGTCGATGGCTTGCCGGATGGCGCTGCGCGCGGCGGCCGGAAGGGCGGCGGCCGCCGCATCGGGGACGGCGCCGTGGGCGCTGGAAGGCATGTCGTCGGGCACGGCCGGGCACTCCTGGGCGGTGCGCACGCCGCGGCGGGCGGGCGTGCTGCAAGCGGTTGCGGGGGCGGGGGGAAGCTCCGCCGGATCGACCGAATTTTTCGTCAAAAACCGTAGTTAATGGCTCCAAAATTTGCGTTTATAAAGCCATAATTCCTGTATTGATCACTTTGGGCAGGTCAAGCGCCTGCTGCAACGCAATGGATCGCATCGACCAGAAGATCCTCTCGGAGCTGCAGGCCGACGCCCGCCTGTCGATCGTCGAGCTGTCGCGCCGGGTCGGCCTGACCAAGACCCCCTGCGCCGAGCGCATCCGCCGCCTCGAGAAGGCGGGCGTGATCCGCGGCTACCACGCCGCGCTCGATCCCGACGCGGTCGGTGCCGGCCACATCGTCGTCGTCCAGGTTCTGCTCACCAGCACCACCGAGCACGACCTTCGCCGCTTCAACGAAGCGGTGCGGCGCATTCCCGAGATCGAGTCCTGCCTGATGATCGCGGGGGACTTCGACTACCTGCTCAAGGTGCGGACGCGCGACATCAACGAGTACCGCCGCGTGATGGGCGAACAGATCTCCGGCCTGCCCTGCGTCAAGCAGACCCACACCTATGTGGTAATGGAGGTGGTCAAGGATGAGCGCTGCCTGCCGATCCGCCCGCCACCAAGCGCAGCCTGACCGGCGGTGTGGTGCCGGCGGGTGTCGACCCGCTTGGTGTAACATTCCGGCCAAAGCATCGGCTGCCGCCCGCCGGGCGGCGGCCCCCTCACGAGAGACATCCAATCCATGGTTCCGCACCTCACCACCGCGCTCACCGGCCCCTTGCTCGAGCTCGAGCGCCAGTTCCTCGACAACGCCTGCGACATCGAAAAGTGGTTCCGCACCCAATGGCAGGACCACATGCCGCCCTTCTACGGCTCCACCGATCTGCGCAACTCGGGCTTCAAGCTCGCGCCGGTCGACCTGAACCTGTTCCCGGGCGGCTTCAACAACCTCAACGACGCCTTCATGCCGCTGTGCGTGCAGGCGGCGCAGGCGGCGATCGAGCGCATCTGCCCGGATGCCAGCAAGCTGCTGCTGATTCCCGAGAACCACACCCGCAACCAGTTCTACCTGCAGAACGTAGCCAAGCTGGTGTCCATCCTGCGCCTGACCGGGCTGGATGTCCGCATCGGCAGCCTGCTGCCCGAGATCGTCGAGCCCACCGTGCTGGAGCTCGCCAACGGAGCCACGCTGACCCTCGAACCGCTGCGCCGCAGCGGCAGCCGCATCGGCCTGGATCGTTTCGATCCGTGCGCGGTGCTGCTCAACAACGACCTGTCGGCAGGCATTCCTCAGGTGCTGAAGGGCCTGGACGAGCAGTGGCTGATCCCGCCGCTGCACGCGGGCTGGCACAAGCGCCGCAAGTCGAAGCACGCCGAATGCTACGACCGTGTCGCGCGTGCCTTCGCCGAGGAAATCGGCATCGACCCGTGGCGGATCAACCCCGCGTTCGGGGTCTGCGGCCAGATCAACTTCCAGGAGCGCACCGGCGAGGAGTGCCTGGCCGCCCAGGTGGATTCGCTGCTCACCAATATCCGCGCGAAGTACAAGGAGTACGGCGTCACCGACGAGCCCTTCGTCGTGGTGAAGGCCGACGCCGGCACCTACGGCATGGGCGTGATGACGGTGAAGGACGCCTCCGAGGTGGTCGGCCTCAACCGCCGCCAGCGCAACAAGATGGCGGTGGTCAAGGAAGGCCTGCAGGTGCATGAGGTCATCATCCAGGAAGGCGTGCATACCTTCGAGACGGTGGAGGACGGCGTCGCCGAGCCGGTCGTCTACATGATGGACCACTACGTGGTGGGCGGCTTCTACCGCGTCCACACCGAGCGCGGCCGCGACGAGAACCTCAACGCGCCCGGCATGCACTTCAAGCCGCTCGCCTTCGACACCAGCGGCACCATGCCCGACGCCGCCCAGGGGCCGGACGCGCCGCCGAACCGCTTCTACGCCTACGGGGTGGTCGCGAGGCTGGCGCTGCTCGCGGCCTCGGTCGAGATCGAGGAGACCGCGCCGGTGGAGGAGGACGCGCTGGCCGGATGACGCTCCTCGGCCCGGTAGGAGCGGCGCTTGCCGCATCTGCAGCCCGGAGACGGGCAGTCAATGGAACCTGTGATCAAGTCATGACCCGCAAGCTCAAGCTCCTCTTCATCCTCGACCCGCTCGAGGGCCTCAAGGCCTACAAGGACTCCAGCATCGCGATGATGCGCGCCGCCGCGCGGCGCGGCCACGAGGTGTGGGCGCTGCAGCGCGCCGGCCTCACCTGGCGCGAGGGCGTGGTGATCGGCACCGGCTGCGTGGCGCTCGATGTCGGCGACGACGATGCCGCCTGGTGTCGCGCCGGCGAGGCCCAGGCCCTGCCGTTGGCCGCCTTCGACGCGGTGCTGATGCGCCAGGATCCGCCCTTCGACTTCGAGTACGTCACCGCCACCTGGCTGCTCGAGCGCGCGGCGCAGGCCGGCGTGCGCGTGTTCAACGACCCGCGCGCGGTGCGCGACCACTCCGAGAAGATCGCGATCACCGAATTCCCGCAGTTCAC
>JAEUNQ010000296.1 GCA_016790365.1 Thauera sp. | reverse complement strand
CTCGAGATCCGCGTCGACTCCGAGCCGGCCTGCTACGAGCGCCTGCTCAAGATCCTGCAGGAAGAGCGCGACGGCGACGCCGTGCTGCTGATCCACACCCCGAACGCGCTCTCCAGCAGCATCGACACCGCGCAGCAGGTGATCGCCACCGCGCGCGAGACCGGCATCAACCTGATGACTTGCTGGGTGGGCGACGAGAGCGTCGAGAAGGAGCGCAACCTCTTCATCAACGCCGGCATCGCCACCTTCGACTCGCCCGAGCACGCGGCCAGCGCCTTCCTGCACATGCACCGCCACCGCATCGCCTCGGAGGTGCTGATGGAAGTGCCGACCTCAGAGCCGGTGGCGTTCAAGCCCGACGTCACGCGCGCACGCGCGGTGATCCAGGGCGCGCTCGCCGAATCGCGCGCCAGCCTGACCGAATCCGAATCCAAGGACGTGCTCGCGGCCTACGGCGTGCCGGTCATCCAGACCCACCTCGCCGCCAGCCCGGAAGAGGCCGCTCGGATCGCCAGCCGCATCGGCCTGCCGGTGGCGCTGACCCTGATGTCGCGCGACATCCGCCGCAAGTGGGACGTCGGCGGCGTCGCGCTCAACCTCGAGAGCACCGATGCGGTCGAGGTCGCCGCGCGCGGCATGATCGAGCGCGCCGGGCGCGCCGAGCCGCCGGTGTCGGTGAGCGGCTTCACCGTGCAGCGCATGGTGATGCGCGGCCACGCGCGCCAGCTGCTGATCGGCGTCAGCACGGACCGCCTGTTCGGACCGGTGATCGTGTTCGGCGAGGGCGGCCGCGCGCTGGAGATCTTCCGCGGCCTCGCGGTCGGCCTGCCGCCGCTCAACAAGCCGCTCGCCGACGACCTCATCACCCGCAGCAAGGCGGCGGCGCTGCTCGAGGCGCGCGGCCACCTGCCCGCGGCCGACCGCGACGCGCTCGCGCTCACCCTCACCAAGGTCTCGCAGATCGTCGTCGACCATCCCGAGATCCACGAGATGGACATCAACCCGGTGTTCGTCGACGAGCACGGCGTGCAGGCCCTCGACGCCCACATGCGCCTGCGCCCGGCCACCGCCCACGAACACCGGCTGGCGATCCAGCCCTACCCGAAGGCGCTCGAGGAGCCCTCGCAGCTGCGCGACGGCCGCCCGATCCTGCTGCGCCCGATCCGCCCCGAGGACGAGCCGGCGCACTACGCCTTCCTGTCGCGGCTCACCCGCGAGGACTTCATCTACCGCTTCTTCAACTACATCCCCGAATTCCCGCGCCGCGAGATGGCGCGCCTGACGCAGATCGACTACGACCGCGAGATGGCCTTCATCGCCACCGCCACCGACCCCGACGGCAAGCCCGAGACCCTGGGCGTATCGCGCGCGGTCGCCGACCCGGACAACCACACCGCCGAGTTCGCCCTCGTCATCCGCTCCGACCTCAAGCGCCAGCGCCTGGGCTCGATCCTGATGGACAAGCTGGTGCGCTACGCACGCGAGATCGGCATCCAGCGCCTCGTCGGCGACGTGATGGGCGAGAACGAGCCGATGCTCGGGCTGCTCAAGCACCTCGGCTTCAAGCTCAAGGCCTCGGAGGAGCCAGGGGTGGTGCGGGCGATCTTCGAGCTCCAGCCTCCCTCGGCGGGGTGAAGGGAGGCGAGGATCGGCAGCATCTGCAGGAGCGGCGCCCGGTTCCTGCTGCGGTCCCTACAACGGCCTCGTTCGCGCCTTGCGGCGCGCCTACATGAAACCGAAGCGGTGCCGCCGCCCTGTAGAAGCGTCGCAAGGCGCGAATGCATCGCTCGCGTAAGCGGCACGGAGCCTGGAGGCGACGCGTCGCGCTGCCGGGCACCACCCGCCCGCTCAGGCGTCCTCGATCACCAGCACCAGCAACTCCTTGGGCCCGTGCGCGCCATACGCCAGCGTCTGCTGGATGTCGGCGGTCTTGGACGGACCCGAGACCAGCAGCGCGTTGGTCGGCAGCCCGTCGGTCCAGCGCTGGGCGTGCATGAGCTCGAAGAGGTTGTCGCGCACCTCGCTCGCGTTCAGCAACGCGATGTGCAGGGGCGGCACCAGGCTCATCAGGCGCGGCTCCTGCGGGCTCGGCCACAGCACCAGGCTGCCGGTGGCGGCGATGCCGCCGAGGGTGGCGGTGAGGCTCGCGGGCGTGCCGAAGAAGAGCTCGTCCTTCCACGCTTCGACCGGGCGCTCGTAGCCCTTCAGCCGCAGCACCGCACCCTGTTCGCGCACGTGCTCGGCCAGGCGGCGGCCGTGCGCGGTGGCGGGCGATACCAACAGCTCGTCGATGCCGCGCACCGCGAGCGCCTCGAGCACGCGCTGCGGCCACTCCGCCGCGGTGGTCACCCGCGTCTCGCCATGCACCGCCTCGAGCATGCGGCGTAGGCGAGCGATGCGCTCGTCCGCCGCATAGCGCCAGGGATCGGTGACCAGGCCGATGTCGTAGTCGTCGGCGACCGGGGTCGTGCCCGCGAGGCTCGCGCGCAGCTTGCCGAGGATCCGTTCTTTCGCATTCATGGGGGTTGCGCTCCTGGCGTCGTTCATTGCTCGCCCAGATGCTCGCGGGCGAGCTCGTGCAGGCTGCGGGCGGCCGGCTTCGGCGCGCTGCGGTAGCGGGTCCACGGCCCGATGTCGGCCGGCATCAGCCCGCGCAGGCGGGTGCCGACGTACATCGCCACGCGGTACAGACCCGGCGAGGTGTTGAGCGCGCGCCACGCCTTCCACACCAGGGTCTCCTTCTTCGAGTGCTTGGCGCCCTGCCCGCGCATGTGATGGGGCTCGGCGGCAGGCGCGCGCACCGCCTCCTCGCGCAGGCGGCGCAGCAAGGAAGGGATGGGGATCTTCACCGGGCACACCTCGCCGCAGGCGCCACACATCGACGAGGCCGTAGGCAGGTCGCGGGTGGTCTCCAGGCCGAGCATGTGCGGGGTGACGATCTTGCCGATCGGTCCCGGATACACCGTGCCGTAGGCGTGGCCGCCGATCCGCGTATACACCGGGCAGTGGTTCATGCACGCGCCACAGCGGATGCAGTTGAGCGTCTGGCGCAGCTCGCCGTCCGCGAAGGCCTGGCTACGGCCGTTGTCGAGCAGCACCAGATGGACCTCCTGCGGGCCGTCGAGCTCGCCGGGCTTGCGCGGGCCGGAGATCATGTTGACGTAGGTGGTGATCGGCTGGCCGGTGGCCGAGCGCGTCAGCAGCGACAGCAGCGGGATCACGTCGCGCAGGTTCTCGACCACCTTCTCGATGCCGGTGACGGCGATGTGCACCG
>JAEUNQ010000262.1 GCA_016790365.1 Thauera sp. | reverse complement strand
CGCCTCGAACAACAAGCTCTCGATCGAGCAGCTGCGTGCGACGCTGGAAAAGGACGGCGTCACCTGGAGCCGCTTCCGCGACGAGATCCGCAGCGAGATCCTGCTCACCCGCCTGCGCGAGCGCGAGGTGGACAGCCGCATCGTGGTGACCGACGCCGAAATCGACAACTTCATCGCCAATAACCCGGACGCCTTCTCCGGCAAGGAGTTCGCGGTCGCCCACATCCTGCTGCGCACGCCCGAGGGCGCCTCGCCGCAGCAGGTCGAGGCGGTCGCCAGGCGTGCCGAGCAGGTGATGGCGCGGCTGCGCTCGGGCGAGGACTTCGCCCGTGTCGCCGCCGCAGTCTCCGACGCACCGGACGGCCTGCAGGGCGGCGGCCTCGGCTGGCGTCCGCTCGACCGCCTGCCGGCCTTGTTTGCCGACGCGGTGCGCCGCATGCGCCCGGGCGAGACCTCGCCGGTGCTGCGCAGCGCCGCCGGCCTTCACATCGTGCGCCTGGTCGAGGTGCGCGGCGGCGGCGACACCGCCGTGCAGAAGCTCGAGCAGACGCGCGCGCGCCATATCCTCATCAAGACCTCCGAGATCCTCTCCGACGACGATGCCGAGGCGCGCCTGCGCGGGATCCGCGAGCGCGTGGTCAATGGCGCCGACTTCGGCGAGCTCGCCAAGGCGAGCTCGGCCGACCTCTCCGCCGCCCGCGGCGGCGATCTCGGCTGGCTCAACCCGGGCGACACCGTGCCCGAGTTCGAGCGCGCGATGAACGCGCTTCAGCCGGGCGAAGTCAGCGCGCCGGTGCGCTCGCCCTTCGGCTGGCACCTGATCCAGGTGATGGAGCGTCGCGTGCAGGACGTCACCGACGAGCGCAGGCGCGCCGCAGCGCGCCAGGCCCTGCGCGAGCGCAAGTCCGAGCAGGCCTACGAGGACTGGGTGCGCCAGCTGCGCGACAGCACCTACGTCGACTACCGTATCGAGCGCGAATGAGCGCGTCCGCACGGCCGCCCGAACGGAAGCAACAGGACGGGGGGCCATCGAGCGCGGCCGCGCGAGCAGGGCGTGGGCTCATCGCGATCACCAGCGGCGAACCCGCGGGAGTCGGCCCCGAGCTGTGCCTGCGCCTGGCCGAGCGCGCCTGGCCGCTGCGCCCTGTGGTGCTCGCCGACCTCGAGCTGATGCGTGCGCGGGCCGCGGCGCTGGGCAGCGCGGTCGGCGTGGTCGAATTCGACCCCACGCGGCCTGCGCCCGCCGGTGCGGTCGAGGTGCTGCATCTGCCGCTCGCCGCGCCGTCCCGGCCGGGCATGCTCGATCCGGCCAATGGCGCCTACGTGCTGCGATTGCTCGACCGCGCGATCGCCGGCTGCGTGCGCGGCGAATTCGCCGCCATGGTCACCGCGCCGGTGCACAAGGGCGTGATCTGCGAGGGCCTCGGTGCCCACGAGACCATGCCCTTCACCGGCCACACCGAATACCTCGCCGAGCACACCGGCACGGCGCGGGTGGTGATGATGCTGGTGGGCGGCGGCCTGCGCGTGGCACTGGCGACCACCCACCTGCCGCTCGCCGCGGTGCCGGCGGCGATCACGCCGCAGGTGCTGGAAGAGACCCTGCGCATCCTGCACGCCGACCTCGTGCGTCACTTCGGGCTGAAATCGCCGCGCATCCTGGTCGCCGGCCTCAACCCGCACGCGGGCGAGGGCGGGCACATGGGGCGCGAGGAGATCGACGTCATCATCCCGGTGCTCGAGCGCCTGCGCGCCGAGGGCATGCAGCTCGTCGGCCCGCTGCCCGCCGACACCCTGTTCGTGCCGCACACGCTTGCGCTGGGCGACGCCGTGCTCGCCATGTACCACGACCAGGGCCTGCCGGTGCTCAAGCACACCAGCTTCGGCGGCGGCGTCAATGTCACGCTCGGCCTGCCCATCATCCGCACTTCGGTCGACCACGGCACCGCGCTCGACCTCGCCGGCAGCGGCCGCGCCGATCCGGGCAGCCTGTTCGCCGCGCTCGAGCTCGCGATCGCGATGACGCAGGCGCGCGCCGCCGCCTGAGCGCGGCGAAGCCAGGCCGGGCCACCCCGGCGAAAGGAATCCCATGCACGACTTCGACACCGACGGCCATCGCGCACGCAAGCGCTTCGGCCAGAACTTCCTCTCCGACCCCAACATCATCCGCAAGATCATCGACGGCATCCGCCCGCAGCCGGGCGAGCTGATGGTCGAGATCGGCCCCGGCCTGGGGGCGATGACCGATCCGCTGATCGAGCGTCTCGGCCACCTGCACGTGGTCGAGATCGACCGCGACCTCATCGCCCGGCTGCACGAGCGCTACACGTCGGCGCAGCTTACGGTGCATGAGGGCGACGCGCTGAAGTTCGACTTCGGCAGCCTTTGCGCCGGCGAGGAGGGGGGCGTCGGGCCCAGGCTGCGCATCGTCGGCAACCTGCCCTACAACATCTCCACCCCCATCCTGTTCCACCTCGCCGGCTTTGCCGA
>JAEUNQ010000257.1 GCA_016790365.1 Thauera sp. | reverse complement strand
AAGAACTTCCAGAGCGGCATGCAGACCGTGCGCCAGCTCGAGTTCTCGATGTTCGACCTGCGCCTGCACGGCGAGGTGGACGCGTCCTCGGGTCCCGTCCCGATCGAGCGCGTGATGGCGCTGCTGGCCGAGGTGCGCCGCGAGGTCGCGGTGATGATCCCGCCCGCCTGGCACCGCTTCCCGCACAGCTTCTCGCACATCTTCGCCGGCGGCTACGCGGCGGGCTACTACAGCTACAAGTGGGCCGAGGTGCTGTCGGCCGACGCCTTCGAGGCCTTCGAGGAAGCCGGCGCCGGCCGCGGCAGCCTGCTCGACCCGGAGACCGGCGAACGCTTCTGGCGCGAGATCCTCGCGGTGGGCGGCAGCCGCCCGGCGCTGGATTCCTTCAAGGCCTTCCGCGGCCGCGAACCTAAGGTCGACGCGCTCCTGCGCCACAGCGGCATGGTGGCGCAGGCCTGAAGGTCGGAATCGAAGGCCAGAGCGCATCGATCCGAGAAAGGCAGACCCCTATCGCAATTTGCTATTAATCGCAAATTGCGATAACGTTGCCTCGATGAAGCTGATCTCGAACAAGGCGCTGCGAGACTTCTCTGCATGCCATCCCGACGCCGAGGGCCCACTGCAGGCCTTTCGGCAGCTGATCGAGAAAGGCCACTATCCGCACTTCGCCGCCCTGCGCGCCACGTTTCGTGGTGTCGACAAGGTCGGCGAGCGCTACGTGTTCAACATCGGCGGCAACAAGTATCGACTGATCGCGGCCATCGCCTTTACGCCGCAGCTGCTCTGGGTGAAGGCCGTGCTCACGCACGCAGACTACGACGAAGGAGACTGGAAATGAGCGTCACGGACGTCCTCGCCCCTTGGGCCGCCATCAATGACGCGCTTGGCTTGTCCGCGCCGATCCGCGACGAGGCGCATTACGCCGAGCTGCTGGCCTTCGTCGACGAAGCCTTCGAACAGTTCGGCGGAAACGACGAGCACCCGATCTTCGGCCTGGTCTCGATCGTGGCCGACCGGATCCGCGAGTACGAGGCGCGCGTCCACCCCTGGCCGGAACTGCCGCCGTCCGAGTTGCTGCGCGAGTTGATGGCCGAGCACGGCATCCGCCAGAGCGACCTGCCCGAGGTCGGTACGCAGTCGGTCGTGTCCGAGGTCCTGGCGGGCAAGCGCGGGCTCAATCTGCGTCAGGTCAAGGCCTTGTCGGAACGCTTCAAGGTTCCGATGGAAGTGTTCGCAGCCTGATGCGGATGGCTTCGAGGATGCTCGGGGCGCCATTTTTCCCCATTGCCCTTCGGCATGCCCTTCGGGTCTGGTGACCAGATCGCCCCCTCCCGTTCGATAACAAAAGGCTTGCATGAAAATCGCCACCTGGAACGTCAACTCCCTGAAGGTCCGCCTGCCCCACGCCCTCGACTGGCTTGCCGCCAACAAGCCCGACGCGCTCTGCCTGCAGGAACTGAAGCTCGAGGACAAGGCCTTCCCGGTCGCCGAGCTCGAGGCGGCCGGCTACCACGCCGTCTTCATCGGCCAGAAGACCTACAACGGCGTCGCCATCCTGAGCCCGCAGCCGATCGACGAGGCCAGCGTGGTGCGCAACATCCCCGGCTTCGAGGACGAGCAGAAGCGCATCATCGCCGCCACCATCGATAGCGTGCGCGTGGTGTGCGGCTACTTTCCCAACGGCCAGGCGGTGGGCTCGGACAAGTTCGAGTACAAGCTGCGCTGGCTCGCCGCGCTGACCGAATGGCTGCGCGAGGAACTCAAGACGCACGAGCGCCTGGTGCTGGCCGGTGACTTCAACATCGCCCCCGAAGACCGCGACGCCCACCCCGACTGGAAGGACGAGATCCACGTGTCGGCGCCCGAGCGCGCCGCCTTCCGCGCGCTGCAGGAACTCGGCCTGATCGACGCCTTCCGCCTCTTCGAGCAGCCCGAGCGCGCGTTCTCGTGGTGGGACTACCGGATGATGGCCTTCCGACGCAACTTCGGCCTGCGCATCGACCACCTGCTGGTGTCGCCCGCGCTGCGCGAGGCCTGCCGCAGCTGCAGCGTCGACAAGGAGCCGCGCCGGCTGGAGCGCCCCTCGGACCACGCACCGGTGGTGCTGGAACTGGCCTGAAGCGATGAGCCCGAGCCTTTCCCCGACCGACACGACGCAGCTGGATGCCCGCTACCCGGTGCTGGCCGACCTTTCGGCGCCGGCGCGCACCCGCCTGCTGCACAGCGCGCAGTGGATGCGCGTGCCTGCGGGCGCGATGCTCTTCGACGACCGCCAGGCCTGCGAAGGCTTCCCCTTCGTGGTCGAGGGCTCGGTACGGGTGAGCAAGTGCGCGCCGAGCGGGCGCGAGCTGCCGCTCTACCGTGTCGGCCCGGGCGAGACCTGCATCATCTCCTCGTCCTGCCTGCTCGGCCACGAGGACTACAACGCACGCGGCGTCACCGAGTCCGACACCCTGCTGATGCTGCTGCCGAAGGCGGTGTTCGACGACATGATGGGCGAACGCCCCTTCCGCGACTTCGTCTTCCACCTGTTTGCCGAGCGCATCGCCGACCTGATGCAG
>JAEUNQ010000222.1 GCA_016790365.1 Thauera sp. | reverse complement strand
GTGAAGCCGTTGATGCTCATCTTGGTGTGGTCGCGCGACAGCGCCTTGCGGAACTCCTCCAGCACCATCTCGCGATGCTCGACGTTCTCCATGTCGATGAAGTCGATGATGATGATGCCGCCGAGGTTGCGCAGGCGCAGTTGGCGGGCGATCGCCTGGCTGGCCTCGAGGTTGGTCTTGAAGATGGTGTCGTCGAAGTTGCGCGCGCCGACGAAGCCGCCGGTGTTGACGTCGACCGTGGTCATCGCCTCGGTCTGGTCGATGATCAGGTAGCCGCCGGACTTGAGATCCACCCGGCGGGCGAGCGCCTTCTGGATTTCCTCCTCGACGCTGTAGAGCTCGAAGAGCGGGCGCTCGCCGCTGTAGTGCTCGAGCAGCGGCAGCACCTGGGGCGTGTACTCCGCGGCGAAGGCGGAGAGCCTCTGGAAGTTCTCCCGCGAGTCGACGCGGATGCGCGAGGTCTCGTCGGTGACGAGGTCGCGCAGGGTGCGCTGGCCCAGGCCGAGGTCCTCGTGCAGCAGCCTTGGCGGGAAGAGGCCGACCGTCGAGCCGGAGATCTCGCGCCACAGCTTGCGCAGGTAGGCGATGTCGGCGGCGAGCTCGGCATCGGTGGCGGATTCGGCCATCGTGCGCACGATGAAGCCGCCCGATTCTTCCTCGGGCACCAGCGCCACCAGCCGGCTGCGCAGGGCCTCCCGCCCGGCCTCGTCCTCGATGCGCTGGGAGATGCCGATGTGCTTTTCCTGCGGCAGGTAGACGAGCAGGCGGCCGGCGAGGCTGACCTGGGTGGACAGGCGGGCGCCCTTGGTGCCGATCGGATCCTTGAGCACCTGCACCATCAGGCTCTGGCCCTCGGTGAGGATCTTCTCGATCGGGCGCGCGCCCTCGCCGTTCTGGCGGTCGCTCCAGATGTCGGCCACGTGCAGGAAGGCGGTGCGTTCGAGGCCGATGTCGATGAAGGCCGACTGCATGCCGGGCAGCACGCGCACGACCTTGCCGAGGTAGAGGTTGCCGACGATGCCGCGGCTCGCGGTGCGCTCGACGTGCAGCTCCTGCACCACGCCCTGTTCGACGACCGCGACGCGGGTCTCCTGCGGGGTGAAGTTGATGAGGAATTCGATGCTCATGGACGGGGGGTGCTCACAGGACGGGGTGGCCGAAGATCTCGAGCAGCGCGGCGGTCTCGAACAGCGGCAGGCCCATGATCCCCGAGTAGCTGCCGCGGATCTCCTCGACGAAGATCGCGGCGTGGCCCTGGATGCCGTAGGCGCCGGCCTTGTCGAAGGGCTCTCCGGTGGCGATGTAGCGGCGGATGTCGTGTTCGCTCAGTCGGCGGAAGGCGACCTCGCTGACCGACAGCCTGCTGCGCGTGCGCTCGCCGTCGCTCATCGCGATCGCGGTCAGCACGCGGTGGCGGCGGCCGGACAGGCGTTCGAGGATGGCTTGGGCTTCGGCGGCATCGCGCGGCTTGCCGACGATCTCTCCGTCGACCTCCAGCGTGGTGTCGGCGGAGAGCACCGGCCGCGGCAGCAGCTTGCGCCACAGCACCCTGCGCGTACCAGCCTGCGCCTTGGATAGCGCGAGGCGTTCGACGTAGCGTTCGACCGCCTCGTCGGGCAGCGGGGTCTCGTCGACATCGGCATCCTCGCCGCGCTCGCCGGCGCGGAAGGTGAGCACGTCGAAATTGACGCCGATCTGCCGCAGAAGGTCGCGGCGACGGGGGCTCTTGGAGGCGAGATAGATGCGCGGCGTGGGATTCATGGCATGACGTTCCGCAGGAGCCGTTGCGCCGGTCGGCGCCGGTCGGGCTCGGGTGGCGCGATTCTAACGGGTTTCACCATCGACCACCCGCCGCGGCCGTGCCGATCGTTCGACCGCCGTGCGTCCATCGACCGCCGCGTTCGCGGCTTGCGCCGCTCCTACATTGCGCCGAACCGTGATGCATCCTGTAGGAGCGCCACAAGGCGTGAACGCAGCGTGTGGTTCGCGCCCACCGGCACTCCTACTCGCGGTGGTAGGGATGGTTCTTGAGCACCGTCCACGCGCGGTACAGGGCTTCGGCCAGCAGCGGGCGCACCAGGGCGTGGGGGAGGGTGAGGCTGGAAAGGCGGAGGGCCTCGTGGGCACTCGCCTTGAACGCGGGGGCGAGACCGTCGGGGCCGCCGACGATCAGCGCGACGTCGTCGCCCTCACCCTGCCAGGACTCCAGCTTGCGTGCGAGCGCCACGGTGGTGAGGTCGGCGCCGCGCTCGTCGAGGATCACCCGCCGGCAACGCGGCGGCAGGCCGGCCTCGATGCGCGCGGCCTCGGCCGCCATCATCGCCTCGACCGTCTTGCCGCCGCTGCGCGGCTCGGCCTTGACCTCGACGAGCTGCAACTGCAGCTCGCGCGGCATGCGGCGGGCGAACTCGTCGAAGCCGGCCTGCACCCAGGCGGGCATGCGGTGGCCGACGGCGACGATGATCAG
>JAEUNQ010000147.1 GCA_016790365.1 Thauera sp. | reverse complement strand
TGTCGATGCGCAGCACCAGCGCCTTGATGTCCTCGTCCTCGCGCGCCTCGCGGATCAGGCGGGCGAAGGTGTCGCCGGCGACCACGCCGGCCGGCTCGGCGCCATCGACGATGGTGCCCTGGGCGACGATCACCGCCACGTTGCCGGCTTCATCCTTGGCGTCGTCCGCCGCGAGCGCGAGATAGGCGTCGACCTCGATGGCGCGCACGTCCTTGCCCTCGTGGTCGGTCCCCACGGCCTCGACCAGGCGGGCGCGCCACTCGTCGCGGGTGCTGAAGCGGTCCACCAGGCCGGCCGCAAGCGCCGCCTTGGCGGCATCGCCCCCGGCAGCGGCGAGCGCGCCGCGGATATCGTTCACATGCGCGTCGACCGCCGCGGGGGTGAGCTTGCGGCTGGCCGCGATGTCGTCGCGCATGAAGCGCCACAGCCCGTCGAGCAGGTCGCGGGTGGCCTCGCGGTCCTCGTCGGACATGTCGCTGCGGGTGAAGGGTTCGGAGAAGGACTTGTATTCGCCGACGCGGAACACGTGCACCTTGACGCCGAGCTTGTCGAGCGCGTCCTTGAAGTAGGTGCCGTAGCGCGCCAGGCCGCGCAGCAGCACGAAGCCGTCGGGCGACAGGTGGAGCTCGTCGGCGACCGAGGCGAGGTAGTACTGCGACTGAGTGAAGCGCTCGCCGCGCGCCAGCACCGGCTTGCCCGAGGCCTTGAAGTCGGCGATCGCGGCGCGCAACTCGGCGAGCTTGGAGAAGCCACCGCCGACGAGCTCGTCGGTCTCGATGACCAGCGCGGCGATGCGCGCGTCGTCGCGCGCCGTGCGCACCGCCTCCACCAGGTCCGCCAGGCGCAACTGTCCGGCCGGCGCCCCCCCGGCACGCAGCAGAGCCAGCGGTGGCTCGAGCTCGGCCTGCTCGACGATGGTGCCCACCGGTCGCAGCACCAGCGCCGACCCGGCCGGCACCTCGGGCTCGGGGTGGAAGAAGAAGGCCACCAGCACGCCGAGCCCGAAGATCAGCAGGGCGTAGAAGACGCCGCGCACGACGAGGTCGAGCGCGCGCACGAACATGCGCAGCACATTCAGTAGGAAGCGGAACAGGCCCCGGATCATGCTGCAGTGTCCTCGTTACGGATGGTTCAGCCCGCGCGGCGGCGGAACACGAGGTCCCATACCCCGTGTCCCAGCTTCAGACCACGGTTTTCGAATTTCGTCAGCGGGCGATGCTCGGGACGCGGCGCGAAACCGTCGGCGGTGTTCTGCAGCGCCGGTTCGGCGGACAGGATCTCGAGCATCCAGTGCGCGTAGTCCTCCCAGTCGGTGGCGCAGTGGAAGTAGCCGCCGGGGGCGAGCTTGCGCGCGACCAGCGCGACGAAATCGGGCTGCACGATGCGGCGCTTGAAGTGGCGCTTCTTGCGCCAGGGGTCGGGGAAGAACAGATGGACGCCGGCGAGCGCGCCGTCGGCGATCATGTCGCGCATCACCTCGACCGCGTCGTGCTGCATGATCCGCAGGTTGGTCAGCTTGCCCTCGGCGATCAGCTTGCACAGCGCGCCCACGCCGGGCGTGTGCACCTCGATGCCGAGGAAGTCATGGTCGGGCATCGCGGCGGCGATCTTCGCGGTGGTCTCGCCCATGCCGAAGCCGATCTCGAGGATCTTCGGCGCCTGGCGCCCGAAGGCCGCGTCGAGATCGAGGGGCCCGACGCGGTAGTCGATGCCGATCCTCGGCAACACGTCGTCGAGGTAGCGCTGCTGCGCCTCGGACATGCGGCCCTGGCGCAGCACGAAGCTGCGGATGCTGCGGCTGGAGAAGCGGTGCTCGGGGCTGTCGCGGCCGATGATCTCGATCCCGGCCACGGCTTCGTCTCGTACTTCGTTCATGAACCGATCAGCCCCTGTGTCGGCGAGCTCGGATCGGCCGAGTAGAACTTGCGCGGCATGCGCCCGGAGAGGAAGGCCTCGCGCCCGGCCTCGACCGCCTTCTTCATCGCGCTCGCCATCAGCACCGGCTTGCCGGCCGCGGCGATCGCGGTGTTCATCAGCACGCCGTCGCAACCCAGCTCCATCGCGATCGCGGCATCCGACGCGGTGCCCACCCCGGCGTCGACCAGCACCGGCACCTTGGCGTTGTCGATGATCAGGCGCAGGTTCCACGGGTTGAGGATGCCCATGCCGGAACCGATCAGCGAGGCCAGCGGCATGATCGCGCAGCAGCCGATGTCCTCGAGCATCTTCGCCTGGATGGGGTCGTCGGCGCAGTAGACCATGACGTCGAAGCCGTCCTTGACCAGGGTCTCGGCGGCCTTGAGCGTCTCGGGCATGTTGGGGAACAGGCTCTTCGGATCGCCGAGCACCTCGAGCTTGACCAGCGCGTGGCCGTCGAGCAGCTCGCGCGCCAGGCGCAGCGTGCGCACCGCGTCGTCGGCGGTGTAGCAGCCGGCGGTGTTCGGGAGGATGGTGAATTTCTCCGGCGGCAGCACGTCGAGCAGGTTGGGCTCGCCCGGATTCTGGCCGATGTTGGTACGGCGGATGGCGACGGTGACGATGGCGGCGCCGCTGGCGTCGATGGCTTCGCGCGTCTCGGCGAAGTCCTTGTACTTGCCGGTGCCGACGAGCAGTCGGGAGCGATAGGCCTTGCCGGCGATGACCAGGGGGTCGTTCATGATGGGACCTGTGAGGGTTGTCTTAAAAATCAGAGCCGATCGAAGCACCACGGCGGCGATGCAAGCCCCTGTAGGAGCGGCGCAAGCCGCGATCGGCGCAAGCCGCGATCGGCGCCGTGCGTCACGAAGGCGCTGCACTTGGGGCCATGGCGCCAACATCGAGCGCCCCATTCGCGGCTTGCGCCGCTCCTACAGGGCGCGAAGCGGCGCTGCACGTTCAGCCGCCGCCGACCGCGACGACGATTTCCAGGCGGTCGCCGTCGGCGAGCTTGACTTCGGCGTGGCGGGCCTTGGGCACGATCTCGCCGTTGCGCTCGACCGCGAGGCGCTTGCCGACGAGGCCGCGCGCCTCGAGCAGGGCCAGCACTGAGAGATCGGGCTGGAGCGATTCGGGCTGGCCGTTGAGGATGACCTGGATCATGGCGTTCGGGGCTGTGCAGGAGCAGAAAATCTTATCATGCCGGCCGTTTGACTTTTCCCTTCCCGGGCGCTAACTTCCCGCCACCTAGCGCCGATTTGATCAACAGCTTGCGGGCGCTCAACAAATACGGCTAAAGCGAGGGCACCCAGTCCGCGTTTGCAGCCGGCTGGGTTTTTTGTTTTGCAGATGACGAAAATGATCGCACCCCAATCGGTCGGCGTGGT
>JAEUNQ010000136.1 GCA_016790365.1 Thauera sp. | reverse complement strand
GGATGCGGTGCTGGGCGCGGCGCAGGCGCTTGTTGGTGCGCACGATGCCGACGTAGTCCCACATGAAGCGGCGCAGTTCCGCCCAGTTGTGCGAGATCACCACCTCCTCGTCGGCGTCGGTGACGCGGCTCTCGTCCCAGTCGGGCAGCACGGGCGCAGGCGACTTCTCCTTCGAAAGGATGTCCTCGGCCGCGGCCTCGCCGAATACCAGGCATTCGAGCAGCGAGTTGCTCGCGAGGCGGTTGGCGCCGTGCAGTCCGGTACATGCCGACTCGCCCACGGCGTAGAGCCCGGGGACATCGGTGCGCGCGGCGAGGTCGGTCATGATGCCGCCGCAGGAATAGTGCGCCGCGGGAACGACCGGGATCGGCTCCTGGGTGATGTCGATGCCGAGTTCGAGACAGCGCGCGTGGATGTTGGGGAAGTGTCCGCGGAGCCAGTCGGCCGGCTTGTGGCTGATGTCGAGGTAAACACAGTCGATGCCGCGCTTCTTCATCTCGAAGTCGATCGCGCGCGCGACGATGTCGCGCGGTGCAAGCTCCTCGCGCGGGTCGTGCTCGGGCATGAAGCGGGTGCCGTCGGGCAGCTTGAGCAGGCCGCCTTCGCCTCGTACCGCCTCCGAGATGAGGAAGGACTTGGCCTGCGGGTGGTACAGGCAGGTGGGATGGAACTGGATGAACTCCATGTTCCCGACCCGGCAGCCCGCACGCCATGCCATTGCGACACCGTCGCCGGTGGCGACGTCGGGATTGGTCGTATACAGGTACACCTTGCCTGTTCCGCCGGTGGCGAGGACGGTGTTGCGCGCAGAGAAGGTGAGCACGCGCTCGCCCTCGATGTCGAGCACGTAGGCGCCCAGGCAGCCTGCACCCGGCTGGCCGAGCTTGTCGCCGGTGATCAGGTCGACTGCGATATGGTGCTCGTAGATGTCGATGTTCGGATGCCGGCGCACATGGTCGCCGAGCGTGGCCTGGACCGCGGCGCCGGTGGCATCGGCGGCATGGATGATGCGCCGATGCGAGTGGCCGCCCTCGCGTGTCAGGTGGTAGCCGAGTTGGGAGTCCGCCTCGCGGGTGAAGGGCACGCCACGGTCGATCAGCCACTCGATCGCACGCTTGCCGTTCTCGACCACGAAGCGGGTCGAGGTCGGGTTGCACAGGCCGGCGCCCGCGACGAAGGTGTCCTGGATGTGGGCTTCGATGCTGTCGGTGTTGTCGAGCACCGCAGCAATGCCACCCTGCGCCCAATTGCTTGCACTGTCGGCCAGTTCGCGCTTGGTCACGAGCGCCACGCGCAGGCGGTCCGCCAGGCGAAGGGCCATCGACTGGCCGGCGGTGCCGCTGCCAAGGATGAGTACGTCGTACTGTTTCAGCAAGATGTCGCTCGGGCGGGATTTGCGGGGTAGGGAATATAGCACGCGCTGACAGGCCCCCGGCGCATGGGGCGCGTCGACCCCGGACAGGCGTCGAGCGCCCGGGAAGCCTGAACTATTTCCACACGCCCGTGTCAGTTCCAATGTCTTCGATTTCTGCTGAGGCCGTGCCCCGCTCGCTTATAATCCGGGAACTTCAAATTTTTGAATTCCCCGGAATCAACAGGAACCCATGAGCGATCGGGAACTCGATCAGCAACTCGTCGAGCGTGTTCAACGCGGCGACAAGCAGGCGTTCGGTCTGCTGGTATCCAAGTACCAGCGCAAGCTGAATCGCCTCCTGTCGAGGTTGATACGCGACCCGGCAGAAGTCGAGGACGTGGCGCAAGAGACCTTCATCAAGGCTTATCGAGCGCTAGGTTCCTTTCGGGGTGACAGTGCTTTCTACACCTGGCTGTACCGCATCGGCATCAACACGGCGAAGAATTACCTGGTCTCACAGGGGCGCAGGGCCCCCACCTCGACGAGTTTCGATTCGGAGGAGGCGGAGACTTTCGAAGATGGCGATCAGTTGCGTGACATCAATACGCCCGAGCGGCTGCTGATGACCCGTCAGATCGGTGAAACCGTGGAAGACGCGATGGCCGCACTGCCCGAGGAACTGAGGACGGCGATCATGCTTCGGGAACTCGAAGGGCTCAGTTACGAAGAGATCGCCGGAATCATGGAATGCCCGATTGGCACGGTGCGCTCGAGGATCTTCCGTGCGCGTGAAGCGATAGCAGAACGTCTGCGGCCCCTGCTGGATACGGCCCCGGACAAACGTTGGTAGGTGCAAGCATGAAGGATAAAGTGTCGGCGCTGTTCGACGGAGATCTCGACGACCAGGGCATGCGTGCGGTTTTTGACGGCATGCGCAAGGATGCTTCGCTGCGCAGCGAATGGGATACCTATTGCCTGATCGGCGACGCCTTGCGCGGCGACTCGACGGGTTCCTCCGATTTCGTCGCTCGCGTCATGGCGAGCCTGGAGGACGAGCCGACGCTGCTCGCGCCTCGTGCCCAACCGGCTGTCGTCACGCAGCGTGGCCTCGTGCATCGCCTGATGCCGCTTGCCGCCTCGGTGATGGGCGTCGCCGCGGTCGGGCTGGTGGCGGCGAGCCTGTACAGGCAGGAAGCGCCGGCTCCCCAGGTGGCGGTCGCCACCACGCCGATCCAACTCGTCAATTCGTCGAACGTGCGTCCGGTCGCCGCTCCTGCGGCCGATCCGATGCGCGAATACCTATTTGCCCACCAGGGTCTGAGCCGCGGCGGTCCGATGCCGGCCGGCGTGCAGTACGTCCGCACCGTGTCCGATACGCGCGAGGGCAGCGCTCGATGAGGTTGTTCTCCGTCATGCTCGGGCTTTGCGCGCTGCTCGCGCAGGGTCCGGCGTCTGCCGAGCATCCGACCGATCCCCTTTCCTGGCTGGGGCGTATCTCGACCGCAGGACAGCGCCTCAACTACGTGGGCACCTTCGTCTACCAGTCCGGCAGCCATGTCGAGACCTCGCGTATCGCCCATCGTGTCGACGCCAACGGCGAGCACGAGCGGCTCGAGGTGCTCGACGGCAGCCCGCGCGAGATCATCCGCCGCGGTGCGGAGGTGCGTTGCGTGCTGCCCGACGAACGTACGGTGATCATCGACGAAGCGCAGGGTCGGCGTGCCTTTCCCGCGCGCCTGCCGGTCTCTCCGACCGGGCTGGCCGAGAACTACCGGATCCGCAAGGGCGAGGTGGGCAGGGTGGCCGGCCTGGAGGCCCAGGCCCTGCTGCTCGAGCCCAAGGATGATTTGCGCTACGGCCACGTGCTGTGGGCCGACATCCAGACCGGCTTGCTGCTCAAGTCGCGCACGCTGGATCAGCATGGTGCGGTCATCGAGCAGTTCAGCTTCAGCGAGGTTCGAATCGGCGGCGACGTCGATGGTGCGCTGCTCGAATCCCGCTTCGAGACCGGTGAAGGGTGGCGCACGGTCAATGCGCGTGGCAGCAGGATGGCCGTCGAGGCGGCAGGCTGGGCGCTCGAGCCTGCCGTTCCCGGCTACGTGCTGACCTCGGTCATGAAGCGTCCGCTTGGTCGCGAACGCGGCGAGGCGGTGCACATGGTGTTCAGTGACGGGTTGGCGGCAATCTCGGTGTTCATCGAGCCGACCGGCGACGGTTCGAAGACGGGGCTGGGTCCGCTTTCCAGCGGTGCGATCAACATCTTCAAGCGCGTGCTCGACGGCCATCTGGTGACTGCGCTCGGCGAGGCTCCGGAAGTGGCAGTGCGTCGTGTCGGCGAGAGCATCCGGCCGGAGTCACGATGATGGAGGCACGCGCCCGGATCCTTCGCATCGAGGACGGCCAGGCCTGGGTCAAGCTCAGCGCCAAACAGGGCGGCTGCGGTCGATGCGACGAGCCCGGTGGATGTGGTTCGGTACAGATCTCGCACGCCTTCGGCATGCCCAGGGACGAGTTTCCGATGCCAGTGGATGAGCGCTTCGCCGTCGGCGATACCGTGGTGATCCGGATCCCGGACGGCGCGCCGCTGCGGGCAGCGCTGGTCAGCTATGGTCTCGGTACGCTGCTGCTGCTTCTCGGTGCCGCGCTCGGCAGCCTCGCTGGCGGCGTCCAGCATGGCGACGCCTGGGGTCTTGCAGGGGCGGTCGGCGGGCTCGGGCTGGCTTGGGTCGTCAACAGGGTGCTGCCGCGCAGCCGCAACTGGCGAAACAGCCTCAGCATGGAACTGTCGGTCGAGGAAGATTGCAGCCGGAGGCTGCGCGTCCTGCAATGACCTTCGAACTCCGGATGCGAATGAGCGCCGCGGGCGCGCTCGCGGTGCTTCTCTGTGCCTTGCTGATGCTGGTCGCCCCGTCGAGCCTGGCGGCCCAGGCTGCCGATCGGCTGGGCCTGCCCGATTTCACCCGACTGGTGGCGTCGCGGGGCGCTGCGGTGGTGAACATCAGCGCGACGCAGGCGCCCGCGCAGCCGCAAAAGCAGCCTTTCCGCCTGCCTGAACTCGACGAATCGGATCCGATGTTCGAGTTCTTCCGCAAGTTCATCCCGCGCATGCCCGAGTACCCGGGAGCGGAGCCCGACGACAAGTCGCTCGGCTCGGGCTTCATCATCAGTGCGGACGGCTACATCCTCACCAATGCCCACGTGGTCGAGGCGGCCGAGAGCATCGTGGTGCGTCTCGCCGACAAGCGCGAGTTCGACGCAACGGTGATCGGCGCCGACGCGCGCAGCGACGTCGCGCTGATCCGCATCGAGGCCAAGGAGCTGCCGCACGTCGTGCTCGGCGACCCGGAGGCGCTCGCGGTGGGCGAGTGGGTGCTTGCGATCGGTTCTCCCTTCGGCTTCGAGCAGTCGGTAACTGCCGGCATCGTCAGCGCCAAGGGGCGCAGCCTGCCCGACGAGAACTTCGTGCCGTTCATCCAGACCGACGTCGCGATCAATCCCGGCAACTCCGGTGGTCCGCTCTTCAACCTGCGTGGCGAGGTCGTCGGCATCAACTCGCAGATCTACAGCCGCACCGGCGGTTTCATGGGGCTGTCGTTCGCGATCCCGATCGACGTGGCGATGGACGTGCAGCAGCAGCTGCGCGAGAAGGGCAGGGTGGAGCGCGGGCGCATCGGCGTTTCCATTCAGGAGATCACCCGTGACCTCGCCGACAGTTTCGGCCTCCCAAGACCGGCCGGTGCGCTGGTCAGCAGCGTGGAGGCGGGTGGTCCGGCTGCGCTTGGCGGCATCCTGCAGGGGGATGTCATCGTGCGCTTCAACGGGCGCAGCGTGGAAAGTTCGGCCGACCTTCCGCGCATCGTGGCCGCGGCAAGGCCGGGCAGCAAGGTCGAGGTGGACATCTTTCGCGACGGCGCGCCGCGGTCGCTCAGCTTGACGCTCGGCGAATGGCGCGACCCGGAGGAAGAGGTCGAGACGGCCGCAGTCGGTGCGGCCGGGGGGGCCACCAACCGCCTCGGGCTCGAGCTCGCGGCACCGTCGGCGCAGCAGCGGCGAGAGCGGGCGATTGCGCACGGCCTCCTCGTGCAACGCGCGGAGGGGCCGGCAGCGCGTGCCGAGATCGTCCCCGGTGACCTCATCCTCGCGATCGTGGCCGAGGGACGCCAACTCAAGCTCGATCGCATCGACGACTTCGAGCGCGCGGTGGCGGCACTCAAGCCGGGGCAGCAGGTCACCCTGCTGGTCGGGCGTGGGGAAGCCGCGTCCTATGTCAGCCTGCGCGCCGACAAGTGAGCGGGGACGCGATGGAAAGGCGCTTTACCGTGATGAGCCGGGAATGGTGTCATCTGTGCCACGACCTCGTGGACGCCTTGCGCCCGCTGGCCGAAGCGGCCGGCTGGGACGTCGAGGTCATCGACGTCGACCTGCACCCGGATCTCGAGGCGCGCTGGGGCGAGTGGGTCCCGGTGCTGCTGCACGGTGAGCACGAACTTTGCCACTATCACCTCGACGAGGCCGCCGTGCGCGCTTATCTGGCCGGTTTTCCGCTAGAATCGCGGGCCTGACGCGCTGGACCGAACCCGGCCAGCGACCAACCGAATCCTTTCCGAAACGGGTGCTGAAAGGCACCTTTTTCGTTTCAAATGAAGCACATCCGAAACTTCTCCATTATTGCCCACATCGACCACGGCAAATCGACCCTGGCCGACCGACTCATCCACTTTTGCGGCGGTCTGTCCGAGCGCGAGATGGAGGAACAGGTCCTCGACTCGATGGACATCGAGCGCGAGCGCGGCATCACGATCAAGGCGCAGACCGCGGCCCTCCACTACAAGGCGAAGGACGGCCAGGTCTACAACCTGAACCTGATCGATACGCCGGGGCACGTCGACTTCTCCTACGAGGTCAGCCGCTCGCTCGCCGCCTGCGAGGGCGCGCTGCTGGTGGTCGATGCCTCGCAGGGCGTCGAGGCGCAGACCGTGGCCAACTGCTACACCGCGCTCGACCTCGACGTCGAGGTGGTGCCGGTGCTCAACAAGATCGACCTGCCCGCGGCCGA
>JAEUNQ010000118.1 GCA_016790365.1 Thauera sp. | reverse complement strand
ACGAAGTCGCAGAAATCCACGTCCTCCTGGCGCACGAAGCCCGCCTGCGGCAGGCGGCCGGCGGCGAGCAGGTCGAGCACCGCGCACAGCGCGCTCGCGGTGGTGAGCTGGATCGCGCTGCGCAGGCGGCCGTTGACCTCGGCCGCATAGAGCTTGCGCGCGAAGGTCTCCTGCATCAGCAGGCCCTCGCGCCGGCCACTGACGGTGACGAAGACCAGCACCACGTCCTGCATGGTCACCGGGATCGCCGACTCCAGGATGTCCTTGAGCAGCGCGCGCCGCTCGCCCAGGCGCAGGTCGTGCAGCAGCAGCTTCATCACGTCGCGATGGCCGCGGTAGCGCACCGTGCGGTAGTTGAGGTTGCGCACCCGGCCCTCCAGCGTGTCGCACAGCGTGCCCAGCCCGCCCGAGGTGTTGAAGGCCTCGTAGTCGTCGCCGTCGAGCGAGAAGTGCTCGAGTTCCTCCAGCGCCGGCATCTCGCGGCGCACGCCATCGACGATCGCCTCGCAGGGGTTGAGGTACTCGTTGATGAGGCCGTCGGTGCTCCAGGTGAGGTTGTACTTGAGCCCGTTGGAGGGGTACTTGGGCAGCGCGCCGACCCGCATGCGGACGTCGAGCAGCGTGTCGAAGCGTGCGGCGAGGTCGTGGGCGACGATGGAGATGAAGCCCGGCGCCAGCCCGCACTGGGGAATCAGCGCGCTGTGCGCACCGCCGGCAAGCTCGCGCACCCGCCGCGTGCTGGCGACGTCCTCGGTCAGGTTGAGGTAATGCACCCGCTGCACCACCGCGGCCGCGGCGATGCGCATGCCGATGTCGAAGGGACCGGCATCGATCACCGCCCAGCGCCCTTCCAGCTCCGCGGCGAGCGCATCGGCGTCGCCGACGTCCAGCACGCAGGCCTGCACGTGCGCAAGCTCCGCGCCCACGCGCTCGACCGCGGCCGGGTCGCGATCGGCGACCGTCACCGCATAGTCCCCGCAGCTGGCGAGCAGGTCGGCGATCACCGTGCCGATCTTGCCCGCGCCGACGATCAGGATGTCCCTCATGACGCCCTCCCCGCGTACGGATTGGCTGGCTTCAGGCGATGAGACCGCGCGGGCGGGGAAATGGTTGCGGAGCGTGGGGTTTCATGCCAGAGCGCCGCCACGCGCGAAGGCGGAGGCGGGGGATTGGCACGCGTCGAGCACCGAACGGCCGAATTCGCGGCTTGCGCCGCTCCTACAGGAGGCGCCCGGAAGGGTGTCGGTTCATGTAGGAGCGCCGCGAGGCGCGAAGGCGGTAGCGAAGGCCAGCCCGTCCCCGCGGCCGGATCGAAGGCGCGCACGCCCCGCCGCAGCGCGGGTGGACGGCAAAAGACCGCGACGTTCGTCGCGGTCTTCGTGGTCGCCCGGGGCCCCTTGGGGGCCCGCCCGATCAGCCGCGCGAGCGGCGGTCGCCGTGGCTGCGCTCGCTGCGCGAGGGATGGCCGTCGCGGCTGAAGCCGCCACCGCTGCGGCGCGCATCGCCGCCGGGACGGCCGTAGCTGCTGCCGGCCGGCTTGGCGCCGCTGCCGAAACGGCGGCCGCCATTGCCACCTGGGCGCGGACCGGTCGGCTTGCGCGGCGAGGGCTCCATGCCGGGGATGGTGTGCACCTCGAGGCGGTCGCCGGTGAAGCGCTCGATCGCACGGATCAGCCCGGTCTCGCGCGGACCGGACAGCGTGATCGCGATGCCGTCGCGACCGGCGCGGCCGGTGCGGCCGATGCGGTGGACATAGTCCTCGGCCTGGCGCGGCGGGTCGAAGTTGATCACGTGGCTGATGCCGGCGACGTCGATGCCGCGCGCGGCCACGTCGGTCGCCACCAGCACGCCGATACGGCCCTGGCGCAGGCGGTCGAGGGTGCGGTTGCGCTGGGTCTGGTGCATGTCACCATGCAGGGCGGCGGCGGCGATGCCCTTCTCCTGCAGGGACAGCGACAGCTCGTCGGCGCTGCGCTTGGTGGCGGTGAACACCACCGCCTGGTTCATGCCTTCCTCGCCGAGCAGGGCGTGGAGCAGGCGGCCCTTGTGGCCGAGGTCGTCGGCGAACATCAGGCGCTGCTCGATCTGACCGCGGTCTTCCTGGGCGACCTCGATCTCGATGCGTTCGGCGTCGCGCGTCATGCGCGTCGCCATGTTGCCCACCACGCCGTCGAGCGTGGCCGAGAACAGCAGGGTCTGGCGCTTGGCCGGGGTGGCGGCGACGATCGCGTCGATGTCTTCGGCGAAGCCCATGTCGAGCATGCGGTCGGCCTCGTCGAGGATCAGCACCTCGACGTCGGACAGCTTGATCTTGCGGCGGGTCAGGTGGTCGAGCAGGCGGCCCGGCGTGGCGACGACGACGTCGCACTGGCGCTGCAGCTGCTTGATCTGCGCGAACATCGGCGCGCCGCCGACCAGGCAGGCGGTGTTGAGCCAGCGCAGGGCCTTGCCGTAGGTCTGCACCGCCTTCTCGACCTGTTGGGCAAGCTCGCGGGTGGGGGTCAGCACCAGCACGCGCGGACCGCTGCCCGGCGCCGGACGACGATCGATGATCTTGTTCAGGGCGGGCAACGTGAAGGCGGCGGTCTTGCCGCTGCCGGTGTGGCTGGACACGAGCAGGTCGCGGCCGGCGATCGCCGCCGGGATGGCGCGCTGCTGCACCGGAGTCGGGGTGGTGTAGCCGGTGCTGGCGACGGCCTTGAGGAGCTCTTCGGCGAGGCCGAGGTTTTCGAAGTTCATGCTTCTTCCTGTCTGGCTGTCCGCCACGCGAGGATGGGCGGGCGGAACGATTCGGACCCGCCGCTGGCGGGTCGTGATGACATCACGCCGCGCCGCGCCTGCGGACAGGAACGGCACGAGGCGTCGCAAGGGCGACGGGACGCGCGATGGGCGTGGCCGGTCGATCCAGTGGCGAATGGCCGCCAGGAAAGACCGCGCATCGGCACCAACCGGTTGTCACGATGCCAGACGATCGGAAGAACGAATGGAAAACCCGACGGAGTGTCGGCGACGGGAGGTCGGAGGCGATGGGGCTGTGGTTACAGTCCCTCGGGCCGGTCCGGATCGCGTCCCTCGACGCGGCGGCACTGCTCTCGGCCCTGTTGCTGCATTGCACAACGACAGGCAGTATACCGGTTGGACGGCAGGCTGTCGCGGTTTATTTTTCACGGCGAGCTTTTCGCAGCGAATGCGGCGCGACGCACGGCTGGAATGCAATGCCCCAATGAACACGGGCCCGCCCCGGCAGCATCCGGAACGGGCCCGTTGGCCACGACGCCATGTGCGCCGCGACGACTTCCGTGTGCGCTTACTTGTTGACCGCGGCCTTCAGCGTGGCGCCGGCGGTGAACTTGGGCACGCTCGACGCGGCGATCTCGATGGTGGCGCCGGTCTGCGGGTTGCGGCCGGTGCGCGCGGCGCGCTGCGAAACCTCGAAGGAGCCGAAACCGGTGAAAGCCACCTTTTCGCCCTTGGCGAGCTGCTCGGCGATGATGTCGAGCACGGCGGACAGCGCACGGTCGGCCTGGGCGCGGTGAACATCCAGACGGTCGGCCAGGGCTTCGACGAATTCACCTTTATTCATGCTTTTCCTCGATTGGTGTGTGAGTGGGAGTACCGGAAAGTCCGATCTACGCGGCGGATTCTAGCACTGTCGCGGATTCTGGGGCGTGCGCAGCAATGCACGCTCGCGCTTCTTCATACCCGCGACGGGCAGCGCCGATCCACATCCTTCCACGCGAACAACAAACCTCCCCATTGCGGGTATTCTCCGATTGGATTCACGAATGCAGACGAGCGACGACATGAGCACACAGGACAGCACCGGCGACGATCCGATCCGGGTCCTCGCTACCCATGCCGCGGGCAAGGTCCGCACGGTGTCGCTGCACATCCCCGACCGTGCCTGGATGGGCGGCGCAGTGATCGGCATGGCGCCCGCGGAGGGGGTCGAGCATCTGCGCCGGCACGCCAGCCACAGCCCGCAGGCGCACGCGCACGCGCTGGCGCTCGCTTGCGCGCTGGCCGCGGGCGAGCCGCTGCCGGAGACGGCCGAGCGGCTGCGAACCGAACGCCGCCTGGCCGCGGAGATGATCGACATGCATCTGCGCCGCCTGTTGCTCGACTGGCCGCCCTCGCTTGGCTTCGAGGCGCGCACCAACCGCTACGCCGAGTTCCACCGCCGCCTGCTGAAGGCCGGAGAGCATGAACACGATTTCCTGCTCGGCGGCGAAGTACTCGACCTGGTTGCGCGCGAGCTGCTGGCCGGCTTCTTCAACCAGATCCGCATGCCGCACGGGATCGGCGAGTTCCTCGACCGCCTCGCGGGTGGCGGCAGCCTGAGCTCGGTGCTCAGCGAACTGATCGCTCATGGCCCGTCCACCGTGCCGCCGGAGCAACGGACCGCGCTGCTCGGCACGCTCAGCGCCGATGCCTGGGTCGCAGCGGCGGGGGCGTGGCCGAGCGCGGAGTTCGTCCGTCACCCGCGCTACGCCGGCGCACCTGCCGAGACCGGGCCCCTCGCGCGCCACGCCGCCTCGCCGCTGGTGCGCATCCTGCTGGAGCGCGGCAACCGCATCTCGGCGCGCCTGTTCGCCAAGGCGATCGACGTCGCCGACTGTGCGAGCACGATGCGCCACCCGGGGAGCGAGGAGGTAGCACCGCTGATCGACGCCTGCCAGGCTGCGCCCGGCGTGGGCATGGCACGCGTGGTCACCGCGCGCGGTGTACTGCTGTGCTGGGTGCGCCTCGCCGAGGGTCGCATCGCCGAGTGCGCAATCGTGCCGGCCGGTGCGTGGAACCTTCAGGCCGAAGGGGTCTATTGCCGCGAGGCGATGTGCCTGGAGGCCGCGGACGGCGCCGCCGAATCGCTGAAGAAGCGACTGGAGTGGCTGATGCTCGCGATCGACCCGTCCTTGCCCTTCGTGGTCGAGGTGGTCACTGCGGCCGAAGACGAGGCGCCTGCGTCCGCCTGATCGCCGAGCGCCGCGGCGCGCTCAGGCGCGCAATTGCCGGTAGGCGCCGCCAAAGTACAGCAGCGGCAGGCGCTCTTCGGCGCGGTCGAAATCGACCACCTCGCTGATGAACACCACATGGTCGCCACCCGCATGGCGCACGGTGTTGCGGCACTGGAAGCGCGCGCAGCACCCGGCGAGCAGCGGCACGCCGCCGACTCCCGAGTCGAACTCCAGACCGGCGAACTTTTCGCCGAGCCGGCTGGCGAAGCGCTGCGAGAGGTCCGCCTGGTCTTCGGCGAGCACGTTGATCGCGTAGTATTCGCAGCCCTCGAAGAGCGGACGGCCGGGCAGATCGTTGGCCAGGCTCCACACGATCAGCGGCGGGTCCAGCGACACCGAGTTGAAGGAGTTGACCGTGAGGCCGATCGGCTCGCCAGCGGGCGTGCGCGTGGTCACCACGGTGATGCCGGTGGCGAACATGCCGAGCGCGTTGCGGAAGCGGCGCTGGAAGTCCTCGCCGGAAGCTTGCTGTTGGGTCATGGACGGACGGGCGCGGTGGGCCGCGCTGCTCGGATGGGAATAAAGACGGGATTATCGCCGCGCGCGCGGGCAGCGTCGAGCGCGCAGGCAAGGCAAGGGACCAAAGCGGACATGAGCGACTTTTCCACCCGGCTGATGGCATGGCAGCGCGAGCACGGCCGCCACGACCTGCCCTGGCAGGGCGGCCACGACCCTTACCGCATCTGGCTGTCCGAGATCATGCTGCAGCAGACCCGGGTCGAGACCGTGATCCCCTACTACGAGCGCTTCCTCGCGCGCTTCCCCGACGTCGCCGCGCTCGCCGCCGCGCCGGTCGAGGACGTGATGGCGCTGTGGAGCGGCCTGGGCTATTACGCCCGCGCGCGCAACCAGCACCGCGCGGCGCGGGTGGTCATGGACGAGCACGGCGGCGACTTTCCACGCAGCGCCGCGGCGATCGCCGGGCTGCCCGGCATCGGCCGGTCCACCGCCGCGGCGATCGCCGCCTTCGCCTGGGGCGAGCGCGTGGCGATCCTCGACGGCAACGTCAAGCGCGTGCTGTGCCGGGTGTTCGGCGTCGCGGGCTTTCCCGGCGAGAAGGCGGTGGAGACACGGCTGTGGACGCTCGCCGAGTCGCTGCTGCCGGAGCACGGCATCGGCCGCTACATCCAGGCGCAGATGGATCTCGGCGCCACGCTGTGCACCCGCGGCCGGCCGGCCTGCGCGCGCTGTCCCTTCCACGACGACTGCGTCGCCCGCCGCGAGGGCCGTGTCGCCGAGCTGCCCGCCGCGCGTCCGAAGAAGGCGGTGCCGCGGCGCGGCGCGCGCTGTGCGGTGATCCTGCACCAGGGCGCGGTGCTGCTGGAGCGTCGCCCGCCGGCGGGGATCTGGGGCGGCCTGCTGGCGCTGCCCGAACTGCCCGCCGAAGCGGACGATGCGCAGGCCTGGAGCGCGCGGCGCTTCGGCCTCGCCACCGCCGCGCCCGAGCCGCTCGCGCCGCTCACCCACGCCTTCACCCATTTCGTGCTCGAGCTGCGACCGCTGCTGCTGCACGCCCATTCGATCCACGGCCTGGCCGACGACGGCGCGCTGTGCTGGCTGCCGCTCGGCGCCCACGCCGAAGCTGCCCTGCCCACGCCGGTGCGGCGCATCCTCGACGAGCTCGCCCGACCCGGCCTGTTCGGCGAAGGGATCGCCACACCGCGTTCGATCTAGCGGCGGCACGGGCAGCGAGCGCGTGCGCTGCCTGATCGCCCGGCGATTTCGCGCCTTGCGGCGCTCCTGCACGAAACGTCGCGGCTCGGCGCGATGCAGGAGCGGCGCCAGCCGCGAATAGGGCCGTAGAGCAACCGCCGTCGCCGACGAAGACGGACACCGCATTCGCGCCTGGCGGCGCTCCTACAGGACCGACACACGCTCGCCCCCCCCTGTAGGAGCGGCGCAAGCCGCGAACAGGGCCTTCAGGCCTTCTTCGGCAGCAGGCCGTGCTCGCGCAGGAACTGCTGCAGGATCTCCAGCCGGCTGAGGATGTCGTCGAGCTCGAGCAGCTTCTGCTTGGCGAGCAGGGGGATGGGCAGGAGCTCGATGTAGCGCGCGCCCACCCAGGCGGCGTCGTCGAAGTCGTGCGGCGGCGGCAGGCGGTCGCCGAGTTCCTCGACGATCGAGCGCAGCAGCGGCAGGAGCTCGGCCTGCGCGGCGGGCACCGGCTCGGCGGGCGGCTCCTCCAGCCAGCGCACGCTGCCCACCAGCAGGCCGTCGCGCTCGAGCTCGTGGTCGACGATGCGGAAGCGCCGCCCGCCGCGCACCAGCAGCTCGAGCACGCCGGGCTGCTCCATGTCCCAGCGCTCGATCAGCGCCTCGGTGCCCACCGGGTGCGGCACCGAGGCCTCGCCCACCTCCTCTCCCGCGGCGATCAGGCAGACGCCGAAGGGGGTGTGCTCGCGCATGCAGCGCGTGACCATGTCCATGTAGCGCGGCTCGAACACGCGCAGCGGCAGCACGCCGCCGGGGAAGAGCACGGTCTTGAGCGGGAACAGCGGGAGGGTGTCGGGCGGCGGGGTCATGAAACGCTCCGGTGGGCAGGCGCAGCCGCGCCGGCAGGCTTCAGCCCGCCTGCTCGCGATCCTCGCCCCAGCGCGCCATCAGGCTGTGCGGCACGCCGAGCTGGTCGAGGATGCGGGCGACGACGAAGTCGACCAGGTCCTGCACGGTCTGCGGGTGGTGATAGAAGCCCGGGTTGGGCGGCAGGATGCACACGCCGAGGCGGGCGAGCTTGAGCATGTTCTCGAGGTGGATCGCGGAGTACGGGGTCTCACGCGGCACCAGCACGAGCTTGCGGCCTTCCTTGATGACGACGTCGGCGGCGCGCTCGATGAGGTTCTGGCTGAGCCCGCCGGCGATCGAGGCCAGCGTGGCGACGGTGCACGGGCACACGACCATGGCGTCGGGCGGGTTGGAACCCGAGGCCGGTGGCGCGAACCATTCCTCGCGGCCGAACACGCGCAACTGCCCGGGGGCGGCGGCGAAACGGACGGAGAGCTCGGCCTCGACCTCGGCCGGGCGCGCTGGCAGGCTCCAGTCCATCTCCTGGCGGGCGACGATCTGGGCAACCTGCGAATACAGCAGCCACACCCGGCAACCCGCCTGCAGCAGGCATTCGACCAGGCGCACGCCGTAGGGCAGGCCGGAGGCGCCGGTGAAGGCGACGGTGATCGTGCGGGGAGGCGTCATCGAGGAGCGGAAAGGTCGGCGAATGGCGTGAAGCGTACCCCATCCGGCGAGCAAGGTGCGCGGCGCGGAGGCGCGGCTTCGATACGGCCGCGGCAGGCGGGCTGGGGCGCCGCCTGCCGCGGCCTCGCCGTGTCGATGCCGTATCGATGCCCTATCGCTGCAGAACGCGTGCCCGGGCGATCGACGAGCCGCGGCGCCCTGCGCACGTGCCGCGCGCGCATCACTCCACGTAGTCGGTGATCAGCTCCCAGCGCCCGTTGCGGATCTGGGCGAGTCGGCCCTTGCGGTTGCCGAGGTGGTCATTGGCGCTGAAGCGGTAGGCGGGGCTGCCGAAGTAGTCGCGGGTGAACTCCATGCCTTCGAGGGTGCGTGCAAAACTCTCCGGGGTGAGCTCGCGGCCGGTGGCCTCGGCGGTGCGCACGAAGAGGTCGGCGAGGGTGTAGCCCATCACGCTCCACACATTGGGCTCGGCCTTGAAACGCGCGCGGTAGCGCTCGATCCAGGCGGCGAGCTGGCTGTTGGCGCCCTCGGCGTACGGGTGCGGCAGCACCGACACGCCGTACAGGCCCTCGACCGCGGCGCCGCCGAGCTCGTGGGTCTGCGCCGAGTAGCCGGAGGCGGTGACGAGCATGTCGACGTCCCAGCCGATCTTGCGCGCCTCGGACATCGCCGCGACCGTCTCGCGCACGACGGTTGCGAGCACCACGAGGTCGCAGCGCGCGGCACGCAGGCGCGCAACCTGACTGGAGAAATCGGTGGCGCCGCGCTTGTAGCTGGTGCGCTCGACGAGTTCGGTGCCGAGGCCGGCAAGGGCCTTCTCGACGCCCTTCATGACCTCCAGGCCGTAGTCGTCGTCCTGGTAGAGCAGGCAGCTGCGCTGGTAGCCGCGCTCGCGCACCATGTGGCGGGTGGCGGCCTCCATGTAGTCCTGGTAGGGCGCGAAGTTCTGGAACTTGAGCGGGTGCAGCGGTTCGTAGGTGGCGCGGTGAGGCGAGAACGGGAACAGGTGCAGGCGGCCGGCATCGACGATGATCGGCATGCTCGCCATCACCACCGGCGTGCCCATGTTGGCGATGAAGGCGAAGGCCTGGTCGTGCTGCACGAGCTTGCGCGCGGCGAGCACCGCGCGCTTGGGGTCGTAGCCGGCGTCCTCGACCGCGAGGCGGATCCTGCGCCCATGCACGCCGCCGGCGGCGTTGGCCTCGTCGAAGCGCATCAGCATGCCGTCGCGCACCGGCACGCCGAGCATGGCGATCGGGCCGGAGAGGTCGGACACGGTGCCGACGACGATTTCATCGGCGCTCACCCCCGCCGCCACGGCGGGCAGGGCGCAGGCGAGGGACAGCGAGGAGGCGAGCGCAAACGCAAGCCGACGCAAGGGGCTCATCGGGAGAACTCCTGGAGGGTGGTTGGATGACCGCACGCGGCTATGTCATGGAGGACAAGGGTCGCGCGCGGGTGGCCCGCAAGCCGGGCCGGGCGGGTAATGCGGGGCGTGGATCAGAACGGAAGGCGGCGGCGCGGGGCGGGCGCGCTCGGCTTGGGCTCGGGCTTCGCCTCGGTCGGGCGCGCCTTCACCGGCTTGCGCGGCTCGTTGAGCTCATCGAGCGCGAAGCGCACCTTGCCCTCGAGCTCGCAGCCGCGCATGCCCGGCGAGCAGATCGCGCCACGCACGCGCTGGCAGATTCCGTTGAGGTCGTGTGGGCAACTCCAGGCGCTCATGGCGGGCTCCGGCACAAACTGCATTCATAATTACGAGAGCGTTACTATCGTCTGCCGCCGCGCAAGAATCAAGCGCCTTCAGCGCATCGCCGGTTCACCTCTCCCTCCCCTGCCCCCCTCCCGCGAGCCCGGCCGGGCGCAGCAGCACGACCGCGACGATCACCGCGCCGAACAGCAGCAGCTCGAGCCCCGATGCGCGCGCCCAGTCGCCAGGCAGGCGATCGCGCAGCACGGAAATCAGCGGCGGGATGGCGACGATCACCAGCGCTCCCCAGGCCGCGCCGGCGATTCGGCGCGCGCCGCCGATGAAGGCGAGCATCAGCAGCTCGAAGGAGAACACCAGGCCGAACTGCTCCGGGCTGATGAAGCCGATCCAGTGCGCGTAGAGCCCGCCCGCCAGCCCGGACAGCGCGCCGCCGACCACGAAGGCCTGCATCTTCGCCGCATCCGTGTCGATGCCGCAGGCGGCGGCGGCGAGTTCGTCGTCGCGCACCGCGCGCCAGGCGCGGCCATGGCGCGAGGCCAGCAGACGCGCACAGGCCAGCAGCGCCAGCGCCAGCGCCGCGACGCTGACCGCGGCCTGCGCCAGGGTGGAGTCCGCGCGCCAGCCAGCGAAGGCGAACGCGCCCACGGCGAGGCCGGCGGCGCCATGGGTGAGCGACTCCCAGCGCGCGAGCGCCTCCTCGACGATGAGGGCGAAGGCGAGCGTGCTCATGCCGAAATACAGCCCGCCGAGCCGGCGCGCCGGCAGGCTGGCGAGCGCGCCGCCCATCGCACCGGCAGCGACCGCGGCGGGCAAGGCCAGCGGCGCCGGTACGCCGCGCGCGACCAGCAGCGCCTGGGCATAGGCGCCGAGCGCGACCAGCGCGGCCTGGCCGAGCGCGATCTGCCCCGCCTGCCCCACCACCACGACCACGCCGAGGCCGGCGACGGCGTAGGTCGCCACCAGGGTCGCCTTGCCGAGCGCGTAGTCGGTGCCCAGCCAGGCGAGCGCGAGCAGCAGCACCGCGAGCCAGGGCAGCGCGGCGCGCACGGCCGGCATACCGCCGCGCAACGGGGCCGCGCTCACGCCCTGCCCCGCCCGCCGCCGAGCCCCTGCGGGAACAGCAGCAGCGCCGCCATCAGCAGCACGTAGGGCACGAAATCCTTCGCACCTTCGGGCAGCGCCAGCCCGGCGAGCGCCTCGGCGACGCCGAGGAAGACACCGGCCACGAGCGCCCCCGGCAAGCTGGTCAGCCCGCCCAGCACCGCGGCGGGGAAGGCCTTCAGCGCAATGAAGCCCATGTTCAGATGCACGAAGGTGACCGGCGCGAGCAGCAGCCCGGCGATCGCGGCGAGCGCGGCGCCGAGCGCCCACGCCAGGGTGTGCATGCGCGCCACCGGGATGCCCATCAGCGCGGCGCTGCGCGCATCCTCCGAGCACGCGCGCAGCGCGAGACCGGTGCGCGTGTGGCGGAAGAAGGCGGCGAGCAGGCCGGCGAGCAGCACGGTGGCGGCGATCACCCACAGGTGGCTGGTGGCGAGCACCAGCGGGCCGATCGCCAGCGTGTCGGCGGCGAAGGGCAGGCGATGCATGTCCTGCGCCGCCGCTGGCACCGAGGCGACGCCACCGCGCATCATCATCCCCAGGCCGAAGGTGAGCAGCACCGCCACCAGATGGGGCTGGCCGAGCGCGCGCCGCAGCACGGTGCGCTCGAGCACGGCGCCGAGCACGCCCACCCCCAGCACCGCCGCCACCGCCGCGACAACGAGCGGCCAGCCCGCGAAGGCGTGCAGGCCGAGGGCAGCGAAGGCACCGAGCATCAGCAGGTCGCCCTGCATGAAGCTGACCGTCTCGGTGGCCTTGTAGATGAGCACGAAGGAAAGCGCGACCAGGCCGTAGACACAGCCGATCGCGACTCCGCTGGCGAGGACCTGGACAAAAGCGAGCATGGGGGCGAAGCATAGCCCAAGGACCGCGCACGTTCGCGCCCCGCGGGCCGCAGCGCCACCTCCGCACCCACCGCGACGGTTCATGCAGGAGCGCCGCAAGGCGCGAACGCGGCAGTGGAGGTCGGCACCCGCATCGTCTCCCGGACCGCCGTCTTCGCGCCTGGCGGCGCTCCTACAGGGGGGCGGTGGGGTGATGGTCGGTGTTGTGCGGAAACGGACGCGCGGCGATTCATGTTGGAACGCCACGCGCGCCACGAAAAAGGGCCGGCCGGCGGAGCGGGGGAAATGACCCCGCATCCGGTGGCCGGCCCCGGATGGAACTACGTGCCTGCTGGAGCGCCCCCGATCAACCGAGGAAGCGGTCGAGGTAGCCCTGCTGCCAGGCCCCGACCACCGCCGCGATCAACAGCACGAGGAAGAGCCAGCTCTTCCACGGCGTCTTCTTCTCGGCATACGGGTCGGTGAGCGCGCGCGATGCACCCGGAGGCAGCGCCGCGACGCCGGTGAGCGCACCGCCGAAGGGGATGTTGATGCGCGCGCGCGTATTGACCGCCCAGCCGTTGGCGTCGAGCAGCGGGCCGAGGTTGCGCTGGCGCAGCTTGAGCCAGGCGAGCAGCATCGACGGACCCGAGATCACCAGCAGCGCCCCCAGAACCACCAGCGGCATCTGCCAAACCGGCAGGCCGATGAAGGCCGACACCACCGCGGCGAGCGCGGTGCCGATCGCGCCGAGGGCGAGGCCCATGGCGGCGAAGATACCGGCGAACTTGGCGATGTCGAACGGGACCGGTGCTGCGGCGGGCGCCGCGGCGGCGGCCGGGGCCGCCTCGATCTTGGCGCTGGCGCCGGCAACGCCGGTCGCGGCCTGGTCATTCACCGCCTTGTCGCGCGCAGCGGCGAACTTCTGCAGTTGTTCGCCGATCATGCGGCCGATGCGCTTGTACGGCGACCAGAAGGCCTGGCGCACGCTGATCGGCGCCTCCACCACCTTGACCACGCTGGCGCGCCAGTCACGGCCCTGGCGATCGTAGAAGATGCCGTTGCGGCCGGGCACCATCATCTCGTCGGCGTCGCCGCCGGTCATCGCGGCGACGATGTTCATCGGCGCCTCGCCCTGGCGCTGGCACTCGCAATACACCAGGTAGGTGCCCGACAGCGGCGCGAGC
>JAEUNQ010000110.1 GCA_016790365.1 Thauera sp. | reverse complement strand
AGGCTGCGGGCCTCGCGAAGCGTCACCTCCGGGTAGGTGCCGAGCGACATCCGCTTCTGCTTGCCCGCCCAGTAGTAGCGGAAGTGCCAAGTCCTGCCCCCTGCAGCCGTGACGGCCAGGGAGAGGCCATCCAAGTCAGGGAGGGTGTATGCCTTGCCTGTTGCCTTGGCCTGTCGAACGGCCAGGTCTGAGAGTGCCATGCTCTTGCTCCTGAACATGAGTCAGGAACCAGATGCTGGTCACGTCGACCTCGCCCCTCCATCAACAATCCGGAATCAGCTGTGCCCGCAAAAATGGACTTGTTTGTGGACTTAAAAGTCCCGGCTGTAGGCGGATCGCAGTGGACCACGGCAGAACGTCAAAGAGAGGAAAAGTCCTTGTGCGGCAACGACTTGCAGACTCTCTTGGACTTCTGCGGAAGTCCGCAGAATGATGCAGTGGAGCGGGTGAAGGGAATCGAACCCTCGTCATGAGCTTGGGAAGCTCAGGTAATAGCCATTATACGACACCCGCATTTCGCGGCCGGCCTGCGGTCGGCGCGAACGAGGCTGGATTGTACTGCCATGGCCGGTGCGCTTCAACCGCAGCTGCAGTCTTTGCGGCTGCAGTCTCAGGCCGTGAGCCGCTCCACCGCCTCGCGGATGCGCGCCGGTTCGTCCATCTTGAGGATGCGCTGCACCTTGGGGGCGAGCTCGCCGAGGTCGGCGCGCAGGATCTGCTGCTTGATCTCGAGGATGCTGCCCGGGTGCATGGAGAAGTTGCGCAGGCCCATGCCGAGCAGCAGCTCGGTGTACAGCGGGTCGCCCGCCATCTCGCCGCACACCGACACCGGCAGGCCGAAGCGGGCGCCGCTGGAGATGGTGCCGGCGATGAGCTTGAGCACCGCGGGGTGGAGCGGGTCGTAGAGGTGCGCGACGGCTTCGTCCGAGCGGTCGATCGCCAGGGTGTACTGGATGAGGTCGTTGGTGCCGATGGACAGGAAGGCCAGTCGGCGGATGAACATGCCGAGCGAGAGTGCGGCGGCAGGGACCTCGCTCATGCCGCCGATGCGGAGGCCCTCGTCGAACTTGACCTTCTCGGCGCGCAGCTCGGCCTTGGCCTTCTCGACCAGGGCGAGGCACTGGTCGACCTCCTGGGCGTGGGCGAGCATGGGCACCATGATCTGCAGGCGGCCGTGCGCCGAGGCGCGCAGCAGCGCGCGCAGCTGGGTCTTGAACATCTTGGGTTCGGCCAGCGAGTAGCGCACCGCGCGCAGACCGAGCGCGGGGTTGGGCTCCTCGCGCGCCTGGGCGCCGTTGAGCGCCTTGTCGGCGCCGACGTCGAAAGTGCGGATGGTGACCGGCTTGCCGGGCAGGGCCTTGACCACGGCGCGGTAGGCCTCGTACTGCTCTTCCTCGTCGGGCAGCGTGTCGCGGCCGATGAAGAGGAACTCGGTGCGGTACAGGCCGATGCCGTCGGCGTTGGCGGTCTTGACCGCGGGCAGGTCCTTGGGGCCCTCGATGTTGGCGAGCAGGTTGACCTCCTCGCCGTCGAGCGTGGCGGCGCGGGTGTCGCGCAGGCGGTTGAGCTTGGAGCGCTCGATCTCGAGTTCGCTGCGGCGCAGGCGGTATTCCTCGACGATCTCCTCGTCGGGGGCGACGATGATCACGCCGCGGGTACCGTCGACGATGATGAGCTCGTCGTCCTCGAGCAGGTCGCGCACATGGTGAAGGCCGACCACCGCGGGGATCTTGAGGCTGCGTGCGACGATCGCGGTGTGGCTGGTGGGCCCGCCGACGTCGGTGACGAAGCCGGCGATGTTGTGGTCGCGGAAGCCGATCGTGTCGGCGGGCGAGAGGTCGTGCGCGACGACGATGCTGCCCAGCCCGTCGCGACGGCGCGGCGGCAAGTGACCGGGGTGGCCGAGCAGCACCTTGACCAGGCGCTCGACGACCTGGACCACGTCGGCCTGGCGTTCGCGCAGATAGGGGTCCTCGATCTGGCGGAACTGCTCGACCAGGTGCTCCATCTGCTGCACCAGCGCCCACTCGGCATTGCAGCGCCGTTCGGTGACGAGCTGGCGCGCCGCGTCGACCAGCATGGGGTCGGCGAGCATCATCAGCTGCAGGTCGACGAAGGCGCCGACCTCGCTGTGCGCCTGGCCGGCGGTGGTGATCGCCTTGAGGCCGATCAGCTCGCCCTGGACGGTGGCGACCGCCTCGTCCAGGCGGGCGAGCTCCTCCTCGAGGTAGCGCGGTGCGACGTGGTAGTGGTTGACCTCGAGCAGCGCGTGCGAGACCAGGTGGACATGGCCGATGGCGATGCCCTGCGAGACCGCCAGGCCGTGCAGCGTGAACGGCATCTCATTCCCCTTCGCCGAAGCGATCGGCGACCAGATCCTGGATGGCCAGCAGCGCCTCGTCGGCGCCTTCGCCCTGGGTGTCGATCGTGATCGTGGTGCCGCGTGCGGCCGCCAGCATCATCACGCCCATGATGCTCTTGGCGTTGACCCGGCGACCGTTGCGCTCGAGCCAGACCTCGCAGGGAAAGCTGCTCGCGAGCTGGGTAAGCTTGGCCGAGGCGCGTGCGTGCAGGCCGAGCTTGTTGATGATGGGGGCGTCTCCTCGCGGCATCTTCGCGGTTCTCCGTGGTGCGTTCGTTCGTATGGTGGTGTGGAGGCGTCGCTCAGCCGGGCTGCACGCGCGTCACGCCGTCGCCCGCGCCGCCGACCACGCGCCGGACCAGGGTGTCCAGGTCGCCGTCGCGGTGGGTGAGCAGGCGCAGCAGCATCGGCAGGTTGACCCCTGCGACGAGCTCGATGCGACCCGGCTCGATCAGCCGCGTGGCGACGTTGCAAGGGGTGGCGCCGTAGAGGTCGGCGAGCAGCAGCACGCCATCGCCTTCATCCACCGTGGCGATCATCCTGCGTGCGAGCGGCAAGGCGTCGGCGGGATCCTCGCCCGCAGACAGGCCGAGCAGCGGCGGACGCTTGTCGAGGACGTGGCAGACGCACTGGATCAGCGCTTCGCCGAGGGTGCCGTGGGTGACGAGAAAGAGGCCGATCATGGGGTTCTCCGCAGCCCTCGATTCTAGCCGAGTCGCCGCCTGCCGTGCCGCTGCGGGCGGGCCGCAGGTACGGACGAGGCCGGGCACGTTCCCATTCGTTCTAATGCATTTGTGCAAAATATATGTCGAAAAATGATAGACTCCGGCCCTCTCCGCTGCGGCAGAGGCTTCGCCGTGCGCGCAAATTCCAAGAACCCCCATGACGACAAGGAGCTGCAATGACGGATGGCAGCGATCCGATGGCCCCCTCGGGGGCGGTCAATCCGATCGACACCGACTACAAGGTCGGCCAGGACAATATCGTCCTCGAGGTCGGGCCCTTCGGCCTCGACATCCACAACCGCGTGTTCGCGATCTCCGGGCTGCTGGTGGTTGCCTTCGTGGTGCTGACGCTGGCCTTCCAGAACCAGGTCGAGCCGATGTTCACCGCCATGCGCGGCTGGCTGACCTCGAACCTCGACTGGTTCTTCATCAGCGCCGGCAACATCTTCGTGCTGGTGTGCCTCGGCCTGGCGATCTCGCCGCTGGGCAAGGTGCGCCTCGGCGGCACCGAGGCCACGCCCGACTACACCTACCTGGGCTGGTTCTCGATGCTGTTCGCCGCCGGCATGGGCATCGGGCTGATGTTCTTCGGCGTGTCCGAGCCGCTGTCGCACTTCGGCAGCGCCTTCGGCGGCACGGCGATGGAGAACGGCGTGCGCACCGACTGGGCGCCGCTCGGCGCCGCGGCGGGGGACGCCGAGGCGGCGACCCGGCTCGGCATGGCGGCGACGATCTACCACTGGGCGCTGCATCCGTGGGCGATCTACGCCATCCTGGCGCTCGGCCTGGCGCTGTTCTCGTTCAACAAGGGCCTGCCGCTGACGGTGCGCTCGGTGTTCTACCCGCTGCTGGGGGAGCGCATCTGGGGCTGGCCCGGCCACGTCATCGACATCCTCGCCGTGCTGGCCACGCTGTTCGGCCTCGCCACCTCGCTCGGCTACGGCGCGGCGCAGGCGAGCTCCGGCCTCAACTTCCTCTTCGACGTGCCGCTCGGCAACACTACGCAGATCGTGCTGGTGATCGGCATCACCGCGATCGCGCTGTTCTCGGTGGTGGCCGGCCTTGACGCCGGTGTCAAGCGCCTGTCCGAGATCAACATGATCCTGGCCGTGCTGCTGCTGCTGTTCGTGGTCGCGGTCGGGCCGACGCTCGACATCCTTTCCGGCTTCTTCGGCAACCTCGGCGCCTACTTCCAGCACCTGCCGGCGCTGTCCAACCCGGTCGGGCGCGACGACGCCAACTTCTCGCAGGGCTGGACCGCCTTCTACTGGGCGTGGTGGATCTCGTGGTCGCCCTTCGTCGGCATGTTCATCGCGCGCGTGTCGCGCGGCCGCACGGTGCGCGAGTTCATCGTCTCGGTGCTGATCGTGCCCTCGCTGGCCTGCGTGCTGTGGATGACGGTGTTCGGCGAGACGGCGATCATCCAGTTCGTGCGCGACGGCTACGAGGCCGCCACCAAGGCTGAGCTGCCGCTGCAGCTGTTCGCCATGCTCGATGCGCTGCCGCTGGCGCAGATCACCTCCTTCATCGCCATCATCCTGGTGGTGGTGTTCTTCGTGACCTCGTCCGACTCGGGTTCGCTGGTGATCGACGTCATCGCCGCGGGCGGCAAGGTGGATGCGCCGACGCCGCAGCGCGTGTTCTGGTGCGTGTTCGAGGGCTTGGTCGCGATCGCGCTCATCCTCGGCGGTGGCCTGGTGGCGCTGCAGGCGATGGCGGTGTCGACCGGCCTGCCCTTCACCATCGTGCTGCTGATGTCGACGGTGGCGGTGATCAAGGGCCTGGCCTCGGAGCCGCGCGCGCGCTGACGTCGTGGTGCCGTTCGCCGGCGTCGCGCCGGCTTCAGGCAAACTTCGCGGGCAGGCCCGCTCCCATGGCGACGCTGTGGTGGGTGCGGGCCTGCCCGCGAATCGCTTTTGAATGACGGAACCCGCCATGCAAGTCGAACAACTCGAGATCCTCGATTTCCTCCGCGCGCACCGGCCCTTCGACGAGCTGTCCGAGGAAGCGCTGCAGCGCACCGCCGCCGTGATCGACGTGCGCTACTACAAGGCCGGCGAGCGCATCGTCGAGTTCGGCGAGGTGGCCGAATACTGGCACCTGGTGCGCAGCGGGGCGGTGGAGGTGTTCCGGCGCAACGGCACGCTCTACAACCGCCTTACCGAGGGCGGCTATTTCGGCGAGTTCGGCCTGCTGCGCAGCGGGCGGGTGCGCTTCCCGGTGGTGGCGCTGGAGGATTCGCTGATCTATCTGATCCCGCGCGAGGTCTTCGCCGAGCTCTTCGACCAGTACGAGAGCTTTGCCGACTACGTCGAGGTCGAGGACAAGACCCGCCTGCGCCAGGCCATGTCGCGCAAGGAAGACGCCAACGACCTGCTGTCGGCCACGGTCGATACGCTGGTGGGCCGCGCCGCGGTGACGCTCGACAGCACGGCGACGGCGCGCGAGGTGGCGCAGCGCATGAGCGAGGAGGGCGTCTCCTCGCTGTTGATCGTGGACGACCACCCCGACGTGCCCGGCCTGCCCCAGCTCTCGGGCATCATCACCGACCGCGACCTGCGCACCCGGCTGGTGGCGCCCGGCCTGGCCTACGACACGCCGGCCACCGAGATCATGTCGTCCGGCGTGGTGTCGGTGAACCACAACCAGCTCGTGTTCGAGGCCATGCTGGTGATGCTGCGCCACAACGTGCACCACCTGCCGGTGCTCGACAACCTGCGCCCGGTCGGGGTGGTGGCCTTGTCCGACATCATCCGCTACGAGTCGCGCAACAGCCTGTTCCTGGTCGGCAGCATCTTCCGCCAGCAGTCGCAGGACGAGCTCGCCACCCTGGTGCCCGAGGTGCGCGCCTGCTTCGCGCGCATGGTGAATGAGGACGCCAGCTCGCAGATGATCGGCAGCGCAATGGCGGCGATCGGGCGCAGCTTCAAGCAGCGTCTGCTCGAGCTCGCCGAAGCCGAGCTCGGCCCGCCGCCGGTGCCGTACTGCTTCCTCGCGCTCGGCTCGATGGCGCGCCAGGAGCAGCTGCTCGTCACCGACCAGGACAACGCGCTGGTGCTCGACAACCGCTTCGACCCCGCGCAGCACGACGCCTATTTCAAGGCGCTCGCCACCTTCGTCAGCGACGGCCTGGCGCGCTGCGGCTACAGCTACTGCACCGGCGGCGTGATGGCGACCAACGGCAAGTGGCGGCAACCGCTCGCGGCGTGGGAGCGTACCTTCACCGACTGGATCGAACGCCCCACGCCCGAGTCCCTCCTCCACGCCGGCATCTTCTTCGACCTCGACGGCGTGTGGGGCAAGACCGCGTGGGCGAACCGCCTGCGCGAACTCATCGCGCGCAAGGCCCGCGGCAACTCGCGCTTCCTTGCCTGCATGGCGCGCAACGCGCTGCAGCGCACGCCGCCGCTGGGCTTCTTCAAGGACTTCGTGGTCGAGTCCGACGGCCGCCACACCGGCGCGATCAACATCAAGCGCCGCGGCACCGCGCCGCTCGCCGATCTCATCCGCGTGCATGCGCTGGCGATCGGTTCGGAGTCGCTGAATTCCTTCGAGCGCCTCAAGGACATCATCGACGCCGCCATCCTGCCGCTCGGGCGGGGCCAGGACCTGTTCGACGCGCTGGAGTTCATCTCCATGGTGCGCGCCCGCCACCAGGCCGAGTCGCTCGCCGCCGGCGAGGAGCCGGACAACAGCATCGACCCGGAGAAGCTCTCCGAATTCGAGCGCAAGAGCCTGCGCGACGCCTTCCTGATCCTGGGGAACGCGCAGAAATTCCTCAAGTACCGCTACCAGCCCGGGCGGGCGAACTGAGGCGCCGGCCATGCTTCACCTCGGAGATCTGAAGGGTGCGCAGGGCAGGGCCGGCGTCCGGGCAGGGAAGGCTGCCGGCCAGGCCGACGGGGCGTCCGCGCCGGACTGGCCGGCCCGTTTCGCGGCGCTCGCCGAGGCCGCGCACGACCCGCGCCTGCGCGCCTTCTACGCCGCCGGCGCGGTGGCGGGCGACACGCCGCTGGCCGAGGTGCCGATGGTGGCGATCGACGTCGAGACTACCGGGCTCGATCCGGCGCGCGACGAGATCGTGAGCATCGGCCTGCTGCCGATGACGCTCGAGCGCATCGCCTCCAGCGCCTCGCGCTACTGGGTGGTGCGTCCGCGCATCGAGCTCAACGCCGAATCGGTGGTCATCCACGCCATCACCCACGCGCAGATCGAGGCCGCGCCGGATTTCGGCGCGGTCATCGACGACTTGCTCGCAGCGCTGGCGGGCCGGGTGGTGGTGGTGCACTGCCGCGACATCGAGCGCAGCTTCCTCGACCGCGCGCTCGCGGCGCGCATCGGCGAGGGCATCGAGTTCCCGGTCATCGACACCATGGATCTCGAGGCGCGCATCCACCGCGCCGCCCGGCCTGGCTTCTTTGCCCGCCTGTTCGGCAAGAGGCCGGCGCCGGTGTCGATCCGCCTCGCCGATAGCCGCACGCGCTACCACCTGCCGCGCTATCGCGCCCACCACGCGCTCACCGACGCGCTCGCCACCGCCGAGCTGCTGCAGGCGCAGGTGGCGCACCGGTTTGCGCCCGACACGCCCCTGCGCGAGTTGTGGTCCTGAACCGACTTCCGTGGGAGCGGCCTTGGCCGTGAAAGTGGCGGGTGATCTTGCGACATTCGCGGGCAAGCCCGCTCCCACAGACAGTTGCTCCCGCGGATCGCTTCGGATCAGTCCAGCCCTTGCGAGGACAGATACTCTTCGTACGTCCCGCGGTAATCCACGATCTGGTGATCCAGCTTGATCTCGATGATGCGCGTGGCCAGCGAGCTCACGAACTCGCGGTCGTGCGAGACGAACACCAGCGTGCCGTTGAACTTGTCCAGCCCGGTGTTGAGCGACTCGATCGATTCCATGTCGAGGTGGTTGGTCGGCTCGTCCATCAGCAGCACGTTGGGGCGCGACAGCATCAGCTTGCCGAACAGCATGCGGCCCTGCTCGCCGCCGGAGATCACTTTCACCGACTTCCTCACCTCGTCGCCCGAGAACAGCAGGCGGCCGAGCGTGCCGCGCAGCAGGGTCTCGTTGTCCTCGCCGGTGGCGGCGGCGGTGATGCGGGAGTAGGGCGCGATCCAGTCGGTGAGGCTGACGTCCTCG
>JAEUNQ010000101.1 GCA_016790365.1 Thauera sp. | reverse complement strand
TGTCGCGTCGTAGAGTCGTCGTCACCGGTCTGGGCGTGATCTCGCCTGTCGGCAATACTGTTACCGAAGCCTGGTCCAACCTGATCGCCGGCAAGAGCGGCATCGGTCCGATCACCCGTTTCGACGCGAGCAACTTCGCTTCCCGCATCGCTGGCGAGGTGAAGGACTTCGACGTTTCCGCCTACCTGTCGCCCAAGGAGGCGCGCCGCATGGATGTCTTCATCCATTACGGCATGGCTGCGGGCATCCAGGCGATCCGCGACTCCGGCATCGAGGTCACCGACGCGAATGCCGACCGTATCGGCATCAATATCGGTTCCGGGATCGGCGGCCTGCCGATGATCGAGGAGACGCACAACGACTTTCTCGGTGGCGGCCCGCGCAAGATCTCGCCCTTCTTCATCCCGGGCACCATCATCAACATGATCTCGGGCAACCTGTCCATCATGTTCGGCATGAAGGGCCCCAATCTCGCGGTGGTCACCGCGTGCACCACCGGTTTGCATGCGATCGGCATGGGTGCGCGGATGATCGGCTACGGCGACGCCGACGTGATGGTATGCGGTGGTTCTGAATCCACCGTGACCAACCTCGCCATCGGCGGCTTTGGTTCGGCGAAGGCCTTGTCCACCCGCAACGACGACCCTGCCACCGCCAGCCGGCCGTGGGACAAGGGGCGCGACGGCTTCGTGCTCGGCGAGGGTGCCGGTGTCATGGTGCTCGAGGAATACGAGCATGCGAAGCGTCGCGGGGCAAAGATCTACGCCGAGGTTGCCGGTTTCGGCATGAGCGGCGATGCCTATCACATGACCGCGCCCGACACCGATGGTCCGCGTCGCAGCATGGTCAGTGCGATGAGGGATGCCGGCGTCAACGTGGATCAGATCCAGTACCTCAATGCGCATGGCACTTCCACCCCGCTCGGCGACAAGAACGAGACCGACGCGATCAAGCTCGCGTTTGGGGTGGATGCAGCGAAGAAGCTGGTGGTGAACTCCACCAAGTCGATGACTGGCCACCTTCTTGGTGGCGCGGGCGGCCTGGAGTCGGTGTTCACCGCGCTTGCGGTCCACCACCAGATCTCGCCTCCCACGATCAACATCTTCGAGCAGGATCCTGAGTGCGACCTGGACTATTGCGCCAACGTCGCCCGCGAGATGAAGATCGAGGTGGCGATGAAGAACAACTTCGGCTTTGGCGGCACCAACGGGACGCTGGTGTTCCGTCGGGTGTGATCTTCGTGCGCGGCAGGACGACATGGAGTTTCCGGTCGAACTGAAGCTGCGTGGCTCGAAGATGATCAGGGCGTCGGTGTGGGTCGTGCATGTCGCGGCCGCACTGGCGCTTTTTCATGTCCCGGCACTCCTTCCCGCGAGTGGCGGAGCGGTCGATTGGGCTCTGGCGTGCGGCGCCTGGACGCTGCTCGGGGCCTCCCTGGTTCGCGGACTACGGGCGCAGGCGAGCCTGGAGGCTTGCTCGCTCTGGCTGGAGCGCGACGGCTTGCTCGAGCTGGTGCGCGAATCCGACGGTGCGGGTGGCTTGTTCAGGGTTCGAGTGGGTTCCCAGGTGGTTCTGCCGAACGCCGCCTGGTTCGCACTCGTTCCGGTGGCCGTGTCCGCGAGTGTGGTGGCGGGTTCGGGCGCGCGAAGGTTCATGCTCGTGCCCGACAACCTTTCCGCTGGCAGCTTCAGACTGCTCAGGATCTGGTTGCGGCACTGCTCGGCGCACGTGTCGCAGGGGGAGGGCGCGCGCCCCTGATGCGCTCGACGAGGATCGCAGCGAGCGGTTTCCCGGTCTTTCAGCGCTTGCGGGTGTTGGGAGCGTGTGGGCGCAGCACCGTGTCACGCGCGCGCGCGAGGGTGTCGGGATAGTCACGCGAGTGGTGCAGGCCGCGGCTTTCCTTGCGCTTTAGCGCGCAGCGCACGATGAGGTCTGCGGTCGTCACCAGGTTGCGCAGCTCGATCAGGTCGTTGCTGACGCGGAAGTTGGAATAGAACTCGTGGATTTCCCGCGACAGCAGGCGGATGCGGTGCTGGGCGCGGCGCAGGCGCTTGTTGGTGCGCACGATGCCGACGTAGTCCCACATGAAGCGGCGCAGTTCCGCCCAGTTGTGCGAGATCACCACCTCCTCGTCGGCGTCGGTGACGCG
>JAEUNQ010000250.1 GCA_016790365.1 Thauera sp. | reverse complement strand
CGGTGCCCGCACGCACAACCTGAGGAACGTCAGCCTCGATCTGCCGCGCAACCGGCTGACGGTGATCACCGGCCTGTCGGGCTCGGGCAAGTCCTCGCTGGCCTTCGACACCCTGTACGCCGAAGGCCAGCGCCGCTACGTCGAGTCGCTGTCGGCCTACGCCCGCCAGTTCCTGCAGCTGATGGAGAAGCCCGACGTCGACCTGATCGAGGGCCTGTCGCCGGCGATCGCAATCGAACAGAAGGCGACCAGCCACAACCCGCGCTCCACGGTCGGCACGGTCACCGAGATCCACGACTACCTGCGCCTGCTCTATGCACGCGCCGGCACGCCGCACTGCCCCGAGCACCCGCGGCACGCGCTCGAGGCGCAGAGCGTGGCGCAGATGGTCGACCACGTGCTCGCCCTGCCCGAGGACACGAATCTGATGATCCTCGCACAGGTGGGGGCCGGTCGCAAGGGCGAGCTGGTCGACCTCTTCGCCGACCTGCGCGCGCAGGGCTTCGTGCGCGTGCGGGTCGACGGCGAGGTGATGGAGCTCGATGCCCTGCCCGCGCTGGAGAAGGGCCGCCGCCACGATGTCGAGGTGGTGATCGACCGCGTCAAGGTGCGCGCCGACCTGCGCGGCCGCCTGGCGGAGTCCTTCGAGACCGCGCTGACCCACGCCGACGGGCGCGCGCTCGCGGTGGAGATGGATTCGGGGCGCCAGCACCTGTTCTCCGCCCGCTTCGCCTGCCCGGTGTGCGGCTTCGCGCTCGCCGAGCTCGAGCCGCGCCTGTTCTCCTTCAACAACCCGGCGGGCGCCTGCCCGAAGTGCGACGGGTTGGGCGAGGTCGAGTTCTTCGATCCGGCGCGCGTGGTGGTCCACCCCGAGCTGTCGCTGGCCTCGGGCGCGATCCGCGGCTGGGACCGGCGTAACCAGTTCTACTTCCAGATGCTGGCGAGCCTTGCGGCGCACTACGCCTTCGACATCGAGACGCCCTGGGAGGCGCTGCCGGTGCGCGTGCGCGAGATCGTGCTCGACGGCTCGGGGCGGACGAAGATCGCCTTCCGCTACATGGCCGACAACGGCCGCATGGTGCTCAAGGAGCATCCCTTCGAGGGCATCCTGCCCAACCTCGAACGCCGCCTGCGCGAGACCGACGCCGTGGCGGTGCGCGAGGAGCTGTCGAAGTACCGCGCCACCCGCCCCTGCCCGGCCTGCCACGGCACGCGGCTGCGCAGCGAGGCGCGCCACGTGCTGGTCGGCGGGCAGCCGCTGCACGAGGTCGGCCACATGCCCCTCGGCGAGTGCCGCGACTTCTTCGCCGGGCTGCGGCTCTCCGGCGCGCGCGCCCAGGTGGCCGAGCGCATCGTGCGGGAGATCGCCGATCGCCTCGGCTTCCTGATCGACGTCGGCCTGGACTACCTCTCGCTCGACCGCTCTGCCGACACCCTCTCGGGTGGCGAGGCGCAGCGTATCCGCCTGGCGAGCCAGATCGGCTCGGGCCTGACCGGCGTCATGTACGTGCTCGATGAGCCCTCGATCGGCCTTCACCAGCGCGACAACGACCGCCTGCTCGCCACGCTCGCGCGCCTGCGCGATCTCGGCAACACGGTGATCGTGGTCGAACACGACGAGGACGCCATCCGCAGCGCCGACTATCTGGTGGACATGGGCCCGGGCGCGGGCGAGCACGGCGGCGAGGTGGTCGCGCACGGCACCCCGGACGAGGTCATCGCCTCCCCGCGCTCGGTGACCGGCGACTACCTCTCCGGCCGGCGCCGCATCGCCATCCCGGCGCGCCGTGCGCGACCCGACCCGGAGCGCCAGCTGCGCATCGTCGGCGCCCGCGGCAACAACCTGAAGGCGGTGGAGGTGTCGCTGCCCGTGGGGCTGTTTACCTGCATCACCGGCGTATCTGGCTCGGGCAAGTCGACCCTGATCAACGACACCCTGGCGCGCGCCGCGGCCCACCGCCTCAACGGCGCCGCGACCGAACCCGCGCCGCACGAGGCGATCGAGGGCCTGCAGCACTTCGACAAGCTGATCGACGTCGACCAGTCGCCGATCGGTCGCACGCCGCGCTCCAACCCGGCGACCTACACTGGCCTGCTGACTCCGATCCGCGAGCTCTTCGCCGGCGTGCCGGAGTCGCGCGCGCGCGGCTACAGCCCGGGGCGCTTCTCCTTCAATGTGCGCGGCGGGCGCTGCGAGGCCTGCCAGGGCGACGGCCTGGTCAAGGTCGAGATGCACTTCCTGCCCGACATGTACGTGCCCTGCGACGTCTGCCACGGCCGTCGCTACAACCGCGAGACCCTGGAGATCCGCTACAAGGGGCGGACGATCGACGAGGTGCTGGGAATGACGGTCGAGCAGGCGCTGGCGTTCTTCTCCGCTGTGCCAGGTATCGCGCGCAAGCTGGAGACGCTGATGGACGTGGGCCTCGGCTACATCCGCCTCGGGCAGAGCGCAACCACGCTGTCGGGCGGAGAGGCGCAGCGCGTGAAGCTCGCCCTCGAACTGTCGCGCCGCGACACCGGTCGCACCCTGTACATCCTCGACGAGCCCACCACCGGCCTGCACTTCCAGGACATCGAGATGCTGCTCGCGGTGCTGCAGCGCCTGCGCGAGCACGGCAACACCATCGTGGTGATCGAGCACAACCTCGACGTGATCAAGACTGCCGACTGGCTGATCGACATGGGGCCCGAGGGGGGCGGCGGCGGCGGGACGGTGGTGTGCTGCGGCACACCCGAAGAGGTCGCCGCGCATCCGGCGAGCCATACGGGCCAGCACCTGCGCAGGGTGCTCGGCGGCTGAGGCCCAAGCCAAGCCGGCCGCCCACCGACGCCCACCGCTACGCCGGCGCCCGTCACCCCGGGGCGCGCGGCTCAAGCGCTTTCGTAGCCCCGCGGGTTTCCGCTCTGCCAGCGCCACGCATCCTCGCACATCGCCCGCAGGTCGCGCTGCGCCCGCCACCCCAGCACCCGCTCGGCTTGCGCCGGGTCGGCCCAGCACGCGGCGATGTCGCCCGGCCGGCGCGCGACGATGTCGTAGGGCACCGGCCGCGCGCTCGCCGCCTCGAAGGCGCGCACCATCTCGAGCACGCTGTAGCCGCGCCCGGTGCCGAGGTTGAGCGTGGTCACGCCGGGCAGCTCGCCAATCCGTTCGAGCGCGCGCAGATGCCCGAGCGCCAGGTCCACCACGTGGATGTAGTCGCGCACCCCGGTGCCGTCCGGCGTGGGGTAGTCGTCGCCGAACACGCGCAGGCGCGGCAGGCGGCCCACCGCGACCTGGCTGACGAAGGGCATCAGGTTGTTGGGCAGGCCGTCGGGATCCTCGCCGATGCGACCGCTGGCGTGCGCGCCCACCGGGTTGAAGTAGCGCAGCAGCACCACGTTCCAGCGCGCATCCGAGGCCGCGAGGTCGCGCAGGATCTGCTCGCCCATGAGCTTGGTCCAGCCATAGGGATTGGTCGCCGTGGTAGGGAAGTCCTCGCGGATCGGCACCGAGGCCGGATCGCCATACACCGTCGCCGAGGAGCTGAACACCATGCGCCGGCATCCGGCCGCATCCATGGCCTGCAGCACCGACAGCAGGCCCTGCAGGTTGTTGTCGTAGTAGGCCAACGGCTGCGACACTGACTCGCCCACCGCCTTCTTCGCGGCGAAATGGATCACCGCCGCCACCTCGTGCTCCGAGAAGGCGCGCGCGAGCACGGCGCGGTCGCGCACATCGCCCTCGACGAAGGCGGCCAAGCGCTTGCCGCCGAGCTCCTCGATCCGACGTACCGCCTCGTAGGATGCGTTGGAGAGGTCATCCACGACCACCACCTCCTGCCCGGCGCCGAGAAGCTCGACGCAGGTATGCGAGCCGATGTAGCCCGCACCGCCGGTCACCAGAGTCACTGCCATCTTTCAACCCTCCCGTCCTGTCCGCCCGTGGGCGCGTTGCGCTCGACGCTAGCACGCACAGGCGAAAAAAAACCGGGCAGAAGCCCGGTCTTTCGTGCGAGTCGCGATGTTTACGCGGCCTCGGCTTCCTCGACTTCCACCGCTTCGACGTCCGGACGGTCGAGCAGCTCGACGTAGGCCATCGGCGCGTTGTCGCCATCGCGGAAACCGCACTTCAGGATGCGCAGGTAGCCGCCATTGCGGGTGGCGTAGCGCGGACCCAGCTCGTCGAAGAGCTTGACGACCATGTCGCGATCGCGGAGGCGGTCGAAAGCCAGACGGCGGTTGGCGAGACTGGGCTTCTTGCCCAGAGTGATCATCGGCTCGACCACGCGGCGAAGTTCCTTCGCCTTCGGCAGGGTCGTCTTGATGACTTCGTGTTGCAGCAGCGAGTTGGCCATGTTGCGGAACATCGCCTGGCGGTGGCTGCTGGTACGATTCAGCTTGCGAAGACCGTTACGGTGACGCATTTCAATTCCTCACTTGCCCGGCGATTCAACCGAGCTTTTCAAGCCCGGCCGGCGGCCAGTTTTCCAGTTTCATGCCAAGCGTCAGCCCGCGGGAGGCCAACACTTCCTTGATCTCGTTGAGCGACTTGCGGCCCAGGTTCGGGGTCTTCAGCAGCTCGGTCTCGG
>JAEUNQ010000035.1 GCA_016790365.1 Thauera sp. | reverse complement strand
CACCGCCAGCCCGAGCTCGCCGAGACCTTCTTCAACTCGGTCACCACCAAGATCCTGCACCGCAGCTACTTCAACAACGACTACCTGTTCGCGCGCCCGGCGATCTCCACCGAATACATCGAGTCCTACCCGCCGGTGTATTCGAGCTACTACCCGCGCGACCGCGGCCTGCGTGCCACCGTCCGGCGCATCGTCGAGGACTTCGACTGGCAGCGCAGCTTCGAGGATCTCGACCGCGACGTCGATTTCGTCATGCGCGCGGCGCAGGCCCACCTCGGCGGGTGGCCGCCGATGGAGGTCAACTGCCAGATCCAGGTGCTTTACTCCGCCTTCTACCGCAACAAGACCGCCTACATCATCGGCAAGACGGTCAATGGCTACCAGGAGACCCCGTTCGCGATCGCGGTGCGCCACAACGCACGAGGCCTGCTCTACCTGGACACGCTGATCCTCGACCCGTGGCGGATCTCGGTGCTGTTCTCGCTGTCGCGCGCCTACTTCCTGGTCGACATGGAGGTGCCCTCGGGCTACGTGCAGTTCCTGCGCTCGATCATGCCCAACAAGCCGCGCAGCGAGCTCTACACCATGCTCGGCCTGGGCAAGCAGGGCAAGACGATGTTCTTCCGCGACCTGGTCTCGCACCTGCGCCACTCGAACGACCAGTTCATCGTCGCGCCGGGCATCCGCGGCCTGGTGATGCTGGTGTTCACGCTGCCGTCCTTCCCCTACGTGTTCAAGATCATCAAGGACGTGTTCGGTGCCTCGAAGAACATGGACCGCGCCACGGTCAAGCGCAAGTACCTGATGGTCAAGCACGTCGACCGGGTCGGCCGCATGGCGGACACGCTGGAGTTCTCCTACGCGGCGCTGCCGCTGGCGCGCTTCCACCCCGAGCTGCTCGAGGAGCTGCGCACGCTGGCGCCGTCCTCGTTCGAGGTCGACGGCGACAAGGTGATCATCAAGCACCTCTACATCGAGCGCCGCATGACGCCGCTCAACCTTTACCTCGAGAAGGCGAGCGACGCGGAGCTCGAGGAGGCGGTCAAGGAGTACGGCAACGCCATCCGCGAGCTCGCGATCGCCAACATCTTCCCCGGCGACATGCTGTGGAAGAACTTCGGCGTCACGCGCTACGGCCGCGTCGTGTTCTACGACTACGACGAGATCGAGTACATGACCGACATGAACTTCCGCAGGATCCCGCCGGCGCCCTACGAGGAGATGGAGATGTCGGGCGAGCCGTGGTATTCGGCCGGGCCGATGGACGTCTTTCCGGAAGAGTTCGCCACCTTCCTGCTCGGCGTGCCGCGGGTGCGCAAGGCCTTCCTCAAGCACCACCGCGACCTGCTCGCGCCGAAGTTCTGGCAGGACGCGCAACAGCGCATCCGCGACGGCCATGTCGAGGACTTCTTCCCCTATCCGGTCGAGCTGCGCTTCTGCGAATTGTTCGCCCCCGAGCCGGACCCCCGCACATGAGCTCCGGCGGGGGCGCATCGCCGCGCCCGCCGGGGCAGGCGTTCAGGCCTTGCGCCTGCGCACGCCACCGATCCCGGCCAGCAGGCCGATGCCGAGGAGCGCGAGCACGCCCGGCTCCGGCACCGAGTTCGTGGGCGGCGCGACGTCCTCGGTGATCGCCGAATAGCGCACGGACTGCTGCGAGTAGTTGTAGAAGCCGAAGCTGCCGTCGGCGAAGCTGCCGTTCACGTTCAGCTCGGTCGTGCCATCGACCTTGACCTGGATGTTCGTCGCGGTGAACACGAGGTCGAACAGGTACTCGGTGTTGTCCGCCCAGCCCGTACTGCCCAGCGTGGTCCCGCGCGCAAGTTCGGTCACGCCTTTGGCGGGGTCGTGACACCAGGTCCCGCTGCCATCCGCCAGGCCCTGGGCTACGCGCGAAATCGCCAGCCCGACTTTCCCGGTGCAGTTCCCATTCACCTGTGTCGCCTGCTTCCAGTCGATCAGGATGAAGTCCGTGCTCGCGGCGCTCGCATCACCGGACTTGTAGCCGAGCACGAAACCGATGAAGTCGTCGTCGCTGGTGGTCTGGACCCGGATCTTGCCGGAGAGGACGTTACCGCGATCGTTGCTGCCCGAAAAGAACACCGTCGGGTTGCCATTGACCGACTGCAGGACCGAATTCTTGTCTGCGGCAACCTGCCAGTTCGAACTCCCCCCCTGAGCCGTCCAGCTGCTCAGATCCACCAGCGCGGCCGCAGCCGTCGTACTCATCGCGGCAAGCGCCACGGGCAATCCCAATTTGACCAGATTCATCGCTTCATCCTCGGTGTAAGTGACGCGAGGCGATAAGCAAAATTCTTGCCAAACTGCACAAACAATTGTTTTGATTCGATTTCAGCCCGGAAAAAAACCAATAAAGCAGAAAACTGTAAAATTCGCCGACAAAGACCGGACTTGCACCCATGGAGGCTCAGGTGATCGCGACCTCGTCGCTGCGACTCTCGCCACGGCTGTCCACCCAGCGCGCGACCAGGCGGTCACCGGCCGCAGCGCCCTTGAAGCGGAAACGCAGGAAGGGGTTGGCCGAGACCGAGGGGCCGAACTCGGCGCCGAAAACCAGGCGCTCGCCGTGACGGATCTCGAGCTGGGTGATGAAGTGCGCGGGGATGATCGCGCCCTTGTCGTCCTTGCGCTGGCCACTCTCCATCGGATGAGGGATCTGCATGCGGACATCGGTTACACCGTCGCGGACATCCGCACGGATACGCATCGGGTTTGCCATGGATTCGCTCTCCTGTGCCGGCACGGCCTCAGCCGCAGCCGCTGATGGTGACGATGACCGCCTTGCGCGCGATATGGAAGCGGCCGTTGGCACGCACCAGCGCGACCACGTCCGCGCTCTGCGCCATCTTCAGCCGGGTGATCACCTCGGGCTGGGTGCCCTCCGGGATGGAGAACACCGCGGCAAGCGGAAAGGGGTTCTTCTCGACCAGGATCGCGATGCGGTCGGTGCCGGGCAGGCGGCTCTTCACCTCGACCGAGACCGCATTGGCGACCTCCGCGATGTCGGGAGCGGTGAGGCTCAGATCGGAACTCGCGCCGGCGTCTTGCGCACCCAGCGCGGCGAGCGCGGCGTTCAGCTCGCGCGCGTCGAAGCCCGGCCGTGCGGCGGCGGCCCGCGCCTGCGCGGGCGAGATCAGCCCGGCCGTGGCGAGCAGGCCCAGTACGCCGAGGCCGCCGGCGGCGTGCAGCAGTTGTCTTCGTTTCTGGTCCATCCGGTTCTCCTGCAGGGTTCGCATGACGCGCCGTGGGGGGCGCCCACCACCGGCCGCGGTGGCGGCGCGTGGCCGCCGAGGGCGGCTATACTCGCACAGCCGGCGCCGCCCTGGCGCAGCGCAGCATCGTCCTCCGCCCCCACGGGCGCTCCATCGAGGCAATCCGCACAATGAAGAACAGACTCCTCGCCAGCGCGTTCGTTCTGGCCGGCGCCGTCGCCCCGGCCCAGGCAGCCGACCCCCACCTGGCACGCAACCTCGCCGCCACCTGCGCCAACTGCCACGGCACCGGCGGGCGCAGCGTGTACGAGCCGCTCGTGGGACGGCCGCGCGAGAAGCTGCTGAGCATGCTGGCGGACTTTCGCTCCGGCGAGCACGAGGCGACGATCATGCACCAGATCGTGCGCGGCTACACCGACGAGCAGCTCGAGCTGATCGCCACCTGGTTCTCCGAACAGCGCTGAGGAAGAGGAAACGCATGAACCTGCACCGACGCGATTTCCTGCGCGCCACCGCGGCCACCGCCGCCGCGCTCGCCCTCCCCCGCATCGCCAGCGCGCGCGCACGCCCCCACATCGTGGTGGTGGGCGGCGGCTTCGGCGGCGCCACCACGGCCAAGTACCTGCGCATGTGGAGCGAGGGCGCGGTCGACGTCAGCCTGATCGAGCGGGAAACCGCCTTCGTGTCCTGTCCGATGTCCAACCTGGTGATCGGCGGCCTCAAGAAGATGGCCGACATCACCCTCGACTACGAGCGCCTGCGCAGCAACTGGGGCGTGCGCGTGATCACCGACGAGGCGCTCGGCGTCGAACCCGGCCGCCGCAGCGTGCGCACCGCGCGCCATGGCGAGATCGCCGGCGACCGCCTGGTGCTCGCCCCCGGCGTGGCCTTCGAGTCCGCGCGCATCGAGGGCCTGGCCGGCAACGAGGAGCGCATCCCGCACGCCTGGAAGGCCGGCCCGCAGACCGCGATCCTGCGCGCCCAGCTCGAGGCGATGCCCGACGGCGGCGTGTTCGCGATGACCATCCCGCGCGCACCCTACCGCTGCCCGCCCGGCCCCTACGAGCGCGCCTGCGTGGTCGCCCATTACCTGAGCACCACCAAGCCGCGCTCCAAGCTGCTGGTGCTCGACGCCAACGAAGGCATCATCGCCAAGAAGGCACTCTTCGAGCGCGCCTTCGCACGCTACGGAACGATGATCGAATACCGCCCCAACAGCACCCTGCTGGCGGTGGACGCCGCCACGTGCGAGGCCGAGTTCGAATTCGAGCGCGTACGCGCGGACGTGCTCAACGTGATCCCGCCGATGCGCGCCGGCGAACTCGCCACCCGCAGCGGCCTGGCCCTGATCAACGACGCCTGGGCCGAGGTCGACTGGCTCGCCTTCGGTGCGCGCGGCATGCCCGGCGTGCATGTGATCGGCGATGCGGTGTTCCCCGCCCCCGGCATGCCGAAATCCGGCCACATGGCCAACCAGCACGCCAAGGTGGTCGCAGCGGCGATCCTCAACGACCTCGCCGGCCTGCCGCCGAATCCCACCCCGGTGGTGATGAACACCTGCTACAGCTTCGTCGACGACCGCGCGGCGATGCACGTGGCCTCGGTGCACCAGTACGACGCCGCCAAGGCACAGCTGCTGCCGGTGCCGGGGGCGGGCGGGCTGTCGGAGGAGGCCAGCGTCGCCGAAGGCCGCACCGCGCTGAAATGGGCGTACCACATCTGGGCCGACACCCTGGAGTGAGCGGGCGCGGACGGCCGCGCCCGCGGCGGCGCACGCGCCGCGAGGGGATCACTCGAGCGAGCTGATGTACATCGCCACGCCCTTGACCTCGAGCTCGGTGAGCTTCGAGGCGATCGAGTGCATGATGGCGTTGTCGTTGGTGCGTTCGCGCTTGTTGAAGGAGCGCAGCTGATCCTCGATGTAGCGCGGCACCTGTCCGGCCAGGCGCGGCAGCTGGTCGGTGCCGTGGCCGGCCTCGCCGTGGCAGCCGGCACAGGCGGGAACGCCCGAGGATTCATTGCCGCGGTGGAAGATGTAGCGTCCCACCCCGGCAAGCTCGACATCCCGTGCGGGGCGCGGCTTGGTGGGCTTCTGCTCGAAATAGACGCCGAGCGCGAGCATCTCCTCGGGCGTGAGGTCCGTCGCCATGCTCGCCATGGTGTCGCTCTTGCGGAGCCCGGCCTTGAAGTCGGCGAGCTGCTTGGCGATGTACTGGTGGTGCTGGCTGGCCAGGCGCGGGTAGAGCGGCGAGGAGCTGTCGCCGTCAATGCCATGGCAAAGCCCGCAGCGCGCCGCGCTGATCTCGGCCGCACGCGCGAGATCGACCTTGGGGAGCTCGCCGGCGCCGGCGGCGGAGAGTCCGAGGGATAGCCCCAAGCCGGCGGCGCAGCGGGCGAGCGTGCTCGTCGAAATCTTCATGCCATGGTTCTCCTAGGGCCACACGCAGGCCCGGCGCGGCGCAGGTGAGGTGAGCGGTGGCGACGATTATAGCAAGCGCCCGCTCCGCAACTTTCGCCGCTCCTGCAAGCGCCTCGCGGTGCGATGTCTTCTGCAGGAGCGCCGGCAGGCGCGAACACCGCGGCGGGGTTCTGCAGCCGCGTCGATCCGCTTGGGGGTTCTGCAACCGCGTTGATCAACGTGCGGCTGCATTCGCGGCTTGCGCCGCTCCTACAGGAGCCCTCACGGTTTCGGGGGAGCCGGTTTGCGGCGACGATCCGGACATGGGCGCCTGCGCCGGGACGGTCTCCTCCCAGCCGAGTTCCAGGATCCACGGCGCCGGGCCGGCCGCGAGCGCGGCGCGCACGTAATCGACCATGTGCTCGGGCAGTGTCCCGGGGGCGTGCCATTCGAGGCGATCGCACTTGTGCGGCTCGAGGATGGCCGGCTCGCCGGCGAAGCGTTCGGCGGCAAGGAAGAAGTCGATGCGGTTGGTATCCGAACGCCGATGAACCACGCCCAGCCACGCGAGCGCGCCCTCCTCGACCTCCAGCCCGGTCTCCTCGCGCAGCTCGCGCCGCGCCGCCGCGCGCACCGACTCGCCCGGCTCGACATGGCCGCCGGGCAGGCTGAAGAGGCCGTCGAAGAAACCGGTGCCGGCACGCCGCATCAGCAGCAAGCGGCCCTCGCGCCGGCATAGCACATGCACACCGGTGGGGATGCCCGCATGCATCAGTGCTTGCCCGTGCTGCCGAAGCCGTCGGCCCCACGCGAGCTCTGCTCGAAGCCCTCGACGAAGTTGAAGCCGACCTGCAGCACCGGCACCACCACGAGCTGCGCGATGCGCTCCATCGGCTCGATGGTGAAGCTCGCACGCCCGCGGTTCCACATCGAGACGAAAATCTGCCCCTGGTAGTCGGAGTCGATCAGCCCCACGAGGTTGCCGAGAACGATGCCGTGCTTGTGACCGAGCCCGGAGCGCGGCAGCACCATCGCCGCGAGGCCGGGGTCGGAGAGGTGGATCGCGAGGCCGCTCGGCACCAGCGTGGTCTCGCCCGGATGCAGGGTGATGGGCCCCGGCAGGCAGGCGCGCAGGTCGAGCCCCGCGGCGCCCTCGGTGGCATAAGCGGGAGGATGGGTCTTGAGGCGCTCGTCGAGCAGCTTTACATCGATTCGGTGCATTTCGGCTCTCCTTGCCGGCGGCCGGCGCATGCCGCGACCGGCCTGTCGTTGCAGTTGCGCTCAGCGCCCCCGGGCCGGCAGCAGGCCCGCGAGGTGGGCGACGATGCCGCGCGCCACCTCGGCCTTGGCCGCGCGCGGCAGCGGGTGGCAGCCGGCGTCGTCATAGAGGATCACGGTGTTGTCGTCGCCGCCCATGCCGTCGCTGACGAGGTTGCCGACCAGCATCGGCAGCCGCTTGTTGCGCCGCTTGCCCTCGGCGTAGGCGTCGAGATCGCGGCTCTCGGCGGCGAAGCCGACGCAGAAGGGCGCATCCGCGCGCGCGGCCACCTCGGCGAGGATATCGGGGTTGGGGGTGAGCGCGATGTTCAGTGTATCGGCGGTTTTTTTCAGCTTGTGTTCGGCGCTCGCGAGCGGGCGATAGTCCGCCACCGCGGCCACGCCGATGAAGACGTCCGCGCCATGCAGCGCGGCGAACACCGCGTCGCGCATCTCGAGCGCGCTGGTCACGCTCGTGCGTTTCACGTCGGCCGGCACCGGCAGGCTCACCGGCCCGCTCACCAGCACCACCTCCGCGCCAGCCTGGGCGCAGGCGCGTGCGAGCGCGTAGCCCATCTTGCCCGAGCTGACATTGGTGATGCCGCGCACCGGATCGAGCGCCTCGAAGGTCGGCCCGGCGGTGAGCACCACCTTGCGCCCGGCGAGCAGCTTGGGGACGAAGAAGCCCTCGAGGCGCTCGAGCAGTTCCTCGGCCTCGAGCATCCGCCCCATGCCGACCTCGCCGCAGGCCTGGTCGCCCGCCGCGGGCCCGAACACGGCGACGCCGTCGGCGCGGATCTGCGCGACATTGCGCTGCGTGGGCGGCGACTCCCACATCTGCCGGTTCATCGCCGGGGCGACGATCAGCGGCACCGCGCGCGCCAGGCACAGCGTGCTGAGCAGGTCGTCGGCATGACCATGGGCGAGGCGAGCGAGGAAGTCGGCGGTCGCCGGGGCGACCAGGATCGCGTCGGCGTCGCGGCCGAGGTCGATGTGCGCCATGTGATTGGGCATGCGCGCATCCCACAGGTCGGACCACACCGGGTTGCCTGAAAGCGCCTGGTAAGTCACCGGGGTCACGAAGCGCGCCCCGCCCTCGCTCAGCACCACGTGGACCTCGGCGCCCGCCTTGCCGAGCAGGCGCACCAGCTCGGCCGACTTGTACGCGGCGATGCCACCGCCGACCCCGAGGACGATCTTGCGATTGCTCAACATGCTCATGACGATGGACTATACTCCGCGGCGAATCGATACATTCTGGATGGGCCGAAAGGCCCCGACGAGGGAGGCGGAAACGCGATGGCGATCACCGACTGGCCGGCGGACGAGCGTCCGCGCGAGAAGCTGCTCGCCCGCGGCGCCGCGGCGCTTTCCGACGCGGAGCTGCTGGCGATCTTCCTGCGCGTGGGCATCCGCGGGCAAAGCGCGGTCGACCTCGCGCGCACCCTGCTGTCCCGCTTCGGCAGCCTGACCCGCATGTGTGGCGCCGACGCGAACGAGTTCGCCGCGGTGCCGGGCATGGGGCTGGCGAAGTATGCCCAACTGCAGGCGGTCATGGAACTGTCGCGGCGGGCGCTGGCCGAGACCCTGGTCGAGCGCCCGCTGTTCGATTCGCCCCAGGTCGTGCGCGACTGGCTGCGCCTGCGCCTCGGACACCTGCCGCACGAGACCTTCTGCGTGCTGCTGCTCGACGCCCGCCACTGCCTGATCGAGGCGGTGGATCTCTTTCGGGGCACGCTCACCCAGACCTCGGTATACCCCCGCGAGGTCGTCAAGCTCGCCCTCGCACGCAACGCCGCCGCAGTGATCCTTGCCCACAACCACCCCTCCGGCGCCGCCGAACCGAGCACCGCCGACGAGATGCTCACGCGCGCCCTGAAGGACGCCCTCGGCCTGGTCGACGTGCGCGTGCTCGATCATTTCGTGGTGCCGGCACACGGTCATCCGGTATCATTCGCCGAACGCGGCCTGCTGTGAGGTCCCGTCCGGCCCCCCGCTCCGGCGCCCCGACCCTGCGTGGCATTCCCCCTGCGAACACGATCATGGTGCGCAGGGCTTGCCTCGACCGCGCTTCATGCATTATCCTCGCACGTTTTCCGCAATCAGAATTCCCTGGAGCATCGTATGGCTCGCGTCTGCCAAGTGACCGGTAAAGCACCGATGGTGGGAAATAACGTTTCCCACGCCAACAACAAGACCAAGCGTCGTTTCCTGC
>JAEUNQ010000005.1 GCA_016790365.1 Thauera sp. | reverse complement strand
AGCGCGACGTGGGTGCGCCACAGGAAGTCGTGGTCGAGCTCGGTGGGGCTCGGGTGCTTGAAGCTGAACACCTGGCAGCCCTGCGGGTTGATGCCCGACATGACGTGGCGGATGGCGCCGTCCTTGCCGGCCGCGTCCATCGCCTGGAAGATCACCAGCATCGAATAGCGGTCGTGCGCGTAGAGCATCTCCTGCAGCTCGGAAAGGCGCTCGGTGCCGGCGTCGAGGCGCTCCTGGTAGTCGTTCTTCGAGTCGTAGAGGGCGTGGACCTGGGTCGGCCAGTCAGCGAGGTCGATCTTCCTGCCGCCCTTGACGCGGAAATCGGCGATGTCGATCGGTTTGTGCTTGCTCATCGGATGCTCCGTTTGGTTGGGGGGGCGGTGTTCAGCACATTGTCCGCCTCCTGGCTGCCGGGGTCATGTGCCAGATGTATGCGGTTCAAGCGTTCAGCGGCCAGAACAGGAGCAGCAGGGGAAGGCTCACCGCGATCACCAACAGGTCTAGCGGCAGGCCCATGCGCCAGTAATCGCCGAAGCGGAAGCCGCCCGGGCCGAGGATCAGGGTGTTGTTCTGGTGGCCGATCGGGGTCAGGAAGGCGCACGAGGCGCCGATCGCCACCGCCATAAGGAAGGTGTCGGGGTTGACGCCGAGCTGGGCAGCGGCGCCCATGCCGATCGGCGCCATCACCGCGGCGGTGGCGGCGTTGTTCATCAGGTCGGTGAGCACCATGGTGGTGACCAGGATGAGGGCGAGGCCGATCACCGCGTCGCCGCGGGCGAGGGTGTCGAGCAGCAGGCGGGCGACGAGGTCGGCGGCGCCGGTCGATTGCATCGCGCCGGCGACCGGCAGCAGGGCAGCGAGGAGCACGATCACCGGCCAGTCCACCGCCTCGTACACCGCGCGTGGCGGCACCGTACGCAGCGCCATCGAGGCGAGCACGCCGGCGGCGAAGGCGACCGCCGAGGGCAGCAGGCCGAGCGCGGCGACCGCGACCGCGGCGATCATGATCAGGCTGGCGGTGATCGCCTTGCCGCGGTCGGGGATGCGCAGCTCGCGCTCGGCCAGCGGCACGCAGCCGAAGTCGCCGGCGAACTCGGCGAGCGTGTCCGAGGGGCCCTGCATCAGCAGCAGGTCGCCGGGGCGCAGCCTGAGCGTGCGCAGGCGGGCGCGCGCACGGGCGCCGTCGCGCGACACCGCGAGCAGGTTGAGGCCGTAGCGCGAGCGCAGCAGGAGGTCGCTCGCGGAGCGGCCGGCGAGCGCGGATTCGGGGCGCACCACCAGCTCCATCAGCACGAGGTCGTCGCCGCGCTCGCGGCGGGCGGGGCCTTCGTCGGCCGGCGCACCGGTGTCCTCCGGCGCTGCGCCGGCAGCGCTGTCCGCGGGCGCGGGCGCGGCTGCGGCCTCCTCGAGCTCGAGACCCAGCGCCGACAGCACGCCGGGGAGCGCGCCGACCTCGGCCTCGATGACGAGGATGTCGCCGGCGCGCACGATCCGGCCGCCGCTCGGGGCGTTCATCTTCACGTCGTTGCGCACCAGGCCGACGATCTGCGCGTCGGCGGCGTCGAGCTCCAGCTCGATCTCGCGCAGGCGCATGCCGGCGGCCTTGCTGCCCTCGGGTACGCGCGCCTCGGTGAGGTAGGCGCCGGTGTCGAAGCCGGCCGCCCCGGGCTGCGCGCGCGCGGGCACCATGCGCCAGCCGATCAGGGCGATGAAGGCGAGGCCGGCCAGCGTGAGCGGAACGCCGGCGAGGCCGAAGTCGAACATCGCGAAGCCGCCGTGGCCGGATTGGTTGGCGCGGAAGCCCGAGATGATCAGGTTGGGCGGGGTGCCGATCAGGGTGGTGGTGCCGCCGAGGATGGAGGCGAAGGCGAGCGGCATCAGCACTTTGCCCGGCGGCAGCTCGAGGCGCGCGGCGATCTGGACCGCGACCGGCATCAGCAGCGCGAGCGCGCCGACATTGTTCATGAAGGCCGACAGCACGGCGGCGAGCACGCACAGCGCGGCGATGCTGAGGGTGGGGCCGGCGCCGGCGGGCAGCACGTGGCGGGTCAGTGCGTCGACCGCGCCGGAGCGCTGCAGGCCGCTGCTGAGCACCAGCACGCAGGCCACGGTGACCACCGCGGGGTGGCCCAGGCCGGCAAATGCGGACGCGGGCGGCACCAGCCCGGCGAGCACGCAGGCGAGCAGGGCGCCGGCCGCGACCATGTCGTGGCGCCAGCGCCCCCACAGGAACATGCCGACGGTGGCGGCGAGGATGGCGAGGATGAGGGTCTGGTCCGGGGTCATCGGGGCCTGCATGGGGCGACCTTCCTGCCGCGGCCCCGGTCGTGCCGGCCGCGGCGGAAGTTTCATGCAAATATAGTGCCGCCGCGTATGCCCGGCAAATCGGGGGTGTCGGCAAGGGGCGCGTGCCGCGCCGCGCCCGCTCAGCCGGCCCGGGCTCCGCGTCGGCGCAGCAGCGCCTTCTCGGCCTCGATCACGAGAAAGACTCCCGCACCGATCGCGAGTGGCGGCAGCCAGTATTCGAGCGCGAGCGGGGTGGTGCCGAACCAGGTGTTCATGAAGGGCAGGTAGACGAAGCCGAGCTGGAGCAGGGTGAGGATCAGCACCGAGACCTGCGCCGCCGGGTTGGTGAACAATCGCGCGGGCGCGAGGCTGGAGGCGGTGAGGAAGCGGCTGTTGAAGAGGTACCAGGCCTGCGCGATCACCAGTGTGTTGACCGCCATCGTGCGCGCCGCCTGCAGCTCCATGCCCTGCCCGAGCGAGTATTCGAAGGAGGCGATGGTGGCGCCGCCGATCAGCAGCGACACGAAGCCCACCCGCCACAGCATCGCGCGGTCCATGATCGGCGCGCCCGGGCGCCGCGGCGGGCGCTGCATGACGCCCGGCTCGGCGGGCTCGAAGGCGAGCGCGAGCGCGAGCGTGACCGCCACCACCATGTTCACCCACAGGATCTGTACCGGCGTGAGCGGCAGGGTGAGGCCGAGCACCACCGCGGCGAGCATCACGAAGCCCTGGGCGCCGTTGGTGGGCAGGATGAAGAGGATGGCCTTCCTGAGGTTGTCGTAGATCGTGCGGCCTTCCTCGATCGCGCGCTCGATGGTGGAGAAGTTGTCGTCGGCGAGCACGATCTCGGCGGCCTCCTTGGTGGCCTCGGTGCCCTTGATGCCCATGGCCACGCCGACGTCGGCGCGCTTGAGCGCGGGGGCGTCGTTCACGCCGTCACCGGTCATCGCCACCACCTCGCCGCGCGCCTGCAGGGCCTTGACCAGGCGCAGCTTGTGCTCGGGGCTGGTGCGGGCGAAGAGGTCGCAGTCGTGGGCGATCCGTTGCAGTTCATCGTCGCTGGCGGCCTCGATCTCGGCGCCGGTGATCACCTTCAGCGCGTCGGCCGTGCCCAGGCCCATCTCGATGCCGATCGCGCGTGCGGTGCCGGCGTGGTCGCCGGTGATCATCTTCACGCGGATGCCGGCCTCGTGGCAGGAGCGGATGGCCTCGATCGCCTCCGGGCGCGGCGGGTCGATGATGCCGATGAGGCCGAGGAAGACCATGTCCTCGTCGAGGTCCTCGACGGCGAGCGCGTCCTTGCTGGCGGGCACGTCGCGTGCGGCGGCGGCGAGCACGCGCAGGCCCTCGCCGCCGAGCGCGTCGATCCGCGCTTCCCAGAAGGCGCGGTCGAGCGCCTCGAGCCCGCCGTTGGCGCCGAGCTCGTGCCGGCAGCGCTCGAGCAGGCGGTCGGGCGCGCCCTTGAGCAGGATGCGGCGCTGGCCGCCGGGAGCGGTGTTGAGCGTGGCCATGAACTTGTTGGCCGACTCGAAGGGGATGCTGGCGTGGCGCTCGTGGGTGCCGGCGTCGAAGCCGGCCTTGTGTGCGAGGGTGCGCAGCGCGCCCTCGGTGGGCTCGCCGGTGACCTTCCACTGGCCGTCTTCCTCGGCGACATGGGTGTCGTTGGCGACCGCGACGACCTCGATCAGCGCGTGCAGGTGGCCGTGGCGGGCCAGGCTGGCGACCTCGCCCGCGAGGGTGATCTCGCCGTCGGGGCGGTAGCCGGTGCCGCTGACCTCATAGAAGCCGCCGCGGGTGAGGACGTGGCGCACGGTCATCTCGTTCTTCGTCAGCGTGCCGGTCTTGTCCGAGCAGATCACGGTGACCGAGCCGAGCGCCTCGACCGCGGTCAGCTTGCGGGTGATCGCGTTGCGCCGCGCCATGCGCTGCACGCCGAGCGCGAGC
>JAEUNQ010000350.1 GCA_016790365.1 Thauera sp. | reverse complement strand
GATGTCCATCCTGATCCTGCTGCCGCTGCAGATCCTCTCCGGCGGCGTGACCCCGCGCGAAAGCATGCCCGAGGCCATCCAGGCCATCATGGCGCTGGCGCCGACCACGCACTACGTATCGCTCGCGCAGTCCATCCTCTTTCGCGGCGCCGGGCTGGACGTGGTGTGGCCGGCCTTCGCGATGGTGGCGGCGATCGGCGCGGTCTTCCTGGCCTTGGCCCACCACCGCCTGCGCCACACGATCGGGACGATGCAGGGCTGAACGCGGCCCCCGGCAGGCAGGCGGCAACGCATCACCCGCATGCGGATGCGACCGATTGCAAGGGCTTCAACCTCCCGCTCTCACTTTTTCACTTTTGTTGTTTTGTTTTATTTTGACATTTAGAAAAAGTCTACTCGAGCCTGTTCCGAGTAGAATCGAAAGACCAAAGCGCGCAAAGGCAAGGCCATGAAAGACGAAAACGGCACTCATCAGACCGTCCTCGTTGTCGATGACACGCCCGCGAACCTGACGGTCCTCGGCGAGACGCTGCGGCCTCATTACCGCGTGCGCGCCGCGATCTCCGGCGAGCGCGCGCTGCGCGCCGCCATGCTCGAGCCGCGGCCCGACCTGATCCTGCTCGACATCATGATGCCCGGCATGGATGGCCACGAGGTCCTGAGCACGCTCAAGGCCGACCCGCTGACCCACGACATCCCGGTCATCTTCGTCACCGCCATGGACTCGACCGACAGCGAGGCGCTCGGCCTCTCGCTGGGTGCGGTCGACTACATCACCAAGCCCCTGAACCCCGACGTCGTGCTCGCGCGCGTGCGCACGCACATCGAGCTCGCCAAGGCACGCGAGCGCCTGCACGACCAGAACGCCTGGCTCGAGCGCGAGATCGAGCGCCGCATGCGCGAGAACGAGCTGATCCGCGACCTGAGCCTGAGTGCGCTCGCCAGCCTGGCCGAGATGCGCGACCCCGAGACCGGCCACCACATCCTGCGCACGCAGTCCTTCGTCGAGCTCCTCGCCCGTCACCTGGCGGAGCATCCCGGCTATCGTGCCGCCCTGGAGGGCGAGCGCCTGGAGATGGTCGTGCGCAGCGCCCCGCTCCACGACATCGGCAAGGTCGGCATCCCCGACGCCATCCTGCTCAAGCCGGGCCGCCTGACGGCAGAGGAGTTCGAACTCATGAAGACCCACCCGGTGATCGGCGCGGAAGCCATCTCGCGCGCGATGCGCCAGGCCGCGAACGGCCGGGACGAGGCCGACGAGCTCGGGAGAGCCTTCGCCTTCATGGAGACCGCACGCGAGATCGCGCTCGGCCATCACGAACGCTGGGATGGCAGCGGCTACCCTGCCGGCCTCGAGGGCGATCGGATTCCCGTCTCCGCTCGCCTGATGGCCCTCGCCGACGTCTTCGACGCCTTGAGCTCACGGCGTGTTTACAAGGAACCGATGCCGATCGAAGAGGTGACCCGCATCATCGTTGCCGAACGCGGCCGCCATTTCGACCCGACCGTCGTCGACGCCTTCCTCACGCTCCGACCCGCCTTCGCCGAGATCGCGCAGCGCTTCGCCGACGCCTGAACGCCCGGAAGCTCCGCCCATGATGAATCTCCCGTCGCGGGACCAGCTTCGCAACCTCGCCGATTTCCTCCTGCCGGTCCTGCTCATGGCGGTCGCCCTGGGCGCGGCCAGCCTGTTCGCCCATGCACGCCTGGGCGGCTCCATCGCGGAGATCGAGCGCGACACCCAGCGTCGGCTCGAGCAGATTGCCGAGGTGATCGCGGTCAGCGAGCTGCTCAACCGCAGCCATGCCGACCTGCACGGCCTGGTCACCGCGAGCCGTGGCCCGCAGACGGCATCGGGCGCACCGCTGGCGCTCGAGGTCGACGAGCTGCGCAACCGCCTCGATGCGCTCGAGCGCCGTTTCGACGCGATCGCTGCGTGGTCCGGCGACCCTGGCGCGCATGCGCGCGCAGACGGGAGCCTGCACGCCTATCACAATGTCGTGCTGACCCTGCTCGAGGCCGACACGCGCGGGCCGCAGGAGGCCCTGGTCGATCTCGTCCACGCCGAGCCGCTGCACGACGCCTGCATCGAGTACCTCAACACGCTCATCTCCGGCGTGGCGGCCGAGGCCGCCGCAGCCAACGCGGGCGACATCCGCCTCCTCCACGGCCTGCTCGACGAGAACCTGACCGGCAGCGTTGCGGTGATCGTGCTCACCCTCCTGCTCGCCACCTTGCTCGCCCTGCGCCTGGCCTTCAATCGGGAAACGCTCGCGCAGGCGGTGCGGAAGATCGCGCAGGACGAGCTCGAGCCGGAGCACTTCGAAACGCTCGCCCGCGTGGCCGCGAAGAAGGACGATCGCCTGGGCAGGCTGGCGCAGGCACTGCTCCAGTTCCGCGAAACACGCATCGCCCAGCAGGACAACGAAACCCTGCTGAAGGCGGTGATCGAACAGGCACCCTGCGCGATCGAGCTCGTCGACCCGGTCACGCTGCGCTTCCTCCGGGTCAACGCCTACTCGCGCCAGGCGCTCGGCTACACCGAGGCCGAGATGCTCGAGCGCACCGTGCTGGACATCCAGGCCGAGCTGCCGCCGCAGGGCACCGCCGCCCTCGCACGCCAAGCCGTCGAGACCGGCGGCCTGCACTTCGAAACCACTCGCCGCGCCGCGGACGGCAGGCTGTTCGACGCCAGCGTGTGGATCCGGGCGATCCATCTGCACGGCCGCGACTACCTGCTCGGCATCTGGCGGGACATCTCGGCCGAGCGCAGCACCAAGCAGAAGCTGGAGAAGTTCTCGCTGGCGATCGAGCAGAGCCCCAACGCGGTGGTCATCACCGACACCGAAGCCCGCATCGAGTACGTGAACGACGCCTTCACGCAGACGAGCGGCTACACGCGGGAAGAGGCGCTCGGCCGCAACCCGCGCCTGCTCAAGTCGGGCAAGACCCCCGGCGAGGTCTACACCGCCATGTGGGCCGCGCTCACCCGCGGCGAGGCCTGGCGCGGCGAGCTGGTGAACCGGCGCAAGGACGGCGAAGAGTACATCGAGCTTGCGCAGATCTCGCCCATCCGCCAGCCCGACGGACGCATCACGCACTACCTCGCGATCAAGCAGGACATCACCGAGAAGCGCCTGCTGATCGAGGAGCTCGAGCACCACCGCGGCCACCTGGAACAGCTCGTCGCCGAACGCTCCACCGAGCTTCGCGCCGCGCGCGACGCCGCGGAGGTCGCCAATCGGGCCAAGAGCGAGTTCCTCGCCAACATGAGCCACGAGATCCGCACGCCGCTGAACGCGATCATCGGTCTCGGCCACCTCCTCGCCAAGGACCTGCGCGAAGACAAGCACAAGGCCCGGCTGGCGAAGATCACCACTGCGGCCCGGCACCTGCTGCAGATCATCAACGACATCCTCGACCTGTCGAAGATCGAGGCCGGCCGACTCGACATCGAGATCATCGACTTCGACCCCGCGGCGATGCTCGCGAATACGCTGGAGCTCGTCCGCGAGCAGGCCGAGCAGAAGGACCTGAAGCTTTCGCTCGAGCTCGACACATTGCCGCCGAAGGTGCGCGGCGACGCGCTCCGGCTCGGCCAGATCATGGTGAACTTCGCCAGCAACGCGGTGAAGTTCACCCCGCGCGGCTCGATCGCGATCGGTGGCAAGGTCCTTGCCAAGGATGGCGACCGGCTGATCGTCCGCTTCGAGGTCATCGACACCGGCATCGGCCTGGAAAGGAGCCAGTGCGAGCGCCTGTTCCAGCCGTTCGAGCAGGCCGACCCGTCCACCACCCGCAAGTACGGCGGCACCGGCCTGGGCCTGGCGATCTCGCGCCGCCTCACCGAACTCATGGGCGGCACGATCGGTGTCGACAGCAAGCCGGGCAAGGGCAGCACCTTCTGGATCGAGGTTCCGCTGCAGTCGCGTCCGGCGCCTGCCGGCACGCAGGCGAAGCTGCCGGGTGCGGTGCGGCGCACGCCGGCCCGTGCGCAGACCCTGGCGCTCACGGGCCGGCGGATCCTGCTCGCCGAGGACAACCCGGTCAATCGCGAGGTGGCGGTCGCCATCCTGCGCGAGACCGGGGCGACGATCGACACCGCGGCGAACGGGCAGGAGGCGGTCGAGATGGCCAAGGCCGGGCGCTACGACCTGATCCTGATGGACGTGCAGATGCCGGTCATGGACGGCCTCGCCGCCACCCGCCTGTTGCGCAGCCAGGACGCGCTTCGCGAGCTGCCCATCGTGGCGATGACCGCCAACGCGTTCAACGAGGATCGCCAGCTCTGCATCGACGCCGGCATGAACGACCACATCCCCAAACCGGTCGAGCCCGAGCTCCTCTGCGAGAAGGTGGCGCGCTGGCTCCCGCCCGCTGCGCCCGGCGCCGGCACACCCGCGCATCCGGAAAGCGCTTCCGCCCGGCCAGCGGAGGGAACGCTCGACGCCGCCGCACTCGCCGGGCTCGCGTCGATCCCCGAGCTCGATGTCGCGGCAGGACTGCAATACGTGCTCGATGACGGAACCCTCTACCTCGAACTGCTGCGCCTGTTCGCAGCGAGCGGCTACGACGAGATGCTGGAGCGGGCGATCGCAGCCGGTGACGCCGAGGGTGCGTACCGGGCCGCCCATTCGCTCAAGAGCGGCGCGGCCACGATCGGCGCCACCGCACTGAGCCTCGCGGCCGCCGAGCTCGAGTCCCGCCTCCGCCCGCACTCGGGTACGGGCGAGGACTTCACCCGGCATGAACCGCTGCGCGACGCGATGGTCGCGCTGGCCGCCCGCACCGAGCGCCTCGGCGATGCCCTGCGTGCGGTGGCGCACGAGGCGGCACCCGGTCGGGCGCAAGACCTGCAGACTGCGGCTCCGGCGGCCGTCGAGGCAGACCCGTCCCGGGTCGCCGAGGTCCTCGCCAGCATGGAGCAGTTGCTCACCCTGGGGGATCTCTCGGTGCGCGAGCTGCTCGAGACGAATCGCGACCTTCTGCGCGCCGTGCTCGGCGAGCGCTTCGCCCGCTTCGAGGACCAGGTCGGAGACTTCGCCTTCGACGAAGCCCTCGCCGAGCTGCGCGCCGCGAGCGCCGCCCTCGCCCGGCCGCGCCCCGACTGAACCGAACGCACGGAGGCCGATAGACGATGACGCCCCCCGCCAGGCACCTGACCGACCCGTCGCTGCGCAATCCCCTCGATCGCCGGGTCCATGCGGCGCTCGCGCGCGCCACCGCCTCGGTCTCACCGATCGCGCTGCTGCTGGCCACGGTCGACTGGGCAGGCCACCTCGCGCTGTCGCCAGGCAAGCGCATGGAGCTCGCCGACCTCGGCATCGAGCAGGTGCGCCGCCTGCTGCGCTACGCGCAGCAGCTCGCCGTCGCCCCGGCGGGCAGCGCCGCGCACGAATGCATCGAGCCGCCCGCGCAGGACCGCCGCTTCCAGGCGCCCGAGTGGCACGCCTGGCCCTTCAGCCTCATGCACCAGTCCTTCCTGCTCGGCCAGGAATGGTGGGATGCCGCCACCCACGGCGTGGCCGGCGTCTCGCGCCACCACGAACAGGTCGTCGCCTTCGCCGCGCGCCAGCTGCTCGACCTGTTCTCGCCCGGCAACTTCCTTCCCACCAACCCGGTGGTGCTGCGCCACACCCTGGCGAGCGGCGGCACCAACCTCGTGCGCGGCGCCATCCACGCGATCGAGGACTTCGAGCGCCTGGCCAGCGGCGCGCCGCCGGCGGGCACCGAGAATTTCGTCGTCGGCCGCGACGTCGCCGTCACCCCGGGCAAGGTGGTGCTGCGCAACCGCCTCGTCGAGCTCATCCAGTACGCGCCCGCCACCGCCGAGGTGCACGCCGAGCCGGTGCTGATCGTGCCGGCCTGGATCATGAAGTACTACATCCTCGACCTCTCGCCGCACAACTCGCTGGTCAGGTACCTGGTCGAGCGCGGCCACACGGTGTTCTGCATCTCGTGGAAGAACCCCGGAGTGGCCGAGCGCGAGCTCGACATGGACGACTACCTGCAGCTCGGCTTCTTCGCCGCGCTCGACGCGATCAATGCCATCGTCCCCGGGCAGAAAGTGCACGCTACCGGCTACTGCCTCGGCGGCACCCTGCTGGCGATCGCCGCGGCGGCGATGGACCGCGACGGCGACACGCGGCTGGGCTCGATGACGCTGTTCACCGCGCAGACCGACTTCACCGAGCCGGGCGAGCTCGCGCTCTTCATCGACGAGAGCGAGGTCAGCCTGCTCGAGGCGCAGATGGAGGAGACCGGCTTCCTCACCGCCGGGCAGATGGCGGGCGCCTTCCAGATCCTGCGCTCCAACGACCTGCTGTGGTCGCGCATCGTCGGCGAATACCTGATGGGCGAGCGCGCGCCGATGAACGACCTCATGGCCTGGAACGCCGACGCCACCCGCATGCCCGCGCGCATGCACAGCCAGTACCTGCGCCGGCTCTTCCTCGACGACGACCTCAGCGAGGGGCGCTACCCGGTCGGCGGCAAGCCGGTCGCGCTGTCCGACATCGAGCTGCCGGTGTTCTGCGTCGCCACCCTCACCGACCACGTCGCGCCCTGGCGCTCGGTATACAAGCTGCACTACCTGGTGCCGACCGAGATCACCTTCGTGCTCACCAGCGGCGGCCACAACGCCGGCATCGTCAGCGAACCCGGCCGCCCGCGGCGCAGCTTCCGCCTGCGCACGCGCGCGGCCGGCGGCAACTACGTCCCGCCCGAAGACTGGCTCGAGCACACGCCCGAGCACGAAGGCTCGTGGTGGCCGGCCTGGAGCGACTGGCTGGCCGCGCGCAGCGGCCCGCGCGTGGCACCGCCGGCAATCGGTGCAGCAGACTATCCAGCGCTCGACGACGCGCCGGGCCGCTACGTGCACGAGAAATGAGCGGGTGAGGCGGGAAGGCTGTACGGTCTCGACGAGGCCTTCCTCGCCTCCACCTCCGATCCCGAAGGAAACCGCGATGCCCCCCGACCCCCGTAACGCCCTCGCCCTCTTCAAGGCCAGCCTCGAACTGCAGTTCCGCCTGTGCGACCTCATGCGCCGCAACGCCCTGCGCTGGAGCGAGGCGCAGAACCGCATGATCGACGGCTGCGCCAGCGAATTCGAGGCCTCCGCCACCCGCCTGCTCGACGCCTCCGACTGGCAGCAGGTCGGCTTCGTCGCCGCCGACCTCGGCTGGAAATCCCTGCAGCAACGCAACTGCGCCCTGCTCAAGATGGCCGAGGCCGTCGTCGCCAACCAGTCCGCGCTGCAGCAGGACATGCAGCAGGCCTGGGCGCAATGGCAGCACGACTGCACCCGTGCCCTCAAGGAGGCCAGCGGGGCGATGCCGCTCAGCACCACGCTCGAGAACCTCCTCGCCACGGCCACCCGCCCGCCGATGCTGCCGGACGGCAAGGGCTGACCCCGGCACGGGCGCGTCGACACCTCGACCGCCCAATTCGCCTGCACGGGGACGTCGCCGTCTGCAGCGCTGCCTTCGCGCCTCGCGGCGCTCCTACATCGGACGTCGCGCGTGGCGGGGCTGCATTCGCGCCTTGCGGCGCTCCTACCCGACGTCGCGCGCGGCAGGGCTGCATTCGCGCCTTGCGGCGCTCCTACATGGGACGTCGCGCGCGGCGGCGCTCCTACGTGGGACATCACCGGCTGCACGGCGCGGGTTTCAGGTAGGAGCGCCGCAAGGCGCGAATGCGGCGCCCGGACACCCCACCGGCCTCGATCGCGCACGATCTTCATTTCACCGCCCGCCCGCGGCGATAATCCCCGCTCCCCCCGAGAGCCGCCATGCAAAAAATCGTCTTCCTCGACCGCGCCACGCTCGCGCCGCAGATCCGCCTGCGCCGCCCTTCCTTCCCGCACGACTACGTCGAACACGCCCGCACCACGCCCGGCGAAGTCGTCGAACGCCTCGCCGGCGCGACCATCGCGATCCTCAACAAGGTCCGCCTCGACGCCGCCGCGATCGCGCAGCTGCCCGCGCTGCGCCTGGTCGCGGTCGCCGCCACCGGCACCGACTGCGTCGACAAGGCCGCCTGCGCCGCACGCGCGATCGCGGTGTGCAACATCCGCGGCTATGCGCGCGACACCGTCCCCGAGCACGTCTTCGCGCTCCTGCTGGCGCTGCGCCGCCAGCTCATCCCCTACCGCGACGACGTGCTCGCCGGCGAATGGCAGCGTGCCGGGCAGTTCTGCTTCTTCAACCACCCCATCCACGACCTCGCCGGCACCCGGCTCGGCATCGTCGGCGCCGGCGACCTCGGCCAGCGCGTCGCGGCGATCGCGCGCGCCTTCGGCATGGAGCCGGTGTTCGCTGCGCGCAAGGGCGTCCGCCCGGTCGACGAGGCCCACGCGCCCTGGGACGAGGTGCTCGCCACCAGCGACGTGATCAGCCTGCACTGCCCGCTCACCGAGGCCACCCGCGGCCTCGTCGGCCTGCCCGAGTTCCGCGCGATGGCGCGTCGCCCGCTGCTGATCAACACCGCGCGCGGCGGCATCGTGGACGAGCACGCGCTGGTGCAGGCGCTCGACGAGGGCCTGATCTCCGGCGCCGGCTTCGACGTCACCGACGGCGAGCCGCCCGCACCCGACAGCCCGCTGATGCGCATCGCCGCCCGCCCGAACGTCATCCTCACCCCCCACATCGCCTGGGCCTCGGACGAAGCCCAGCAGGCCCTCGCCGACCAGCTTGTCGATGTCATCGAAAAATTTGTTGGCGGCGAGCCGAGAAATCTCGTCGTCGGGGGCTAGGAAGGAGCGTGGAGACCCGCCGGGCCGCGGGTCGATCGGCCCCCCGTAGGAGCGCCGCAAGGCGCGAACGGGGCCGCGCGGAGATCGACGCGCATCACGAAACCCACCGCCGCATTCGCGCCTTGCGGCGCTCCTACAGAAACCCGCGCGTTTCCGGCCTCCCGTGGGAGCGCCGCAAGGCGCGAATCGGGCCGCGCGGAGATCGACGCGCATCACAAGACCCACCGCCGTATTCGCGCCTTGCGGCGCTCCTACAGAAACCCGCGCGTTTCCGGCCCCCTGTAGGAGCGCCGCAAGGCGCGAACGGGGCCGCGCGCAGATCGACGCGCATCACGAAACCCACCGCCGTATTCGCGCCTGGCGGCGCTCCTACAGAAACCCGCGCGTTTCCGGCCCCCTGTAGGAGCGCCGCAAGGCGCGAACCGGGCCGCGCGGAGATCGACGCGCATCACGAGACCCACCGCCGCATTCGCGTCTGGCGGCGCTCCCGCACAAGGACAACGCTTGTGGCGATGCATTCGACCAAACTCTAAAAACTCGCCTTATAGTCGAAGCATTATTTTTTGTTGCACTGCACCATTCTTTTCTCTACCATTGCACCTGTCTCCTCCACCCTCCTCCTTTGGTGTGGATTTGCCCGGGCCTCGCAAGACGCCCGGGCTTTTTCTTTTCCGCGCTCGCAATCGCTCCCTTCACGCCGGCTCGGCGAGCATGCGGCGGATCTCCGGGACGCAGGCGCCGCAGCCGGTGCCGCAGCCCAGGCGGGCCTGCAGCGAGGCGAGGTCGCACAGGCCGGCGCCTTCGGCGATCGCGGCGGCGATGTCGGCCTCGGCCACGTCCAGGCAGTTGCACAGGATGCGCCCGCGCGGCTTGCCGGCATCCGGCGGTGCCGCCAGCGGTGCCATCAGCCAGCGCCGCAGCGTGGCGGCCTCGCGGCGTTCGGCGACCGCCTCGCCGAGCCAGGCTGCCGCGGCGGTCTCGCCGGTCAGGCGCAGGCCGGCGAGGCGGCCCCCCTCGATCAGCACCCGCTTGCTCACCCCGCGCGCCGGGTCGTCGTACGAGATCACGTCCTCGCCCTCCAGGCCGAGCGACGCGTCGAGCTCGGCCAGCCACTGCGGCGGAATCGGCGCGTCGTGCGCAACACGCATCACCACTGCCGGGCTGTCGCGACCGGCGAGGCCGAGGGCGGCGTAGGCGAAACGCTCCAGCCAGGGCGACAGCGCGAGCAGCTCCTCGGCCACCGCCTGGCCGGGGCGGCCGGCGCGCACCACCAGCATGCGCTGCGACAGCACCACCGGCTCGATCCGGATCGCGGCATGCTTGAGCTCAGGCTGTTTCGAGATCGGGTCGAAGTCGCCGCCGAGCAGCAGGTTCACCCCGGCCGAATTGAGCAGCCTGCGCCCCCAGTGCATCGCCACGAAAGCCTGCCCCGGCGCGAGCGCCGCCGACGCCGCCACCCGCAGCACCAGCTCGCCGTGGCGGCTGGCGATGCGCACGAAGTCGCCCTGCGCCAGCCCGTGCGCCGCCAGCTCGTCCGCATGCAGCTCGATGCAGGGCTCGGCGGCGTGACCGAACAGGCGCGCCACCCGGCCGCTGCGGCTCATGCCGTGCCACTGGTCGCGCAGCCGCCCGGTGGTGAGCCGCAGCGGAAACATGGCATCGACCGCCTCGGCGGTCAGCGCTTGCGTCGGCACCACGAAGCGCGCCCGCCCGCTCGGCGTGGCGAAGCGCCCGTCGGCGTAGAGGCGCGCCCGCACACCGGCTTCGGCCACCTCCGCCCCCGCGGGGAAGGGCCACTGCTGCGGCCCCGCGCGTTCCAGCACGGCATAGTCCAGCCCGGTGATGTCGAGATCGCGCCCGGCCGTGCTGGCCACGTGCTCGGCGAAGATCTCCTCCGGCGCCGCATACGCGAACATCGCCGCCGCCTCCGGCTTGCCGATCCGCGGCGCGAGCGCGCGCGCGAAGTCGCACACGATGCGCCAGTCGGCGCGCGCCTCGCCCGGCGCCGGCACCGCCGCACGCACCCGGCTGATGCGGCGCTCGGAGTTGGTCACCGTGCCCTCCTTCTCGCCCCAGCTCGCGGCCGGCAGCACCAGGTCGGCGAAGGCGGCCGTCTCGCTGCCGGCGAAGGCCTCCTGCAGCACCACGAAGTCGCATGCCGCCAGCGCCTCGCGCACCAGCGCCTGCTCGGGCAGCGAATGCGCCGGGTTGGTGCACGCGATCCAGATCGCCTTGACGCGGCCCGCGCGTGCAGCGCGGAACAGCTCCACCGCGGTCAGCCCGGGCTCGGCGGGCACGCTGTCCACACCCCACAGCCGCGCCACCTCGGCGCGATGCGCGGGATTGGCGAGGTCGCGGTGGGCCGGCAGCAGGTTGGCCAGCCCGCCGACCTCGCGCCCGCCCATCGCGTTGGGCTGGCCGGTGAGCGAGAACGGCCCGCAGCCGGGGCGGCCGATCTTGCCGGTGGCGAGCGAGAGCGCGATCAGCGCGGCGCCGTTGTGGGTGCCGTGGATCGACTGGTTGAGCCCCTGGCACCACAGCGACAGTGCCGCCGGCGCCTCGCCCCACCAGCGCGCCGCTGTGACGATGTCCTCCGCGGTCACCCCGCACACCGCCGCGGCGGCCTCCGGGGTGGCCGCGGCCACGTGGGCACGCAAGGCCTCGAAGCCCTCGGTGTGCGCGGCGATCCAGGCCTCGTCCGTGCGGCCCTCGCGCAGCAGCACGTGCAGCATCGCGTCGAACAGGCGGATGTCGGTGCCGGGGCGGATCGCCAGGTGGAGGTCGGCCAGCGCGGCGGTGTCGGTGCGGCGCGGATCGACGACGACGATCTTCATCCCGGGCCGCCGCGCCTTGGCCTCCTCGATGCGGCGGAAGGCCACCGGATGCGCCCAGGCCGGGTTGGCGCCGGCGATGAGGAGGGTGTCGGCGTGGTCGAAATCCTCGTAGCAGCACGGTGGCGCGTCCGCGCCCAGCGTGGCCTTGTAGGCGGCGACCGCGCTCGACATGCACAGGCGCGAGTTGGTGTCGACGTTGTTGCTGCCGATCAGCCCCTTCATCGCCTTGTTGAAGACGTAGTAATCCTCGGTCAGGAGCTGGCCGGAAATGTAGAAGGCGACCGCGTCCGGGCCATGCTCGGCGATCACGTCGGCGAAGCGCTGCGCGGCGACGCCGATCGCCGCGTCCCAGCCGATGCGCGTACGCGGCTCGTCGCGGCGGGAGCGGAACTCCGGGTACAGGATGCGCCCCGCGTCCGTCGCCGACAGGTGCAGGGTCGAGCCCTTGGCGCACAGGCGGCCGAAGTTGGCCGGATGCGCGGGGTCGCCGCGCACGCCGGTGATGCGGGCGCCGTCGTGCTCGATCAGCACGCCGCAGCCGACGCCGCAGTAGGGACAGGTGGCGCGGGTCTCGCCCGGCGCCGCGGCGCGGATCGGCATGGTCCGCCGGCCGCCGGGCGAAGGCGGAGCAGCTTCGTGCAGGGTATGGGACATGATTTACCTCGTCCTTTTGGGGTCAGGTCTTTCATTTACTCATCGCCGACGCCGGGCAGGGACCGAGCCGCGTCGAGACCGCCTCCGCGACTCGGCAGGCACGGCTCAGGATCGGGTCAGCAGGAACAGCAGCACCACGTTCAGCAGCAGCGAGCCGAGCACGACCAGCTTCAGCGCCAGGGTCGGCCGGCGCTCGAGCAGCGGCGTGCGGCGCGGCACCGCGAGCGGCTGCCAGGCACCGCGCTCGAGCGCGAGGCGGAACTCCTCCGCGGTCTCGAAGCGGGCGTCGGGCGTACGCGCGCAGGCCTTCAGCAGCACCGCCTCGAGCCAGGCCGGGGTGTCGGGGCGGTGGCGGGTGGGCGGGACGGGCTCGCCGAAGCGCGGGTGCTGGAAGGGCTCGACCTCACCGTAGGGAAACTTGCGCGTGAGCAGCTCGTACAGCGTCACCCCGCAGGCGTAGAGGTCCGAGATCTCGTTGGCCGGCGTGGCGGCGAAGAGCTCGGGCGCCATGTAGGACGGCGTGCCCGGGTTGTTGATCTCGCGCAGGTCCTCCGCCTCGCTCGCCGCCACGCCGAGGTCGAGCAGGCGCAACACGCCGTCGCGGCCGAGGTGCAGGTTGTCGGGCTTGATGTCGCGATGCACGATGCCCAGCCGATGCAGCACGCCGACCAGGCGCAGCATGCGCGCGCCGAGTTCGGCCACCTCGTGCGGGCGCAGGCGCTCTCCGCGCGCGAGCAGCGCCTTCAGGCTCTCGCCCTCGTGCCAGCTCATCAGGTAGTACAGATGCGCGCGCGCGGGCCAGTCCGCCACCTGCGGAAACCCTTGCGCCGGCACCCGGCGCGCGAGCCACTCCTCGCGCACCAGCGCGCGCCGCGCGTCCTCGTCGTGTTCGTGGGCCGGCAGCAGGGTCTTGAGCACCCAGCGCGGAGCCGCATTCGCGCCTTGCGGCGCTCCTACGGGAACCGGCGCGGTTCGGGGCGATGTCGACGCGCCCCGGGACGATGTAGGAGCGGCGCAAGCCGCGAATTCGGCCGTGCCGCCGGCGACGTCGTCCGGGGAAATCGACGCC
>JAEUNQ010000252.1 GCA_016790365.1 Thauera sp. | reverse complement strand
TCGTCCGTCTTGTCGAGCGAGGCGAGCATCTCGGGCGTGCGGCGCAGGATCCACACCGGCTTGCCACGCCACTCCACCGTCATCATCTCGCCCGGCTTCAGCTTGCTGACGTCCGCCTCCACCGGCGCACCGGCCGCCTTGGCGCGTTCGGACGGCGTCAGGCTGGCGACGAACGGCACCGCGGTCGCCACCGCGGCGACACCGCCAGCGGCGGACGTCGCCAGCAGCAGGGTGCGGCGGCGGCTGTCCATTTTCTGATCAACGCTCATGAGCCTCTTCCCAAAAAGGAAAACGAAAGACCTGGATACAAATAACCATCCGATTATATCGAAGACGCTGCAGCAGAGAAAGCGCAGCGGGCCGATCGCCAGCCGGAACAAGGCTTTCGGCACGAAAACCGACACCGGTCAGGGACTGCTCCAGGCATGCACTGCTGCATTGCAGCAAGACGATTCAGACCGCGCGCCGCTCGATCAAAGCCTGCCCGATGGTGCCGATGTCGGTGTGCTCGAGCTCGCCCCCGACCGGGACCCCGCGCGAAAGCCGGCTGACCTTGACCCCGCGCGCGCCGAGCAGGCTGGCGACGGTATGGGCGGTGGCCTCACCCTCGTTGGTGAAGTTGGTCGCCAGGATGACCTCTCGCACCCCCTCCTCGGTGGCACGCGCGATCAGCTTGTCCAGGCGCAGTTCGCGCGGCCCCACGCCATCGAGCGGCGAGAGCCGGCCCATCAGAACGTAATAGAGGCCGCTGTAGGACTGCGTCTGCTCGATCATCGCCAGATCGGCCGGCATCTCGACCACGCACAGCAGCGCGGCGTCGCGGCGCGGGTTCGCGCAGCGCGGACACACCTCGTCCTCGGTGAAGCTGTTGCACCGGGCACAATGGCGCAACACCTCGAGCGCATGCAAAAGGGCATTGCCCAGCCGCGCCGCGCCGCGCTGGTCGCGCTGCAGCAGGTGGTAGGCCATGCGCTGCGCGGACTTGGGCCCGACGCCCGGCAGGCAGCGCAGGGCCTCGATCAGCTCGTCGAGGCTGGAAGGCGACATCGGCGCGCCGCTCAGAACGGCAGCTTCATGCCCGGCGGCAGGTTCAGCCCCGCGGTTACGCTGGCCATCTTCTCCTGGGTGGCAGTCTCGACCTTGCGCACGGCGTCGTTGAGGGCGGCGGCGACCAGGTCCTCGAGCATCTCGCGATCGTCCATGACCGACTCGTCGATCGACACGCGGCGGACGTCGTACTTGCAGGTCATCTGCACCTTGACCATGCCGGCGCCGGACTGCCCCTCGACCTCGATCGAGCCGAGTTGGTCCTGCATCTTCTTCATGTTTTCCTGCATCTGCTGGGCCTGCTTCATCAGGCCCGCGATACCGCCTTTCATCATGATCGTGTTCTCCGTTGGATCGGTTGTCGGCTTGCTGCGACCGGTTGCGGCGCGCCTCGGCGGACGCGCCTCCCGGCCTCGAAGGGAAATCAGAGGGGTTTCACCGTGCTCTCGACGAGGGTGGCGTCGAAGCGCTCGATCAGCTCGCGCACGAAGGGGTCGGCCTCGAGCGCCGCCACCGCCTCGGCGTGGCGGGCCTGGCGCTCGATCGCGTCGCGCTGCGCGGGGGTCTCGCCGGCAATGTCGCCGATCGCGATGCGCAACGCGAGCGGGCGTCCGAGCGCCGCGGAGAGCAGATCCTGCAGGCGTTCGACAGCGCCGCGGTTCATGTCGAGCAGGTGACGATGCGCGGTGGACAGGCGCAACTGCAGGACGCCGTCACCACACTCGACCCACTCGCAGTGCTGGGCGAGCTCGCGCACCAGCCCGCCCAGCCCGAGCGCACGGATCAGGCCGCGCCAGTCGCCGAGCGCGAGCAGTGCAGCGGCATCGCCGGTGGCGGCGGGGTGCGCCGCAGCCGGAGACCTCGCCGGCTCGGACGCACGCACCACGGGAAGGGGCGCGGGCCGCGACGGGGATTCCTCCGCCCGGCGCCCCCCGGGGCCACGCGACTCTGCGCCAGCCCGTGCGAAGGCCCCCGCCTGCGCGCCCGCGGCGGCGGAATAGCCCTCGTCGTCGCCGCTGCGTGCCGCGCGCGAAGGTGGCAGGTCGTGGTCGGCATAGGCCTCGGGCGGGAGATCTTCCCAGGGCGGAACGTCCGGCACGCTCACGGAAGCGGCGGGCGCCGGACGCTCAGGGGACTCCTCTGCCGCGGCCGTGCGCGACAGCGCGTCGGCCGTCGCCGGCGCGACAGCCACAGGCGCCACGGGCGGCGAGGGGGAGGCAGCCTGCGTGATGGCAGGCGCCGCAGCCTCGGCGGCAATCTTCGTCTCGGCGGAGACCGCCGGGCCAGCGCCGGCGGTCCGAGCGAGGACGGCCGCCGGGGCGGGAACGGCGATCCCGGACGGAGCGACGGTTCGAGCCGGCGCGGCGGTCGGGGCGCTCGAAACCGCCCCGCTCCCCGATTCCGCCGGGCCGCCTGCAGTCGCGCGCGGGATCGTAGGCCCGCCGCCTTCGCCCGCTGCCGGCGCAGGCGTGCGCGCACGCCCGGCATCCGGCCCCGGGCGCACACCGGGCCCGCCGAGGGCCGCGGGCTGCTCCGGACGGAAGGCGTGCAGGCGCAGCAGGGTCATCGTGAAGCCGGTGTAGTCGTCGGGGGCGAGCGCCAGCTCGTCACGGCCATGGATGGCGATCTGGTAGGCGAGCTGGAGGAACTCGGCGTCGAAACGCTCGACGTAGGCGAGGATGCGCGCACGCTCGGCCTCGTCGGCAATCGCAGCCGGCGCGTACTGCGCGAGCGCGATCCGATGCACCAGCGTGGCCAGCGCCTGCAGCGCGGCGTCGAAGGACAGGCTCCTCGCCTCCATGCCGTCGGCCACCGCGAGCAGTGCCGGAACGTCACCCGCGGCGAGCGCATCGAGCACCGCGTAGAGGTGGTCGTCGCCCACGGTGCCCAGCATGTGGCTGACCTGCTCCTCCTCGACCCGGCCCGCGCCGTGCGCGATCGCCTGGTCGAGCAGCGACAGCGCATCGCGCATCGAGCCCGCCGCCGCCTTGGCGAGATGGCGCAGCGCCCCCGGCTCGAACACCACCTCCTCGGCCTGCAGGATGCGCGCCAGGTGATCGACGATGTGGCCCTGCGGCATCTGCTTGAGGTTGAACTGCAGGCAGCGCGACAGCACCGTCACCGGGATCTTCTGCGGGTCGGTGGTGGCGAGGATGAACTTGACGTGCTCGGGCGGCTCCTCGAGCGTCTTCAGCATGGCGTTGAAGGCATGCCCGGTGAGCATGTGCACTTCGTCGATCATGTAGACCTTGAAGCGCCCCTGCACCGGCGCATACACCGCCTTGTCGAGCAGGGCCGCCATCTCCTCGACGCCGCGGTTCGAGGCCGCGTCCATCTCGACGTAGTCGGGGAAGCGGTCGGCGTCGATCGCGCGGCAGGCGTCGCACACGCCGCAGGGCTCGGCGGTGATGCCGGTCTCGCAATTGAGCGCCTTGGCGAGGATGCGGCTGATGGTGGTCTTGCCCACGCCGCGCGTGCCGGTGAACAGCCAGGCGTGGTGCAGCCGCCCGGTGGCGAGCGCGTGCGTCAGCGCACGCACGACGTGCTCCTGACCGACCAGCGTGCCGAA
>JAEUNQ010000172.1 GCA_016790365.1 Thauera sp. | reverse complement strand
TCATCATCATCGACTTCATCGACATGGAGAACGTCGAGCATCGCGAGATGGTGCTGGAGGAGTTCCGCAAGGCGCTGTCGCGCGACCACACCAAGATGAGCATCAACGGCTTCACCGCGCTCGGCCTGGTGGAGATGACGCGCAAGCGCACCCGCGAGTCGCTCGCCCACCTGCTGTGCGAGCCCTGCCCCACCTGCAGCGGCCGCGGCGAGGTGAAGACCGCGCGCACGGTGTGCTACGAGATCCTGCGCGAGCTGCTGCGCGAGGCGCGCCAGTTCAACGCCAAGGAGTTCCGCGTGCTCGCCGCGCCCAACGTCATCGACCTCTTCCTCGACGAGGAGAGCCAGTCGCTCGCGATGCTGTCGGACTTCATCGGCAAGAAGGTCTCGCTGCACGCCGAGGGCAGCTACACGCAGGAGCAGTACGACATCGTGCTGCTGTAGGCACGGCGGGAAGTGGCGTGGCGCCCGCCCGTGGCGCCCGTGGCGCTCCCGTCAGGCCGACGCCGCGCGCCGCAGCGCGGTCCGCCGGGCGCGCTGGTCGACACCAGGACTATCGCCGTATCATTTGCTGTCGATCTGCCGCCCCACCTGCCGCAACGGAGGCCTCATGAGCAACGCCCTGGCACGCCCCGCCCCGATCCGCGTCGAGGACTACCTCGAAGGCGAGACCCTGACCGACATCAAGCATGAATACCTCGACGGCGAGGTGGTGGCCATGGGCGGCGCCAGCGCGAGGCATGGCCTGGTCGCGGGCGCCTTTTACGGAGCACTTCTCCCGCACGCTCGCCGCAAGGGCTGCCAGCTCTTCATCGCCGACATGAAGGTCCGGGTCGAGCACACCGGCCAGACCTATTTCTATTACCCCGACCTGGTCCTGGCCTGCGCGCCCGACGACCGCGAGACCTATTACCGCCGCAGCCCCTGCCTGCTGGTGGAGGTGCTGTCGCCGAGCACCGAGCGCATCGACCGCCGCGAGAAGCTCTTCGCCTACCAGGCCATCCCGTCGCTGCGCGAATACCTGCTCGTCGATCCGGACAAGCGCTCCGTGGAGATCTACCGCTTCGGCGACCCGGTGCGCTACGAGACCTGCACCGAGGGCGCGTTCCGCCTCGACTGCCTGGATGTGGAGATCACGCTGGACGAGGTGTACACCGACGCCGAGGCGCCCTGAAACGCGCCTGCCCGGCACCGCCCCGCGGCCGCCCTGGGCGAGAACCCGCAGCCCACGCTCACACCCCCAGGTAGCGCCCCCACAGCTCGCGCCGCGCGTCGAGCTCGGCCGAGCTGCCCTGCCAGGCGATGCGGCCGCGCTCGAGGATCAGGTTGCGGTCGGCCAGCGCCAGCAGCTTGTCGACGTACTTATCCACCACCAGCGTGGTCTGCCCCTGCGCCTTGAGGAGTGCGAGGCAGCGCCAGATCTCCTCGCGGATCACCGGGGCGAGGCCCTCGGTGGCTTCGTCGAGGATCAGCAGGCGCGGGTTGGTCGACAGCGCGCGCGCGATCGCCAGCATCTGCTGCTCGCCGCCGGAGAGCTGATTGCCTAGATGTCCGGCGCGCTCGGCCAGGCGCGGGAAGAGCGCGTAGAGCCGCGCCGGCGTCCACGGCTCGGCGACGCCGTTGCGGCGCGCGGCGAAGGCGACCAGGTGTTCATGCACCGTGAGGTTGGGGAAGCACTGCCGGCCCTCGGGCACGATGGCCACGCCGAGGCGGGCGATGGCGTCGGCGCGCTCGGCGTGGATCGGGCGGCCGTCGAAGACGATCTCGCCGCGCTGCGGGCGCAGGCCGCCGACG
>JAEUNQ010000223.1 GCA_016790365.1 Thauera sp. | reverse complement strand
CCCTTCCTCAAGGAAATCATCCTCTTCCTCGCGCTGAGCGGCGTACTGATGCCGCTGCTGTCGCGCCTGAAGATCAACCCCGTGCTCGGCTTCCTGTCGGTCGGGGTGCTGCTCGGCCCCTACGGCCTCGCCTCGCTCGCGCAGGCCTGGCCGCCGCTGTCGTGGTTCACCTTCGCGCGCCCCGACCAGGTGGAGTTCCTCGCCGAGCTCGGGGTGATCTTCCTGATGTTCATGATCGGCCTGGAGATGTCGGTCGAACGCCTGTGGTCGATGCGCCGGCTGGTGTTCGGGCTCGGCGGCCTGCAGGTCGCGCTGTCGGCGGCCGCGGTCGGTGGGCTTGCGCTGTGGTTCGGCAACGAAATCGAGGCGGCGGTCATCCTCGGCGTGGTGCTGGCCTTCTCGTCCACCGCGATCGTCATGCAGCTGCTGATCCAGCGCCACGAGCTCGGCACGCCGCTCGGCCAGGCCTCGTTCGCCATCCTGCTGTTCCAGGACCTCGCGGTGGTACCGCTGCTGGTGCTGATCAGCATCCTCGGCGCCTCCTCCGGCGAAGGCAGCTTCGCCAGCCTGCTCGGCCTCGCGATGCTCAAGGGCGTGCTCACCGTGGTGGGGATCTACCTCGTCGGCCGTCGCGTGGTGCGTCCGCTCTTCCACCAGATCGCGGTCGACAAGCAGCCCGACACCTTCACCGCCCTCACCCTGCTCACCACCTTGGGCGTGGCCGCGCTGACCTGGGTGGCCGGCCTGTCGATGGCGCTCGGCGCCCTGCTCGCCGGCCTGATCATCGCCGAGACCGAGTTCCGCCACGAGGTCGAGATCACCATCGAGCCCTTCAAGGGCCTGCTGATGGGCCTGTTCTTCATGTCGGTGGGCATGGGCATCGACCTGCGCGCGCTGCTCGCCGAGCCGCTGTGGATCCCGCTCTCGGTCGTCGGACTGCTGGCGATGAAGGCGCTGATCGTGTTCGTCCTGCTGCGGGTCTTCGGCCTGTCGTGGGGGCGCTCGGCCGAGGGTGGCCTGCTGCTCGGCCAGGGCGGCGAATTTGCCTTCATCGTGATCGGCATGGCGCTCACGCTCGGCCTGCTCGAACGCCAGGTCGGCCAGTTCATGCTGATCGTGGTCGGCGTGTCGATGCTCGCCGCGCCCGTGGTCGCTCGCCTCGGGCAGAGCCTGGGCGACCACATCGACCGCCGCATCGCGCCGCCAGCCGCAGAAGACGACACCGAACTCGGCGAGCTCGGCGGCCACGTGATCATCGCCGGCTACGGCCGCGTCGGCCAGCTCGTCGGGCAGATGCTCGCGGAGCAGGGGGTCGGCTACGTCGCGATCGAGAACGACGCCCGGCTCATCGCCCACCAGCGCAAGGTGGGGGTTCCGCTGGTGTTCGGCGACGCCAGCCGCCCCGAGCTGCTGCGCAAGCTGCGCCTCGACCAGGCGCGCGCGGTGGTGCTCACCATGGACCACACCGCCGCCGCGATCCACGCGGTGCATGGCATCCGCCGCATGGTGCCGATGATGCGGATCATCGCCCGCGCGCGCGACGAGAAGCACGCGCTGCTGCTGCGCGAGGCCGGTGCCTCGGTGGTGGTGCCGGAAACCCTCGAGTCCAGCCTCAAGCTCACCGGCTGGGTACTGGAGACCCTCGGCGTGCCCCCCGACGCCGCGCTACGCCTGGTCGAGCAGGAACGCGAGCGACGCATCGTCGCCCTGCGCGACACCGGCAACGCCTGACCGCCCCTGACGAATCCCCGCCCACATGATCCCGCAGTCCAACGCCCTCCAGATCCTGCGCAAGCCGCGCATCGTGCTCCTCGCCACCGGGGGCACCATCGCCGGCACGGCCGGCTCGGCCACCGACACCCGCGACTACACCGCCGGCCAGCTCGGCCCCGAGGCCCTGCTCGCCGCCGTGCCGCAGCTGGCCGAGCTCGCCCGCATCGACGCCACGCAGATCTTCTCCATCGACAGCAAGGACATGACGCCACAGCACTGGCTGGTGCTGTCGCGCCGGGTGCAGCGGCTGATGGACGACCCCGCGGTCGACGGCATCGTGATCACCCACGGCACCGACACCCTGGAAGAGACCGCCTGTTTTCTCGACATCACCGTCGCCACCACCAAGCCGGTGGTGATGACCGCGGCGATGCGCCCGGCCACCGCGCTGTCGGCCGACGGCCCGCTCAACCTCTACCAGGCGGTCGAGCTCGCCTGCCGCCCGGCCGCCGCGCGCGCGGGCGTGCTGGCAGTGATCGGCGACCGCATCCTGTCCGCGGCGATGCTGGCCAAGCGCCACCCCTCGGCGGTGGATGCGTTCTCCTGCGCGGGCGCGCTGACCACGCTCGCCAGCGACACCGCGCTGCATGCACTCGCGCCCTCGCGCTACCGCCGCGTCGTGCTGCCGGACGATCTACAGCATCTGCCGCCGGTGGAACTGCTCACCGTGGCCGCGGGCAGCTCGCCCGCGCTGGCCTCGGCGGTGGCGCGCGCGCTCGCGCGTGCCCAGCTGCTCACCGGCGCCGCCGGCCTGGTGCTGGCCCTGCCCGGCAACGCCAGCCTGCCCGAAGCCTGGCGGCCAGCGCTGGAAGAGCTGCCGAACGCGGTGCCGGTGGTGTTCGCCAGCCGCTGCGGCGGCGGCGTGCGCCGGCACCACGACAACGCCCCCACCAGCTGGCTCGACGCCGGCGCGCTCGACCCGCTCAAGGCGCGCGTGCGCCTGATCGCCGGCCTGGGCGCCGGCCTGCGCGGCGCACGCCTGCGGCGCTGGTTCGAGCGCGGCTGACCAAGGCCCTGTCGGCGGCCTGGAGACCGCCCGTGGGCGTGAACACCGCCCGTGGGAGCGGGCCCTCCCGGTTGCCTCACAAGCCCGGGTCGGTGCCGCCGCCGGCGAGCGCGGTCTCGACCATCCGTCGCGACAGATGCGGCGCGAAGCCCTCGATGAAGGCATATACATAGGCGCGCAGCCAGGCGCGCTTGCGCAGCCCGATCCGCGTCGTGCTCGACTCGAAGAGGTGCGCGGCGTCGATCATGCCGAGCTTGCGGTCCTCCGCCGGGTCGTAGGCCATGCGCGCGAGGATGCCGATGCCCAGATCCATCTCGACGTACTTCTTGATCACGTCCGAGTCGATCGCGGTCAGCACCACCTTGGGCTTGAGGCCGCGACCGAGGAAGGCCTTGTTGATCTGGCCGCGGCCGGTGAAGGCGTCGTCGTAGGTGATCAGCGGGTAGCGTGCGATCTCCTCCAGGGTCAGCGGCGCGGCCTGCAGGATGGGGTGGCGCGGGGTGGCGACCACGCAGCGGTTCCACTGGTAGCAGGGCAGCATCACCAGCTCGTCGTACTCGGCGATGGCCTCGGTGGCGATCGCGATGTCGGCGCTGCCGTCGAGCACCATCTCGCACACCTGGCGCGGGTTGCCCTGGTGCAGCTCGAGCTTGACCTGCGGGTAGCGCTGCATGAAGCGGCGGACCACGTCCGGCAGCACGTAGCGCGCCTGGGTGTGGGTGGTCGCGATCGACAGGCTGCCGATCGCCTCGTTGGCGAACTCGTCACCCACCTGCTGCAGGTTGTCGAGGTCGCGCAGCACGCGTTCGGCGATCGCCAGCACGGCCTGGCCAGGCTCGGTGACCGCGACCAGGCGCTTGCCGTGGCGGGTGAAGATCTCGATACCGAGCTCGGACTCGAGCAGGCGGATCTGCTTCGACACCCCCGGCTGCGAGGTGAACAAGGCCTCGGCGGCGTCGGACACGTTGAGCCCGCGGCGGGCCACTTCATGCACGTAACGCAGTTGCTGCAGGTTCATGGCGGCATCGATATAACAATCAGTTCTTAAAGTCTAACCTCAAACCGCTTCTTGCACTTAAACGAAGTCCTTACGATGCGCTGCACCATTCAGGAGCGGATTACATGGATTTCGCCTACACCATCGCCGGTTTCGCAGTCGGTGCCATCGTCGGTCTGACCGGCGTTGGAGGCGGGTCCTTGATGACGCCGCTGCTGGTGCTGATGTTCGGCATCCATCCCTCGGTGGCGGTCGGCACCGACCTGCTCTACGCCGCGATCACCAAGGCCGGCGGCACCCTGGCGCACGGCCTCAAGGGCACGGTGGACTGGAAGATCACCCGCCTGCTCGCCACCGGCAGCCTGCCGGCGGCCGCGATCACGCTGGCGCTGATCGGACACTTCGCCCCCGGCGGCATCGAGGGCGCGGCCCACCTGATCCAGGTCTCGCTCGGCGTCGCCCTCGTGCTGACCGCGGTGGCGCTGATCTTCCGCAAGCGCATCCAGACCTACGCCGCAGCGCGCTCGGGCGGCCGCCCCGCCGATCCGGCGCGCACCGCCCGCCTCACCGTGATCACCGGCGCGGTGCTCGGGGTGCTGGTGTCGATCTCCTCGGTGGGCGCCGGCGCGCTCGGCGTCACCGCGCTGTTCTTCCTCTACCCGGCGATGCCCGCGCTGCGCATCGTCGGCTCGGACATCGCCCACGCCGTGCCGCTGACCGCGGTCGCCGGCATCGGCCACTGGTTCCTCGGCAGCGTCGACTGGCTGCTGCTCGGCAGCCTGCTGGTCGGTTCGCTGCCCGGCATCTGGCTCGGCAGCCACATCTCCACCAAGGTGCCCGACCGCATCCTGCGCCCGATCCTGGCGACGATGCTGGTGCTGGTCGGCGCCAAGCTGATGGCGCACTGAAGAACGCCGCCCGCCCCCACCCGAAAATCACAGAGAGAGCCCTCATGTACCAATACGACGAACACGACCAGCGCCTGCTCGACCAGCGCGTCGCCCAGTTCCGCGACCAGATGCGGCGTCACCTGGCCGGCGAGCTCTCGGCCGACGAGTTCCGTCCGCTGCGCCTGCAGAATGGCCTCTACATCCAGCGCCACGCGCCGATGTTCCGCATCTCGGTGCCCTACGGCCACCTCGCCAGCCGCCAGCTGAGGAAGCTCGCCCACCTCGCGCGCAGCTACGACCGCGGCTACGCCCACTTCACCACCCGCACCAACGTGCA
>JAEUNQ010000155.1 GCA_016790365.1 Thauera sp. | reverse complement strand
GCCGGCGCGAGGGCCTGCTGATGCAGGAGACCTTCGCGCGCAAGCTCTACGCCGGGGAGGTCAACGGCCGCCTGCGCAGCGCGATCCAGCTCACCACCGCGAGCGCGCTGTGCGCGGTGCTCGACCTGCTCGCCGCCGGCGGCCTGCCGCAGGCGGGCTTCGTGCGCCAGGAGGACGTCGAGTTCTGCGATTTCGTCACCAACCGCTTCGGCCGCCACTTCCTGACCGACAGCGAGGAGGTGCGCTGCGCCGCCAGCGGCGTGCTCGCCGGGCCGGCGCCCGGCGTGTGAACACCCGGAGGAACTCGTCATGCTGAGCAACGCCCGCTTCCTGCCACTGGGCCTGGAGGCCACCCGCCTGCGCGAGGGCGCGCTCGCGGTGCACAGCCCGATCGACGGCAGCCTGCTCGCGCGCCTTGCGCCGCAGGACGCCGCCGCCACCGACGCCGCGATCGCCTGCAGCGTAGCCGCCTTCGAGGCCTGGCGCCGCGTCCCGGCGCCGCGCCGCGGCGAGCTGGTGCGCCGCTTCGCGCAGGCGCTGCGCGAGCACAAGGCCCTGCTCGCCGAGCTGGTCACCATCGAGTGCGGCAAGATCCGCAGCGAGGGCGAAGGCGAGGTGCAGGAGATGATCGACATCTGCGACTTCGCGGTCGGCCTGTCGCGCCAGTTGCACGGGCTCACCATCGCCTCCGAGCGCCCCGGCCACGCGCTGCGCGAGAGCTGGCATCCGCTCGGGCCGGTGGCCGTCGTAACCGCCTTCAACTTCCCGGTCGCGGTGTGGGCGTGGAATGCGGCGATCGCGCTGGTGTGCGGCGACAGCCTGCTGTGGAAGCCCTCCGAGCGCATGCCGCTGTGCGCGCTCGCCTGCCAGCGCCTGCTCGAACAGGCCGCGGCGGGCATGGAGGAGGTGCCGCGCGGGCTGTCGGCGGTGATCGTGGGCGGCGCCGAGCGCGCCGCGCAGCTCGCCGACGACCGCCGCGTCGCGCTGCTCTCGGCCACCGGCAGCTGCGCGATGGGGCGGGCGCTGGCGCCGCGGGTGGCGCAGAGGCTCGGGCGCAGCCTGCTCGAGCTCGGCGGCAACAACGCGGTGATCGTGGCGCCGAGCGCCGACCTCGAGCTTGCGCTGCGCGCGATCGTGTTCGGCGCGGTCGGCACCGCTGGGCAGCGCTGCACCAGCACGCGCCGGCTGTTCGTGCACGCCGCGGTGCGCGAGCAACTGCTCGAACGCCTGCGTGCGGTGTTCGCCGGGCTGGTGGTGGGCGATCCACGTGCCGCCGACACCCTGGTCGGCCCGCTGATCGGGCACGAGGCCTTCACGCGCATGCAGGACGCGCTCGCCGCGGCGCGCGCGGTCGGGGCGCGCATCCACGGTGGCGAGCGCGTGCTCGCCGAGCGCTTCCCCGCGGCCTGGTACGTGCGCCCGGCCGTGGTCGAGCATCCGCCTGCGGTGATGAACAGCATGGACGAGGTCTTCGCGCCCTTGCTCAACTGCTTCAAATACACCGAACTCGACGACGCCATCGCGCGCCAGAACGCGGTGCCGCAAGGCCTGTCCTCGGCAATCTTCACCACCGATCTGCGCGAGGCCGAGCGCTTCCTTTCCGCCTCCGGCAGCGACTGCGGCATCGCCAACGTCAATGCGGGCACCAGCGGCGCCGAGATCGGCGGTGCCTTCGGCGGCGAGAAGGACAGCGGCGGCGGGCGCGAGGCCGGTTCGGATGCCTGGCGCGCCTACATGCGCCGCATGACGGCGACGATCAACTACTCCGACGCGCTGCCGCTGGCCCAGGGCGTGCGTTTCACCCCGACGGACTGACCCCCGGCCCGCCCGAACGCGATGGTTGTCCCGTAGGAGCGCCGCAAGGCGCGAACGCGGCGTGCCGGCCTGCAGCCACGTACCGATGAGGAGCGCCCCGGTTCGCGCCTTGCGGCGCTCCTACATGGGGACCGGGCACGTCGCTGGCGGTGGGCTTGTCGTGAAGCGCAGATCCCCGCGGGGTCGGGGGCCCGAAGACGTGCCGCCCTACCCGAACGCGATGGTTGTCCCGTAGGAGCGCCGCAAGGCGCGAACGCGGTGTGCCAGCCTGCAGCCACGTACCGATGAGGAGCGCCCCGGTTCGCGCCTTGCGGCGCTCCTACAGGGGGCAGGCCGAGCCGGGGTGGGCTTGTCGTGGTGCGCGCCGGGAGGCTTGGGCGGTCCTCAGTCCGGAATCGCGGCGCCGTCGGCCACCACGACCGCGAACAGGTCCGCGAGCGCGGTGAGCGCGGCGACCTGCAGGGCGGCGGCCTCGACCACGCTGCCGTCGGGCGCGGGCAGGGCGCGGGTCGCCGTGGCAGCGGCGGGGACGGTGACCGCGTAGCCGAGGTTGAAGGCGCCGCGGGCGGTCGAGTTGATGCACATGTGAGTCATGAAGCCGACCACGACCAGGTTCTTGACCCCGGCGGCCTTCAGGCGCTCGTCGAGTTCGGTGCCGACGAAGGAGTTCGGATAGTGCTTGACCACCACCGCCTCGCCGGCCGCCGGCGCCACCTTGTCGGCGATCGCGCCGCATTCGGCGCTGGGGTCGTAGGGCGAGCCGGGGCCGGCGTCGTGCTGGATGTGCACGACCGGGATCTTCAGCGCGCGTGCCCGCTCCAGCAGGCGGGCGCATTCGTCCAGGGCCGGCTCCACGCCTTCGAGCTGCATCACGCCGCTGCGGTAGGCGTTCTGGGCGTCGACGATGACCAGCGCCGACTCGGACAGGCGGGCCGGGGTGGCGGGCAGGCCGGAAAGCTGGCGCAGGGGGATGGATGCGGTGCTCATGGGCGATCTCCTTGTGGGTTCGAGAAACGATGGCGGCAGCGTACAGGCGGCTGCTGGCCTGCGTAAATGCGCATTCCTGCTTTACACTGCTGCATATTTGCAGGGGTTTCGGCCTATGAACTGGGACGATCTGCGTTTTCTCGTCACCCTCGGCCGCGAGGGCACGCTCGCTGCCACCGCGCGCAGGCTGGCGGTGGACCAGACCACGGTCGCGCGCCGCCTGCGCGCGCTGGAGGAGGGCCTGGGCAC
>JAEUNQ010000128.1 GCA_016790365.1 Thauera sp. | reverse complement strand
TCGGCGACGTCCTCGTCCACGTTGGTGGCGACGCTGTCCGACATGAGCAGGTCTTCGGCGGCCGGCGCCTCGTCATAGACCTGGATGCCCATGTTGTTGAAGGTGGCGATGATGCCTTCGATCTGCTCGGCATCGGCCACGTCGTCGGGGAGGTGATCGCTGATCTCGGCGTAGGTGAGATAGCCGCGTTCCTTGCCGAGCGTGATCAGCGTCTTCAGCCGGGTGCGGCGCACCTCCGCGTCGAGCGGGGTGGCGGCGGGGCTTTCGACGACCGGGGCTGCCTTGTCCTTGGCCTTGGCAGGACGACCCTTCGCGGGGGTGTCCTTGCGCGGGTCCTTGGCTTTTTCGCGTGCCATAGCACTCCTCAAGTGAGGGTGTAAGAAAGTGGGGAAACCCGAAATTGTACTATAAATCTGAGACTTTTCCGCTCCCGGCGAGGTTCCGCTTCTCGAGCAGCAGCTCGCTCAGGCGGTGCCGGCCGGCGGCGTCCAGTCCTTGCTCACGATCCCGTTGTAGCAGGGCGGTGATCTCCTTGCCGATGCCGTCGACCTGCAGCTTGCGCAGGGCGTCCTCGAAGAGAGTCTCGACCACCGCTTCGTCGAATTCCGCCTCCACGAGTTCCGCGGCGACGCGCGAAAGCGTTTCGGCGTGCGGGGTCTCGCGGAAGCGCTCGATCAGCGCGCCCAGTCCGCCGGCGGGGATCGGCTCGCCGAGGCTGAAGAGGTCGATGATCGCGATCAGCGCGAGGCCTTCCGGGCTGTCGTCGGGCACCAGTCCGACCGGCATGCGCGCGGCCCAGGTCGGATGCTGCATCACCAGGCGCAGCAAGGTGCCGGCTGTGGAGGGCGGCTTGCGCCGGCCGCCCGGACGCGGGCGCGGCGCCTGGCCGCGTGGCGGCGCGCTGCGGGCGGGCGGGCGCGACGCGTCGAAGACGGGGGCGTCCGCCTCGGCGCCTGCGGCGCTTGCCGCGGGTGCGTGCGGCGGGGCGGGCGCCTCGGTGCCGCGTCGGCGCGGGGCTTTGGCGGCGAGCTGCTCGAAGGCGTATTCCACCTCGCCCTGGGTCATGCCTGCGGTCTCGGCTACCGCCTTCACCACCTGGAGCTTCAGCAGCGGCGCGGCGATGCGGGTGACCAGCGGCGCCGCCTCGTGCACGAAGGCGGCGCGGCCCTCGGCACTGTCGAGCGGATGGCGGCCAGACAGCTCCTGGATCAGGAAGCTGCCCAGCGGGGTGGCGGCGAGCGCGGCCTTGCGGAAGGCCTCGGCGCCCTCGGCGCGCACGAAGGAGTCCGGGTCGTGCTCGGTGGGCAGGAACAGGAAGGCCAGGGTCGCGTCGTCGCGCAGGGATTCGAGCGCGTTCTCGAGCGCGCGCCAGGCGGCGCGGCGGCCGGCGGCGTCGCCGTCGAAGCAGAACACAATGCGGTCGGTCTGGCGCAGCAGGGTGTGGATGTGCTGCGGCGTGGTCGCGGTGCCGAGCGTGGCGACCGCGTTCTCGATGGCGAACTGGGCGAGCGCGACCACGTCCATGTAGCCCTCGACCACGACCGCGAAGCCGGCGTCGCGGATCGCCTTCTGCGCCAGGAAGAGGCCGTAGAGCTCGCGCCCCTTCTCGAACAGCGGGGTCTCGGG
>JAEUNQ010000117.1 GCA_016790365.1 Thauera sp. | reverse complement strand
CTCGGCGAGGCGGTCGCAGAGCTCGATCTTGTTCTGCAGTGAGAGCTCGATGTTGATGCGCTCGATGCCGTCGCAGTATTCGCCCATGCGCGGCAGCGGGATGACCACGTCCTCGTTGATCTTGAAGGCGTTGGTGTGGCGCGAGATCGCCGCGGTGCGGGAGCGCTCCAGCCAGAAGCGCTTGCGCTGCTCGGGGCTGACCGCGATGAAGCCCTCCGAGCCGCGCGCATTGGTCATGCGCACCACCTCGGAGGCGGCCCTCATCACCGCGTCCTCGTCGTGGCCGACGATGTCGCCGATCAGCACCATCTTGGGACGGCCGTGGCGGCGCGCCTTGGTGGCGTAGCCGACCGCCTTCACGTAGCGCTCGTCGAGGTGCTCGAGGCCGGCGAGCTGCACGCCCGCCGCGTGGCCGGCACCGCCCGGCTTGAAGAAGTCGGTGATCTCGACGATCGCCGGTACCGCCTCGCGCACCTGGCCGAAGAACTCCAGGCACACCGTGCGCGTCACCGGCGGCATCTTGTGCAGCACCCAGCGCGCGGCCACGATCAGGCCGTCGGTGCCTTCCTTCTGCACCCCCGGCACACCGCCGAGGAACTTGTCGGTGACGTCTTTGCCCAGGCCCACCTTGCGACAGGCGGCGCCCGGCATGGCGAGGATCTCCTCGCCGAGCGCGGCGTTGGTGAGGCCGTCGAAGCGGCGCAGGCGGAAGCGGACGGTCTCCTGCTCGTGGATCTTGCCGAAGTTGTGGTCGAGGCGCTCGACCTCCAGCCAGTTGCCGTCGGGCGTGACCATCTTCCACCACGCCAGGTTGTCGAGCGCCGTGCCCCACAGCACGGCCTTCTTGCCGCCGGCGTTCATCGCGATGTTGCCGCCGATGCAGGACGCGCTCGCCGAGGTCGGGTCGACCGCGAACACGCGGCCGGCGAGCGCGGCCGCTTCCGATACGCGCTCGGTGACCACGCCGGCGCCGGTGCGGATGGTGGGGTAGGGCTCGGGCATCGGGCCGCTGGCGCCCGGCAGCACGGTGGACTCGACCGCGCCGATGGCGAGCAGCTTCTCGGTGTTGATCACCACCGAGCTGGCGTCGAGCGGGATGGCGCCGCCGGTGTAGCCGGTACCGCCGCCGCGCGGGATGATGGTCAGGCCGAGCGCGATGCATTCGCGCACCAGCGGCGCCATCTCTTCCTCGGTGTCGGGGTAAAGCACCAGGAAGGGGTATTCCACCCGCCAGTCGGTGGCGTCGGTGACGTGGGAGACACGGGCGTGGCCGTCGAAGCAGATGTTGTCGCGGCGGGTGTGCTTCGCCAGCGCCTTGAGCACCGCCTTGCGCCGGCGCGCGGTGTCGTCGAACCAGCGCTCGAAGTTGGACACTGCCTCGCGCGCGCGCGCTACCAGCAGGGTGACGCGGTCGTTGCCCTGGCGGCGCTTGTCGATCTCGTTGAGGCGGTGGTCGAGCGCGCCGATGAGCGCGTCGCGGCGCTCGCGCGAGGTGAGGAGGTCGTCTTCCAGGTAGGGGTTGCGACGTACCACCCAGATGTCGCCGAGGACCTCGTACAGCATCCGCGCCGAGCGGCCGGTGACACGTTCGGTGCGGAGCTGGTCGAGCACCGCCCAGGCCTCGGCTCCGAGCAGGCGGATGACGATCTCGCGGTCGGAAAACGAGGTGTAGTTGTACGGAATCTCGCGCAGGCGTTGGCTCATTGGACTACCCGGAAGCGGCTGCAGGGAAGCGGTCCATTCTAGCGAACCGCAGTGCACCATGCAGCAAAAATC
>JAEUNQ010000107.1 GCA_016790365.1 Thauera sp. | reverse complement strand
GGCAGCGACCCGTTGGTGGTGCAGAAGGCCGAATACAACAAGTCCGGCCGCAACTCCGCGGTCGTGAAGATGAAGTTCAAGAACCTGCTCACCGGTGCGCCGTCGGAGTCGGTCTACAAGGCCGACGACAAGTTCGAGGTGGTCGTCCTCGACCACAAGGAAGTCACCTACTCCTACTTCGCCGACCCGATGTACGTGTTCATGGACGCCGACTACGAGCAGTACGAAGTCGAAGCCGACAACATGACCGACGCCCTCAAGTACCTCGAGGACGGCCTGCAGTGCGAGGTGGTGTTCTACAACGGCAAGGCGATCTCGGTCGAGCTGCCCAACAGCGTGGTGCGCGAGGTCGTCTACACCGAGCCCGCCGTCAAGGGCGACACCTCGGGCAAGGTCATGAAGCCGGCCAAGATCAGCACCGGTTTCGAGCTGCCGGTTCCGGCTTTCGTCGAGATCGGCGACAAGATCGAGATCGACACCCGCACCGACGAGTACAAGAACCGCGTCAAGTAAGCGGTTCTGCCGTGATGAATTCAATGGGGCCCATTCGGGCCCCATTGTTTTCCGGTTGTTGCAGCGTGCATTTTGCGGTTCTTCTTCGCGTCGGGATTGCGTACCCTGCACCCTGTCGCCGTCGATGCCGCTCCCGCCCCTCATGAACGCGTCCCGCCTGCTTCTCCCTCTCGCCGCCTCCTTCCTCGTCGTCGCCTGCGCGCCCGAACCCGCGACGGAACCCAAGGCCGGACAAGCCGCTCCAGCACCCGAGGCGCCGCGCAGCGAGGCCGCCGAGGCCCGCCGCGAAGCGGCCGAGGCCGCTCGCGAGGCGGTGGAGAAGGCCGGCGAGGCCGCGCGCAAGCTTGGCGAAGCGGGCAGCGCCGCGGTGGAAGCGGCGGTGCGCACCGCCGCCGAGAAGGCCGCAAGCGAGCTCGCCAAGGACGCGTCCCGCGATTCCGGAGCAGGGGAACTCAGCCAGGCGCCCAACGAAGACCGCGGTGGGGACGGCCGCCGCCCGCCAGAGACCGTACGCGACGCCAAGGAAGCCGCCGAGCAGGCGGCGCACCGGATCGCCGAGGCCACCCGCGACGCGGCAGAGCGCCTGCGCGAGGTCGGCAAGGGCGCGCTCGAGAGCATGCGCGCGCGCACCGAGCTGCCGACGCAGGAGGCCGCTCCGGTCGAGGAGCGTGCCGCCGTGCCGCTCGAAGGCGGCAAGGAGCCGGCCGGCCGGTGATCGGCACGATGCAGGCGGGGCGCCCCACCATGGCGATCGCATCGGTTTTCCGTACCCTGCTGTTGCTCGCCTGCCTGCTGTTTGCCCCGGCGAGCCCGGCCGCCGACGCCGCTACGGCCGCGCCGGAGCTCGATCTGCCCGCGCCGGGCCAGCTCCACGTCTATGTGCGCGAAGGCTGCCCGCACTGCGCGGAGGCGAAGCGCTTCCTCGCCGACTTCGCCGGATCCCGCCCCGGGCTGCAGGTCGTGCTGCGCGAGGTCGATCGCGATCCCGCCGCGCGTGATGCCCTGGTGGCGATCAGCGAGGCAGTCGGGGCGTGGCCGCCGGGCGTGCCCACCTTCGTCTATGGCGGCCGCGTCGTGGTCGGCTTCGACGACGCCGAGCACGTCGGCGCCGAGCACGTCGGCGCCGAGCTGCTGCGCCTGCTCGACGAGGCTCCACCGCCGCCGCGCGACCGGGTGGAATCCAGCCTGTTCGGCACCCTGAGCGCGAGCGAGCTCGGCCTGCCGCTGTTCACGCTGGCGCTCGGCCTGCTCGACGGCTTCAACCCCTGCGCGATGTGGGTGCTGCTGTTCCTGCTCTCGCTGCTGGTGCGGCTGCAGGACCGCCGCCGCATGGCGATGGTCGCGGGCACCTTCGTGCTCGCCAGCGGCGCGGTCTATTACGCCTTCATGGCCGCCTGGCTCAACGTATTCCTGCTCGTCGGCATGACCGCCGCGCTGCGCGTCGGCCTCGCCGTGGTGGCCATGCTGATCGGGCTGATCAACGTGAAGGACTTCTTCGCCTTCCGCCGCGGCGTCTCGCTGTCCATCCCGGAGTCGGCCAAGCCGGGCCTCTACGCGCGCGCCCGCGCCATCCTGAAGGCCGAATCCCTGCCCGCGTCGCTCGCCGCGGTCGCGGCGCTGGCGGTGGTGGTCAACTTCGTCGAGCTGCTGTGCACTGCCGGCCTGCCGGCGATCTATACCGCGGTGCTCACCAGCCAGGGCCTTTCCCCGCTTGCCCACTACGGCTACCTCGGCCTCTACATCCTCGCCTACATCGCCGACGACGCCCTGATGGTCGGCACCGCGGTGCTCGCGCTCGGCAGCGGCAAGCTCACGGAGAGCGGAGGCCGCCTGCTCAAGCTGCTCTCGGGGGTGGTGATGCTGGCGCTCGGCGTGGTGATGCTGCTGCGGCCGGAGTGGCTCCTGTAGGCGGGGGCTTTAGTCCGTGCCGCGGCGCCACACCGCGGCGAGCGCCGCGAGCTTGTTCCAAGCCGACAGGCGCTCGTCCGACACCGCGTCGAGGAAGTCCGACAGGCGCTTCGACTTCACCATGGTGTACATGGTCAGCCCGGTCGACACCGCGAACACCAGCCCGAAATAGAGCAGGCGCTCGCTGAGCGGCGATTCGGCCTCGGCGAGCAGGTTCATGCCCAGGAAGCCGGTGGTGATGGTGCCGATGAGGCCGAAGATCGTCACCACGGTCAGGCGCACCACGGTGTTGGCCTGGCGGCGCAGGCTGTCGGCGTCGAGGTAGCCGTTCATGTCTGCGGTGCGCTCCTTGACCTCGGCGTAGAGCGCGTCCGTGCCCAGGTGCGCGGTGGTCATGCGGAACAGCGCGCGCGTCTGTGCCTGCTCGGCGATGTCGTGGAACCAGTAGCGGTGGGTGAAGCGCAGGAAGCCCTCGAAACTGGCGCGGATCGCGCGCTTGAAGCGGCGCACGCTTGCCGGGTCGGCGACGTGCAGGCGCTTCAGGGCCTCGACCAGGCGCTCGGAGAACATCAGCAGCGCCGACTTCTGAAAGTGCGCGATCAGGAACAGCAGGAAGTGCTGGTGGCGGAACTGCGCCAGCACGCCGCGCTCGCGGTCGGTGAAGAAGGCCGACTTCGCATCGCCCACCACCACCAGCGCGTGGCCGCTGCACAGGTAGCGGGTCCAGGGCGCCGCGCCGCCGGTGGACCAGAAGCGGTCGTAGCAGTGACGGCGCTCGAAGTCGTCCAGATGCGGTGCGGCGTAGGGCAGTGCGCCGGGATCCGTGCCTTCCGCCTTGGGCTCGTCGCGCGCTCCGGCAGGCCCGGCGCCGGTGACGAGACCCAGGCGCACGAAATCATTGCGCGTGAGCGTGCGCGGATCATCGACCGCGAGGTAGGCGGCGAGCGGCATCCGGTGGTATTCGATCTGGCGGTAGCGCAGCACCCCGTCCTGCTCCGCGTAGGCGCTCGCCAGCGGTTGCATCAGCCACGCCCAGTGCGCGGCGATGCGTGGTGCGCGATGGCGGCTGACGTGGGTCATGAACGCGGCGCGCTCGTGCGCATCCGTCTGCGCCAGCACGCTGCCGTCGCGGCCGATCCATTCGGCGGTCGCCAGGCTGTGCAGCGCGCGGCCATCGGCGTTCCAGCCCGAGGGATAGGCGCGCCCGGCGCGGTACATCAGCTCCTGCACCTGGGATAGCGGCAGGTCGTTGCCGGCCACCTCGACGTTCAGGATCACCACATCGACGTCGAAGAAGAAGTACAGATGCACATGCACCACGTCGAGCGTGACCGGCGTGTCGCCCTCGCGTGCGGCGACGCGCACCGTGGCGATGTCGCGACGCCGGAACACGCGCATCGGCGGGCCAGCATCGGCGTCGGAATCATCGCGACGCAGGCGGCCCTCGCCATACAGGAACTGCTGCACGTAGGGCAGGAAGGTGACGAACTCGGTGTAATGGCGCTCCTGGAAGACGCTGCCTTCGAGCTCGGCGTCGTGCTCGAGCTCGCGCCACGGGCAGGCCTCGCCCATGTCGCGCAGGATCTGCCACGGCCGCTGCTGCGCGCCCGAGCTCCCCGCGACCGGCAGCAGCCGCAGCGGCCACAGCAGGGCGAGGCGGAAGTGCTTCACGATCGGCTCGGTGGCGGGCTCGGCCATGGCGTGTCTCCCTTCGCGGTCGCAGGTTGTCGTGCAGGCAGTTTAGCGATGGGCGGGGGAGATCGTCAGACGCGATCGACGTCGGATTGGCGCGCGATCGACGCCGATCCACTGCCTTCGCGCCACAGCCAGACGGACGTGATCGCCAGCAGCAGGCCGGCCGCCGCGCTCGCCAGGCTCAGCGCATCCAGGCCGGCAACGCGCGTGTCGCCGACGAGGCGCACCAGCAGCGGACCGGCGATCTGCCCCGCGGCGAAGCCGGTGGTCATGCGCGCCAGCAGCGGCGTCGGGTTCGCGGGCATGCGCTCGCGTGCGAGTTGAAGGCCCGCCATTGTGGTGACCATGAAGGTGCCGCCGACCAGCACCGCCGAGGCGGCCAGCACCCACAAGGCCGGCTGCAGCAGCGGGAGCAGGGTGCCCACCGCCATCACCCCCTGCGCGATCGCCCACACCTTGCGGCGCGACCAGCCGTGCAGCCTGTGCGCGGCGAAGGCCACGGACAGCACCGCCGCCATGCCGAAGATGGGCCAGGTGAGCCCGAACACGAGCGGGTCGGACACCAGCTGCCGCGCCATCGTGGGCAGGAAGGTCGCGGGAATGATGTAGCCGAAGCCGAACGCGCTGTAGCACAGCACCACACCCAGGTTTCCACCCGCAACCGTTGGCGCAACGGGCCGCGGCGCGCCCGCCACGCCGGAAGCCGCGGCGCCGGGCTGCCCGCGCACACGCCGCATGACCTGGACCGCGCCGATGGTGGCGAGCAGCCCGAGCTCCACCCACAGCACGCTCGCCGCCTGCGCGCCGCCCAGCCAGGTCAGCACGCCGGTGGCCGCGATGCCCAGCCCCACCCCGGTGTAGATCCAGCCCCCCAGCGAGGTCGCGTGCCGACGCGCGAGTTCGGGCAGACACCAGCTGCTGGCGCACACCAGCACCCAGGCGCTGAAGACGCCTGCGCTCCCCCGCAGCGCCATGCCCACCCACGGCAGCGCGGCGTTGCCCCAGGCCATTGCCAGCGTGGTCGCGGCGACGCCCACCAGCCCGACCTGCAAGCCCAGCCGCGGGCTGCGCGCGAACCACGAGGCGCTGATCGCGCCGAGCAGGTAGCCGACGTAGTTCGCCGTCGCCCATTCCGTCCCGGTCACGGCGTCCAGGCTGCCGTCGCGCACCATCAGCGGCATCATCGGCGTGAAGGCGAAGCGGCCGATGCCCATCGCGATCGCGAGCGCGACGAGTCCGATGAAGACGATCGATCGGGGCGACAGGGAGGATGAAGAGTGGGGTTCCATGGCGAGATTAGACTCCGATCGGGGCACGGACGGTACGTAATGCCGACGATATAGGCCGGCCGTTGCCCTTGCACGCCCCCGCCGCCTGGCCTATACGTGTGTCCTGCAGTACCCGCCTTGCTCTCGCCCGATCGCAGGACTCCCCGACCCACAACGCAGCGCGCTGGCAGGACACGAACCCATGGACAAACTCAAGCTTACCTATTTCGACTTTTCCGGCGGACGCGCCGAGCCCGCACGGCTGGCCCTGTACATCGGCGGAATTCCATTCGAGGACAACCGCTTTGCGTTCGGTGATTTTGCCGAGGTGCGCAAGACCACACCGCTGGATCAGGTGCCGACGCTTCACGTCAATGACGTACAGGTCACCCAGAGCGACGCAATCACGCGCTATGCCGGAAAGCTCGCCGGGCTTTACCCCGAAGACGAGCTTCAGGCCTTGTTCTGCGACGAAGTGATGTGCGCACTGGAAGACATCAACACGAAGATCGTGGCGACCTTCGGCATGATCGGCGATGCGCTCAAGGACGCCCGCGAGACCCTGGCGGCGGACGTATTGCCGCGCTATCTGCGCTGGCTGCAGAACCAGCTCGAAGCCCACGGCGGCGAATTCTTTGCAGACCATCGCCTGACCATTGCCGATCTCAAGGCCTTCGTCATCCTGCGCTGGCTTGGCTCCGGCAAGCTGGACCACATTCCAGCCGACCTGGTGGAGGCGGTGGCGCCGAAGCTGGCGGCCTTCAACGACCGGATCGCCGCGATTCCTGCCATCGCCGAGTATTACAAGTCGCGCGGCGGGTCGTGATCCCGGGTCGTTGTCGATGTCGCCGCCGATGCGTGGGCGGCATTGGCGGCGGACAGCGAGAACGCCATGTCCCGAATCCTGGCCTGTCTCGTCGCCCGCTGCTAGACTCCGGCGGCCTTGAAGTTCCCATTTGCATGCCCGGGTCGGAAAGATGACAACCACGGAAAGCCAGATCGAACTCGATCTGGTCGCCAAGCTGGGCGACCTCAAATACACCTACCGCCCCGACATCCGCGATCGTGCAGCGCTCGAGGCCAATTTCCGCGGGAAGTTCGAGGCGCTCAATCGCGTCAAGCTCACCGACAGCGAATTCCAGCGCCTGCTCGACAGCGTCATCACGCCCGACGTCTACAAAGCCGCCCAGACGCTGCGCAACATCAGCAGCTTCGAGCGCGACGACGGCACGCCGCTGAACTACACCCTGGTGAACATCCGCGACTGGTGCAAGAACGACTTCGAGGTCATCCACCAGCTACGCATCAACACCGACAACAGCCATCACCGCTACGACGTGATGCTGCTCATCAACGGTGTGCCGGTGGTGCAGATCGAGCTGAAAACCCTGGCGGTCAGCCCGCGCCGGGCGATGCAGCAGATCGTCGATTACAAGGGCGACCCCGGCAACGGCTACGGCAAGACGCTGTTGTGCTTCATCCAGCTTTTCATCGTCAGTAACCGCAGCGACACCTGGTATTTCGCCAACAACAACGCGCGGCACTTCAGCTTCAACGCCGACGAGCGCTTCCTGCCCATCTATCAGTTCGCCGCCGAAGACAACAAGAAGATCACCCACCTTGATGCCTTTGCCGAGAAGTTTCTCGCCAAATGCACGCTGGGCCAGATGATCAGCCGCTACATGGTCCTGGTGGCCAGCGAGCAAAAGCTGCTGATGATGCGGCCGTACCAGATCTATGCCGTGCAGGCCATCGTGGACTGCATCCACCAGCGCTGCGGCAACGGCTACGTCTGGCACACCACCGGCAGCGGCAAGACGCTCACCTCGTTCAAGGCCTCCACCCTGCTCAAGGACAACCCGGACATCGACAAATGCCTGTTCGTGGTGGACCGCAAGGACCTGGATCGCCAGACGCGCGAGGAATTCAACCGCTTCCAGGAAGGCTGCGTCGAGGAAAACACCAACACCGAAACCCTGGTGCGCCGCCTGCTCTCCGACGACTACGCTGACAAGGTCATCGTCACCACGATCCAGAAGCTGGGCCTGGCGCTGGATGACAGTAACGGCGGCGGCAACAATAAACGCAACTACGGCAACTACAAGGAGCGCCTGGAGCCGCTGCGCAAGCAGCGCATCGTGTTCATCTTCGACGAATGCCACCGCTCGCAATTCGGCGACAACCACAAGGCGATCAAGGCATTCTTTCCCAACGCCCAGTTGTTCGGCTTTACCGGCACGCCCATCTTCGAGCAGAACGCCAGCTATCAGCAGATCGAAGGCCAGCAGGCCAGCTACCGCACCACCGACGACCTGTTCCAGCGCTGCCTGCACCAATACACCATCACCCACGCCATCGAAGACCGCAACGTCCTGCGCTTCCATATCGACTACTACAAGCCGGAAGGCCTCATTGGCAACACCGCCCAGCCCAAGCCTGGCGAGGCCCTCGCCAAGCGCAAGGTGATCGAGGCCATCCTCGCCAAGCACGACGCCGCCACCAACGGGCGCAAGTTCAACGCCGTGCTCGCCACGGCCAGCATCGTTGATGCGATCGAGTACCACGCCCTGTTCCAGACCGTGCAGGACGAAATGCGGGCGCAAGACCCGGACTTCGTACCGATCAACATCGCCTGCGTCTTCTCCCCGCCTGCCGAGGGCAACAAGGACGTGCAGCAGATTCAGGAAGATCTGCCGCAGGAAAAGGCCGACAACCAGCAGGACCCGGAAGGCAAGAAGGCCGCGCTCACCCGCATCATCGCCGACTACAACGCCCGCTACGGCACCAACCACCGTATCGGCGAGTTCGACCTCTACTACCAGGACGTGCAAAAGCGCATCAAGGACCAGCAATACCCGAATGCCGATCTGCCCCACGCCCAGAAGATCGACATCACCATCGTCGTGGACATGCTGCTCACCGGCTTCGACTCCAAGTACCTCAACACCCTGTACGTGGACAAGAACCTCAAGCACCACGGCCTGATCCAGGCGTTCTCGCGCACCAACCGCGTGCTCAACGACAGCAAGCCCTACGGCAACGTGCTCGACTTCCGCCAGCAGCAGAACGGCGTGGACGAAGCCATCGCGCTCTTCTCCGGCGAGAAGGTCGACAACCCGCGCGAAATCTGGCTGGTGGAGCCGGCCGCCGAAGTGCTCCGCAAATACGAGATGGCCGTCGCGGGCATGGCCGGCTTCATGGAAAAGAAGAACCTGGTCTGCGAACCCGAGCAGGTCTACAACCTCAAGGGCGACACGGCGCGTATCGAATTCGTCAACCGCTTCAAGGAAGTGCAGCGTCTCAAGACCCAGCTCGACCAATACACCGACCTCGAGCCCGCACAGAAGGCCCGGATGGAAGCCATCCTGCCGCAGGACCAGTTGCAGAGCTTCCGCAGCACCTATCTGGAAACCGCCAAGCGCCTGAAGGAACAGCAGGCGAAGGAAGGCGAGCAGGCGCCGCCGGCCGTGCAGCAGCTCGACTTCGAGTTCGTGCTGTTCGCCTCCAGCCTCATCGATTACGACTACATCATGGGCCTCATCGTGCGGATGACCGCGCAGAAACCCGGCAAGACCACGATGGACCGAGAAGCTTTGATCGGCCTCATCCAGGCCGACGCCAAGTTCATCGACGAGCGCGACGACATCGCCGAATACATCCGCAGCCTGCCGCTGGGCGAGGCGCTGATTGAGCCGGAAATCCGCGCCGGTTACGAGCGCTTCAAGGCCGAGAAGAAAAACCGCGAACTCGCCGCCATCGCCGCCCGGCACGGACTGGACGCCGGTGCGCTGCAAGCCTTCGTGGACGAAGTGCTACGCCGCCGCATCTTCGACGGCGAACGTCTGAGCGAGCTCATGGCTCCGCTGAATTTGGGCTGGAAGGCGCGCACCCAGGCGGAGCTGGCGTTGGTGGACGACCTGACACCGCTGCTGCACACGCTGGCACAGGGGCGTGAGATTTCGGGGCTGAGTGCGTATGAGCGGTAAGGGCACAGGCGCGATGGGCGAAGAGGACAACGAAAAGTCGGCACTGGTGCCACGGCTACGTTTTCCCCTGTTCTCGGAAGCATGGCGAGCTGACCGAGTGGGAAAGATTGCCGATATTTTCAAGGGCAAAGGAATTGCTAAATCCGACGTCAGCAATGACGGTATCCATCCATGTATTCGTTATGGCGAGCTTTATACCGTTTACGGTGAATTAGTCACTGAGGTCTTATCGAGAACTTCTCTTCCAGCCTCGGATTTGTTCTTTGGTGAGTCAAATGACGTAATTATTCCCTCTTCGGGTGAAACAAAGGAGGACATTGCTACGGCAGCATGTGTCATCCCAGGTCGCATTGCATTTGGCGGCGATTTGAACGTGTTGCGGACGAAGGAGATTGGAGTCTTTCTAAGCTATTACCTCAATGGGCCGCTTCGAAAGGGTATTGCCCGCGTTGCTCAAGGCAACTCTGTTGTTCATCTCTATCCGCACCAAATCGAAAAGCTTCCCATAGCCGTTCCCGCCAGAAACGAACAACAAAAAATCGCCGACTGCCTGTCCTCCCTAGATGAACTGATCACGGCGGAATCCCAAAAGCTGGACGCTCTCAAGACCCACAAGAAGGGCCTGATGCGGCAGCTTTTCCCCCGCGAAGGCGAAACCGTGCCACGGCTGCGGTTTCCGGAGTTTCAGGAGGAGAGGGAGTGGGAGGAAGTAATGCTGGGGGAAATTGCCGAGATCAAGCTCGGGAAAATGCTCGACAGCAAGAAGCACACGACTGGCACCCTCTTGCCTTACCTCAATAATTTGGCAGTTCGTTGGAATGAAGTGAATACGTCGAACCTGCCGAAGATGTATTTCGACAAAGATGAACTCGATCGCTTCGGATTAATGGATGGTGACGTCGTTGTTTGCGAGGGCGGCGAACCTGGTCGTTCTGCCGTTTGGGACGGACGCTTACCTGACCTCAAGTTCCAGAAAGCCGTTCATCGTGTCCGGTTCAAAGTCCCGTTTGAACCTCGCTTGCTAGTTCTTTTTCTTGAATCCATAGCAGGTACACCGCGATTGGAGAGTCTCTTCACCGGGGGAGGGATTAAGCATTTAACCCAAGAAGTTTTCGCCCGGCTCAAGATTCCATTTACCACCCACGCCGAGCAACAACGCATCTCTGGCTGCCTCGCATCTCTCGACGATCTCATCATCGCCCAAGCTAAGAAGATCGACATCTTTAAGACCCAAAAGCAGGGCCTGATGCAGCAGTTGTTCCCAGTGCTGGACGAGGTGTCCGCATGACCCAACTCATCCTCTACACCAGCGAAGACGGCAAGAGCCAGATTCAGTTGCGCGCCGATGGGCAAACGGTTTGGCTTACCCAGATGGAGATGGCGGAGCTGTTCAGCGCCACCAAGCAGAACATTTCGCTGCATCTGAAAAACGTCTTTGCCGATGGGGAGTTGAGCGAGGATTCAGTTGTCAAGGATTCCTTGACAACTGCCGCTGACGGCAAGCGCTACCAGACCCGGCTCTACAACCTCGATGCCATCCTCGCCGTCGGCTACCGCGTGCGCTCGCCGCGTGGGGTGCAGTTCCGCCGCTGGGCGAGCACGGTGCTGAAGGAGTACCTGCTCAAGGGCTTCGCGATGGACGACGAGCGGCTGAAGAACCCGGATGGCCGCCCGGATTACTTCGACGAGATGCTGGCGCGCATCCGCGATATCCGCGCCTCGGAAAAGCGCTTCTATCAGAAGGTGCGCGACCTCTTCGCCCTGTCCAGCGATTACGACAAGACCGACACGGCCACCCAGCAGTTCTTCGCCACCGTGCAGAACATGCTGCTCTACGCGGTAACGCAGCAGACCGCCGCCGAAGTCATTCTGGCGCGGGCCAATGCCGCCGACCCGCATTTCGGCCTGCTGACCTGGAAGGGCGCGCAGGTGCGCAAGCAGGACATCGTCGTCGTCAAGAATTACCTGACCGAAGACGAAATCGACACCCTTAACCGGCTGGTGGTGATCTTTCTGGAAACCGCCGAGTTGCGCGCCAAGCGGCAGACCCTCACCCCCATGGCCTTCTGGCAGGAGAACGTGGGGCAGATCATTGCCGCCAACGGCTTCCCCTTGCTCAGTGGCGCGGGCTCGGTCAGTCACGCCCGCATGGAGCAGAAGGTGGGCGCGCTGTTTCTGGATTACGACCAACGCCGCAAGGCCCTGGAGGCGCAGGCCGCCGATGCGCAGGACGAGGCGGAATTGAAGGCGCTGGAAAACAAGATCAAACACCGCACAGACAAATCATCATGACCGAACTCGAAAAACAATCAGGAAATTCCCGGTAGCCGGAGCCGAGTGGAGAGCGCTGTCATGACGAACAAGAACCGATCTCCGCAGAGATCTGTCGAGAAAACCACTCCGGCCAATCCGGCCGAAGGCTTGGCCCCTCTGCTGGGCACCCTGCGTCAGCTCATCGCCGATTCGCGCCAGCAGGTGCTGCGGGCGGTGGATGTGGCGCAGGTGCAAACCTACTGGCACATCGGTCGGCACATTGTGGAGTTCGAGCAAGGCGGTGCGCAGCGGGCAGCCTATGGGCAGCGCTTGTTGCCGCAGTTGGGGCAGGCCTTGTCGGCCGAATTCGGGCGGGGTTTTGATGCGACCAACTTGCGGCACATGCGGGGCTTCTATCTGGCGTTTCCAATTCGCGACGCAGTGCGTCGCGAATTGAGCTGGACGCGCTATCGCCTGTTGCGGCGGGTGGACAGCGAACAACTCTTCGCCAGCAAGTACCGTTTGGTGTTGCCCAGTGAGGAAGAGCTGCGGTTGGAGTTGCAGCGTGACCGTGAAGCCCTCGAAATTCAAGAAAGCCTTCGTGACGAGGGAGAAAACGCATGACCGATCTCGAAAAACAAAGACTGGGCAAGACCCTCTGGGGCATCGCCGACCAACTGCGCGGCGCGATGAACGCGGACGACTTCCGCGACTACATGCTGGCCTTTCTGTTCCTGCGCTATCTGTCGGACAACTACGAAGCGGCTGCAAAAAAGGAACTGGGGCCGGACTACCCGGCGCCGAAGCCTGGCGATCGGCTCAGCCCCCTGTCGTTCTGGTATGCCGAGAACGCGGCGGATGTACCCGAGTTCGAGAAGCAGATGCGCCGCAAAGTGCATTACGTGATCGAGCCGCAGTACCTGTGGGGCAACATCAGCGAGCTGGCCCGCACCCAGCACGCCGAGCTGCTGCACACGCTGCAGCAGGGCTTCGACTACATCGAGAACCAGTCCTTCGCCAGCACCTTCAAGGGCCTCTTTTCCGAGATCAATCTGGCGTCCGACAAGCTCGGCAAGACCTATCCCGACCGCAATGCCCGCTTGTGCAAGATCATCAGCGAGATCGCCAACGGGCTGACGCAATTTCGCACCGACAGCGACGCCCTGGGCGATGCCTATGAATACCTGATCGGCCAGTTTGCCGCCGGCTCGGGCAAGAAGGCGGGTGAGTTCTACACGCCGCAGCCCATTTCCAGCATCCTCTCCACCATCGTTACTCTGGACAGCCAGGAACCGGCGACCGGGCAGCGTTCGCATCTGGACAGCGTGCTGGATTTCGCTTGCGGCTCGGGCTCGCTGCTGTTGAACGTGCGCCACCGCATGGGGCCGCATGGCATCGGCAAGATCCACGGCCAGGAAAAGAACATCACCACCTACAACCTCGCGCGCATGAACATGCTGCTGCACGGGGTGAAGGATTCCGAGTTCGAAATCTTCCACGGCGACACCCTGCTCAACGAGTGGGACATGCTGCGAGAGACGAACCCGGCCCGGATGCCGAAGTTCGACGCGGTGGTAGCCAATCCGCCCTTCAGCTATCGCTGGGAGCCGAGCGAGGCGCTGGGTGAAGATGTGCGCTTCAAGAACTACGGCCTGGCGCCCAAGTCTGCCGCCGACTTCGCCTTCTTGCTGCACGGCTTCCACTTCCTCAAGCAGGACGGCGTGATGGCCATCATCCTGCCCCACGGCGTGCTGTTCCGGGGCGGCGCCGAAGCGCGCATCCGCAGCAAGCTGCTGAAGGACGGCCACATCGACACCGTGATCGGCCTGCCGGCCAACCTGTTCTTCTCGACCGGCATTCCGGTCTGCATCCTGGTGCTGAAGAAGTGCAAGAAGCCGGACGATGTGCTGTTCATCAACGCCGCCGAGCATTTCGAGAAGGGTAAGCGGCAGAACCAGTTACTGCCCGAGCATATCGACAAGATCATCGACACCTACCAGTTCCGAAAGGAAGAGACTCGCTATTCGCGTCGGGTGGGTATGGCGGAAATCGAGAAGAACGATTTCAACCTGAACATCTCGCGCTATGTCAGCACAGCGGAGGCGGAAGAGGAAATCGACTTGGCCGCTGTTCACGCCGAGCTGGTGTCGCTGGAGCAGAAAAGGAAAGCTGCGCTCGATAAGCACAACGCCTTTCTCAAGGAACTGGGGTTGCCGATGCTGCCGTGAGGGCTGCATCCGGGTGGTGATGGTCGGGACGGGAATCGACTTAACGGGAAGTCAGGCGTCTGGTACAGCCACCGGCAGCGATTTGTTACTTTGCTACCGGTGGGTATCGGTGCTTGGATGACGACAGAGGCCGTCGACCGTCCGTCCATCCCTGCCGGAAGCAGCGCGTGTTCCACGTCACTTCCCGCTCACGCGGGTCGTTGATCACCCCCACGGGAACCTTTCGCCCCGCTCCGTGAGTCCGAGCCCGATCCCCGCCTAAAATGGCGGCTTCCGTCTCCGCCTCGCTCCCATGCCCGCCTCTGCAACCCGCTACACCCCGATCGACGCTCCCGCCTCGATCGCCGACGCCATCCGCATCCGCGGTGCGCGCCAGAACAACCTGCGCAACCTGTCGCTCGACCTGCCGCTGAACCGCCTGACGGTGGTGACCGGGGTGTCGGGCTCGGGCAAGTCCTCGCTGGTGTTCGACACGCTGTATGCCGAGGGCCAGCGGCGCTATGTCGAGACCTTCTCGCCCTACGCGCGCCAGTTCCTCGACCGCATGGACAAGCCGCAGGTGGATCGCATCGAAGGCGTGCCGCCGGCGATCGCGATCGACCAGACCAACCCGGTGCGCACCTCGCGCTCGACGGTGGGCACGATGACCGAGCTCGCCGACCACTTCAAGCTGCTCTACGCGCGCGCCGCGCATCTGCACTGTCGTTGCTGCGGCAAGCCGGTGCGGCGGGATTCGGCGGTGAGTATCGCCGCCGACCT
>JAEUNQ010000100.1 GCA_016790365.1 Thauera sp. | reverse complement strand
CCCCGCTGGCGATGGACGTGTGCGGCATGCCCTTCTCGGACGCGGCGCTGGTGCTGGAGTGGCACGTGATCGGCATGTTCGCCCCCGGCTTCTTCACCGGCCACCTGATCAAGCGCTTCGGCGTGCTGCAGGTCATGGGCGTGGGCGTGGCGCTGAACTTCGCCTGCGTGGCGGTGGCGCTCTCGGGGCAGGACCTGCACCAGTTCCTGGTCGCGCTCTTCCTGCTCGGCGTGGGCTGGAACTTCCTGTTCACCGGCGCGACGACGCTGTCGATGGAAGCCTATCGCCCGGAGGAGAAGGACAAGGCGCAGGCGGCGATCAACTTCGTGGTGTTCGCGGTGATGGCCTTCACCTCCTTCGCTTCCGGCGCGCTGGTGACGACGCAGGGCTGGGACCTGCTCAACCTCGGCTCGATCGTGCCGCTCACGCTCACCGCGGCCGCGCTGGTGTGGCTGGCGCTGCTGCGGCGGCGTGCGGCGGCCGGGCAGGGCGCATGAACTTCCTCGCCCACGCCTGGCTCGCCGGAGAGTCGCCCGCGCTGGTGGTGGGCGGGGTCTTCGGCGACTGGGTCAAGGGACCGCTGCCGGGCACGCTGCCCGCCGACCTCGCGCGCGGAGTGGCGCTGCACCGCGCGATCGACGCCTTCGCCGAGCCCCACCCGGCCTTCCGCGCCAGCCGCGCGCGCATGTCGGTGGCGCGGCGGCGCTACGCCGGGGTGCTGGTCGACATCTTCTGGGACCACCTGCTGGCGCGCGACTGGGCGCTGCACGGGGAGGGGGCGCTGGCGCCCTATTGCGCCGGGGTGTACCGGCAGCTCGCGGCGCGCCGGGCGGACCTGCCCGCGTCCGCCCACCTCGCCCTCGAGCTGATGGCGCGCGAGGACTGGCTGGGCAGCTATGCCGGGCTGGAGGGCATCGCCGACGTGCTCGCGCGCATGGGCCGGCGGGCGCGCCAGCCCAACCCGCTCGCGGGCGCGGAGGTGGAGTTCGTGGCCGATCCGGAGGGCTTTGCGCAGGACTTCTCCGACTGGCTGCCGGACGCCCGGCGTTTCGTGGCGGAGTGGCTGGACGGGCGCGGGCGGATTGGCCCAGTTGGCGGCGCGTAGCGCTGATTCAGGTCAGGTGGACCGCGCGCGCGGCGAAGGCCTCCGCCAGGGTGGCGAACTCGCGGCTGCGGTCGGCGCTGAGGCGGTAGAAGACGCGGTCGTCCTGCGTACGCCCGCAATAGCTGCGGATGACGACGCGCTCGATGCCGGGGATGCCGCGGTTGGCCTCGACGGTCTTGATCGCACCCGTGCCGGTGTCGTAGACGCCCGGGCGCTCCCGGAATCCGAAGGGGTCGTCGGTCTTGTGCGCGCTCATGGAAAAGACTCCTCGAACCGGAATCGCAACGGAAATAAGGATAGCACCGGCGGGCGCGGGGAGCGTGCAGGACAGCGGGCGATGCCGGGCGTATCGTGGGGCGAAAGCCTTCGGCCGATTTTCGATCCGTGCACGAGGTGCATCATGCGTTCGATCCATCCCCCAGCCACGCCCTCCCGGGCGCCGCGCGTGCCCGCAATCTGTTCCTCGCCGCATTCTTCGCGGGCTTCGGCCTGCAGGCGCAGGCGAATGCCGAACTGGCACCGGCACATAGCGTCGTCCGCTTCAACACCGTTTGCGCCAACTGCCATGAGGGCGAGTGCAGCGGGCGCCTGAGCTTCCATCATGGCCCCGAGGCGGCGCGTGGCCACATGCAGCGCTACCTGGGGCCGATCAGCGACGAGGACGTCCGCTTCCTCTTCGCCGTGCTGCGCCACACCAAGGAGGCCTGCGGACAATATCCGGTGAGTGCCGGGGTCCCGGTCGGGGAGGCGTGGACCGCGGCCGAGCTCGAGCCTTGGCACAATCCGCAGGAGGGGGCATATTTCGTCCCGCTCGGGGAGGTCGAGGGCGGCCGCTACCGGCTGCAGATGGTCTTCGCCGAGCCGGCGCAGGCACGGTTGCGGATCACCGACGGCCGCTTCGAGGAGGTGGCCGAGACTTCGCTGTGCGCGGACAAGCCGGCCGAGCTCGAGGTCGAGCTGCCCGCTGGCCGTTACTACCTCACCCTGCATTGCCCGCAGCCGCTGCAGACCTTGAGGCTCTCGCCCCAGGTGCGCTGAAACCGTCGTGCGGATGCATTGCGTGGCGGGTCTTCAGTGGAAGTCCCGGCTGCGCGCGGCCAGACTGCCGAGCAGGGGCGAGTGATCCACCACCCGGCTCGCCACCAGGTGCACGACGCGGCCCTGGCGGCGGATCTGGCCGAACACGCCCATCAGGCGCGCGCCGAGCAGGATGCGGCGCTGCTGCTCGAAGAGCTCGGGGCGGACGATCACGTTGGTGAGCCCGGTCTCGTCTTCCAGCGTGACGAAGAGCGTGCCCTTGGCGGTGCCGGGGCGCTGGCGGCAGGTGACCAGGCCGGCGCCACGGGCGAGCATGCGGTCGGGGGCGGCGGCGATGTCGGTGGCGGTGAGAAAGCGCAGGGCCGCGAGCTGGTCGCGCACGAAGGCGAGCGGGTGGCGGCCGAGGGTGAAGCCGAGGCGGGCATAGTCGGCGAGCAGGTCCTCGGTCTCGGCGGGTGCGTCCAGCGTGGCGGCGACGTCGCCACCGGGGGCCGCGGCGAGCAGGCCGGGCAGGGGCGCGGCGCCGCTCGCCTGCCACAGGGCCTGGCGGCGATGGCCGGCGAGGCTGGCGAGCGCGCCGCCGGCGGCCAGCGTGCGCAGCTCGCCGGTGTCGAGCCGGGCACGCGCGGCGAGGTCCTGGGTGTCGGCGAAGGCGCGTTCGCCGCGCGCGGCGACGATGCGGGTGGCGGCGTCGTAGCCGAGGCTGCGGATCATCCGCAGGCCGAGGCGGACCGCGGGCTGCGGGGTCGCGGGCGCCGCGTCGCTCGCGGCCACCTGTCCGCATTCCGTCGTGGTACCCCCCGCAGGCTCCAGCGTGCAGTCCCATGCGCTCGCGCCGACGTCGGCCGCGCGCACCTCCACCCCATGCCGGCGGGCGTCCTGGATCAGCTGCGCGGGCGCATAGAAACCCATCGGCTGGCTGTTCAGCAGCGCGGCGAGGAAGGCCGCGGGCTCGAAGCACTTGAGCCAGGCCGAGGCATACACCAGCAGCGCGAAGCTGGCGGCGTGCGATTCGGGAAAGCCGTAGCTGCCGAAGCCCTCGATCTGCTGGCACAGGCGCTGGGCGAAGTCGGCGTCGTAGCCCTTGTGGTCCAGGCCGGCGAGCAGCTTCTGGCGGTAGCGCTCGAGCTCGCCCTTGCGTCGCCAGGCGCCCATCGCACGCCGCAGCTGGTCGGCCTCGCCGCCGGTGAAGCCGGCCGCGACCACCGCGAGCTGCATCACCTGCTCCTGGAAGATCGGCACGCCCAGCGTGCGCGCGAGCACACCGCGGATCTCCTCGTTCAGGTCGACGAGCGGGTCCTCGCCGCGCGCCACGCGTTCACGCGCCTGCAGGTAGGGATGGACCATGCCTCCCTGGATCGGGCCGGGGCGCACGATGGCGACCTCCACCACCAGGTCGTAGAAGCGGCGCGGCTTCAGGCGCGGCAGCATGGTCATCTGCGCGCGCGACTCGACCTGGAAAACGCCGACCGAGTCGGCGCGCGACAGCATCGCGTATACCTCCGGCCGTTCGCGCGGGATCGTCGCCAGCGTCAGCGCCCGCCCGCGCCAGGCCGACACCAGGGCCAGCCCGCGGCGCAGCGCCGACAGCATGCCGAGCGCGAGCACGTCGATCTTCATCAGCCCGACCGCGTCGAGGTCGTCCTTGTCCCACTGGATCACGGTGCGCTCGGGCATCGCGGCGTTCTCGACCGGCACCAGCTCGTCGAGGCGGCCGCGGGCGATGACGAAGCCGCCGACGTGCTGCGACAGGTGGCGCGGAAAGCCGATGAGTTCCTCGGTGAGCGCGACCAGCCGCTGCGTGACCGGGCTGGCGGGGTCGAGCCCGGCCTCGGCGAGGCGCTCGGGCAGGATGCGGCGGCCGTCGAACCAGTGGTGCTCGCGGGTGAGACGCTCGATCTGCGCCTCGTCGAGGCCGAGCGCGCGGCCCACGTCGCGCAGCGCGCTGCGCGAACGGTAGCGGATGACGGTGGCGGCGAGTGCAGCGCGTTCGCGGCCGTACTTGCGGTAGAGGTACTGGATGACCTCCTCGCGGCGCTCGTGCTCGAAGTCGACGTCGATGTCGGGCGGCTCGTCGCGCTCGCGCGAGATGAAGCGCTCGACCAGCATGATCCCCAGCTGCGGGTCGACCTCGGTGATGCCGAGCGCCCAGCACACCACCGAGTTCGCCGCCGAGCCGCGGCCCTGGCACAGGATGCCGCGGTCGCGGGCGAAGCGCACGATGTCGTGCACGGTGAGGAAGTAGGGCTCGTAGCCGAGCTCGGCGACGAGCGCGAGCTCGTGCTCGATCTGCGCGCGCACGGTGGGCGGGGCGGGGTCTTCGTCCGGCGCCGCCGCGGCGGCGATGGCGGCAGGCGCCGCCGCGCGGCGATCGCTGGCGGCCTCGCCGTAGCGCCAGGCCAGCCCGCCCTCGACCAGCCGGCGCAGCCAGCTCGTCGGGGTCTCGCCCGCGGGGACGAGCTCGGCGGGGTACTCGTAGCGCAGCGCGTCCAGGTCGAAGCGGCAGCGCGCCGCCACCGCCAGGGTCTCGGCGAGCAGCTCGGGGGGATGGCGGTGGGCGAGGGTCGCGCGTTCGTGCAGGCGCAGCTCGGCGTTGGGTGCGAGCGCCAGGCCGGCCTCGGCCACGCTGCAGTGCAGGCGCAGCGCGGTCATCACGTCGGCGAGCGGACGCCGCGCGGCGTCGTGCATCAGCGCCCCGCCGGCGGCGACCGGGCGGATGCCGGCGGCTTGGGCGATGCGCCGGATCCAGTGCAGGCGGGCGGGATCGCGCCCGTCCAGGCGCGGGGTGTGGGCGATCCAGGCGCGTCCGGGGAAGCGCTTCGCCAGCCAGCGTGCCTCGCTGCGCAGGGCGATGGCCGCGTCGACGGCGGTGCCCGGTGGCGGGAAGTCCTCTGGCGGGATCAGCAGCGCCAGGCAGCCGGGCAGGGCCTCGGCAGCCTGGGGCTCGCCCTCGCGGGTGGCGTCGAGCATGGCGCGCGTGAGGTGGTAGCGGCCCTTCTCGGCGTTGCGCCTGGCCTGGGTCACCAGGCGCGAGAGCCGGCCGTAGCCGGCGCGGTCGGCGGCGAGCAGGACGAGGCAGGGGCCGTCGGCGAGTCGCAGCTCGCAGCCGAGGATGAGGCGAGGGCGGCCCTCTTCTGGCAGCGCCTGCAGCGCGCGGTGGGCGCGCACGATGCCGGCGAACGAGCATTCGTCGGTGAGCGCGATCGCGCTGTAGCCGTAGGCCGCCGCCTTCGCGACGAGCTCCTCGGGGTGCGAGGCTCCGCGTTGGAAACTGAAGTTGCTGAGGCAGTGGAGTTCGGCGTAGGCGGGGAACATTTGTGAACTGTAAAAAAATACAGTTTCCGGGGCAAGCGGAATGGAGGTGTGCCATCGCGATTGCGGGTCCACCGCAATCGCGGAATCCGGACCTCCTGTTAAACTCGTGTCCTTTCAACACGGTGCCGGACGAGTTGCCGGCCTGGCCCCTTCTTCGAAGAATTTCCGGTCGCAAGGCCGCAAAGGAGACCTCCATGTCCTTCCCCCTGTCCCGCAAGGTCCTGTTCGGCGCCCTGGTGCTGGCGTTCGCGACGGCGATGCCGGCCCACGCGCAGCAGAAGTCGGTCGCCATCACCGCGATCGTCGAGCACCCGGCGCTCGATTCGGTGCGCGACGGGGTCAAGGAGGCGCTGGCCACGGCTGGCTACGAGGACGGCAAGAACCTCAAGTGGCAGTACCAGAGCGCCCAGGGCAACACCGGCACCGCCGCGCAGATCGCGCGCAAGTTCGTCGGCGACAAGGCCGACGTCATCGTCGCGATCGCCACCCCCTCGGCGCAGGCTGTTGCCGCCGCGACCAAGGACATCCCGCTGATCTATTCCGCGGTGACCGACCCGGTGGTGGCCAAGCTGGTGCCCTCGATGGCGCCTTCCGGCACCAACGTCACCGGGGTGTCGGATGCGCTCGAGCTCGGCAAGCAGATCGAGCTGATCAAGCGCGTCACGCCTGCCGCCAAGCGTGTGGGCATCGTCTACAACCCGGGCGAGGCGAACTCGGTGGTGGTGGTCGAGCAGCTGCGCGAATTGCTGCCCAAGCAGGGCATGAGCCTGGTCGAGGCCGCCGCACCGCGCTCGGTCGACGTCGGCTCGGCTGCGCGCAGCCTGATCGGCAAGGCCGACGTGTTCTATACCAGCACCGACAACAACGTCGTGTCGGCCTACGAGGCCCTGGTCAAGGTCGGCATGGACGCCAAGATCCCGCTGGTGGCGGCCGATACCGACAGCGTCGCGCGCGGTGCGGTGGCCGCCTACGGCATGGACTACAAGGCACTCGGCGTGCAGACCGGGCAGATGGTGGTGCGCATCCTCAATGGCGAGAAGCCCGGTGCGATCGCTTCCGAGACCAGCAACCGGCTGTCGCTGCACGTGAACCCGGGGGCGGCGCAGAAGCAGGGCATCACCCTGGCCGAGGATCTCGTCAAGTCGGCCGCGAAGGTCGTCCAGTAAAGCGGGCCGCCCGCATCCCCGCTCGGCCGCCCCGCTGCGGCCGCGTGGGACGCCGCCCCGGCGCGCGTCCCGCTCGATCCTCAAGAACGGTAATCCCCCAATGTCGCTCTACACCTTGCTCGGGGCGCTGGAGATCGGCCTGATCTTCAGCCTCGTCGCCCTCGGCGTGTACATCTCCTTCCGGCTGCTGCGCTTTCCCGATCTCACCGTGGATGGCAGCTTTCCGCTCGGCGGTGCCGTCGCCGCCACCCTGATCGCCGCCGGCTACGATCCCTTCACTTCCACCATCGTGGCGACCATCGCCGGCGCGCTCGCCGGCCTGATCACCGGCTGGCTCAACGTCCGGCTGAAGATCATGGACCTGCTCGCGAGCATCCTGATGATGATCGCGCTGTACTCGATCAACCTGCGCATCATGGGCAAGCCCAACGTGCCGCTGATCACGGAGCCGACGGTCTTCAACCTGCTGCAGCCCGAGGCGATGGCCGACTACGTCTTCCGCCCGCTGCTGCTCGTCCTGGTCGTGCTCGTGGTCAAGCTGCTGCTCGACGGCTTCTTCTCCACCGAGAGTGGCCTGGCGATCCGCGCCACCGGCTCGAATGCTCGCATGGCGCGGGCGCAGGGTGTCAATACCGGACTGGCCGTGCTCGCCGGCATGGCGCTGTCGAACGCGCTGGTCGGCCTGGCCGGGGCGCTTTTCGCACAGACCCAGGGCGGGGCGGACATCTCCATGGGCGTTGGCACGATCGTCATCGGCCTCGCTGCGGTGATCGTGGGCGAGAGCCTGTTGCCCTCGCGCAAGCTCTACCTGGCAACGATCGCGGTGATCGTCGGCGCGATTGTCTATCGCTTCTTCATCGCGCTCGCGCTCAACTCCGACTTCATCGGCCTGCAGGCGCAGGACCTCAATCTGGTGACCGCGCTGCTGGTGACGGTCGCACTCGTGGTGCCGAGGCTGCGCGCCCACTGGTCCGGAAAGAAGGGAGCCTGACATGCTTAAAGCAACCGACCTGCGCCTGACCTTCAACCCCGGCACGCCGATCGAGACCCAGGCCCTGCGCGCCATGTCGCTGGAGATCCCGACCGGGCAGTTCGTCACCGTGATCGGCTCCAACGGCGCCGGCAAGTCGACCTTCCTCAACGCCGTGTCGGGCGAGCAGCGCGTCGACAGCGGCAAGATCGAGATCGACGGTATCGACATGACCCGCCAGCCGGTGTGGGGGCGTGCGCGCCACGTCGCGCGGGTGTTCCAGGACCCGCTCGCCGGCACCTGCGAAGACCTCACCATCGAGGAGAACATGGCGCTCGCCAAGATGCGCGGTGAGCGCCGGGGTTTTTCGTTCGCGGTCAAGCCGGCGCTGCGCGAGGAGTTCCGCGCGCAGATCGCCACGCTGGGTCTCGGCCTGGAGAATCGCCTCTCGGACCGCATCGGCCTGCTCTCGGGCGGCCAGCGCCAGGCGGTGAGCCTGCTGATGGCGGCGCTGCAGCCCTCGCGCCTGTTGCTGCTCGACGAGCACACCGCCGCGCTCGACCCGCGCACGGCGGCCTTCGTTCTGGAGCTC
>JAEUNQ010000094.1 GCA_016790365.1 Thauera sp. | reverse complement strand
CATCTGCTTCTTGGATTGTTTGATCATGGTTTCCTCTTTGAAGGGCGAGTCGCCGGAATTGCCACTGAACGAAATGAAGACTGGCGAATCTGCCGTCTTCGTGTCGGTTTGTACCAGTATATCCAGTTCAATTACCGAGCCTAGTTTGCCACATCGACGCGAGCCGGAGCAATTCGGTGTCGTTAATATGCAACAGCGAGACGCCTTTGTCCACGCGGGTTTCACCGCCGATCCAGACGTGGGAGACATTTTCGCGACCACAAACGTATACGAGATGCGACACCGGGTCGAAACAGGGCCGGCATTGCGGAGCGGACAGATCGATCGCACAAAGATCGGCGCATTTGCCTTTTTCGATCGAGCCGATCCGGTCGTCCATGCCCAATGCGCGTGCGCCCTCGAGCGTGGCCATCCGCAATGCGGCATGCGCGGGTACGGCGGTGGCGTCGAGGCTGCCGACCTTGGCGAGCAGGGCGGCATGACGCATCTCCTGGAACAGGTCGAGGCGATTGTTGCTTGCGGCGCCGTCGGTGCCCAGGCCCACCGGGATGCCGGCGGCGAGCAGACGCGGCACCGGTGCGATTCCGCTGGCGAGCTTCATGTTCGAAGTGGGGCAGTGCGCGACGCTGCAGCCGTGGCGGGCGAGCAGCTCGATGTCGGCGTCGTCCACGTGCACGGCATGGACGCCGATCAGGTCGCTGCCGAGCACTCCCAGGCGCGCCAGGCGAGCCAGCGGCCGGCAGCCATGGGTGGAGAGCGAGTCGACGATCTCCTGCGCGGTCTCGTGGATGTGCACATGGATCGGCAGGCCGAGCTCGTCGGCGATCGTCTGTACGTGGCGGAAACTCCCGTCCGAGACGGTGTAGGGTGCATGCGGTGCGATCGAGAAGCCGAGCAGCGGGTGGCCCTGCCAGCGGTCGCGGGCGGCCAGCCCCTTGCGCAGGTAGTCCTCGGGGTCGCTTGCATAGGAGGTGGGGAATTCCAGCGTGACCGCCCCGACCACCGCGCGCATGCCGGCGGCGGCGAAAGCTTCCGCTGCCGCCTCGGGGTGGAAGTACATGTCGTTGCAGGTGGTGATTCCGCCACGGATCATCTCGGCTGCGGCGAGCAGGGTGCCGTCGCGCACGAAGGCGGGCGAAACATGGCGGCTCTCGGCCGGCCAGATCGCCTCCTGCAGCCAGCGCATCAGCGGCAGGTCGTCGGCGATGCCGCGCAGCAGGCTCATCGCAGCGTGCGTGTGCAGGTTCACCAGGCCGGGGATCAGCACGTGCTGCGGCAGGTCGACGACCGTGGACGCGACGTAGCGCGTGCGTGCCTCGTCCTGGGCGAGGACATCGACGATGCGTCCGCCGCGGATGGCCACCGCATGATCGGCGAGCACGGTGTCGCGGGGTACGACCGGGACGGTCCAGCGGGTGTTGATCAGAAGGTCGATGGCTTCGCTCAAGGCGGGCTCCTGCCGATACGGTTGCGGTGGCTCGCATTCAAGCATGCATGGCCGGGGCGGACAATCCTGCATGGCAGGGGGTGTGGAGCAGGCGCACGCCGGCGCCGGATCGTGCAACAATCGCGCCGAGGCCTGCCGCACGCGCGGGCGCACCAGCCCTGCAAGAAAGCATGAACCGGATTCCCGAACGTATCGGCAAGTACAGGATCATCAAGGAGATCGGCCGCGGCGCCACTGCGGTGGTGTATCTCGCCGAGACCCCGGACTACCCCGAGCCGGTTGCGCTGAAGCATGTGCGCTTCGACGACAAGGCGCGCGACGAGGCGAAGTGGAACCGCCGCCTGATCAAGCTGCTGAAGGCCGAGCGCGTGGTGTCCGGCCGGCTCGACCACCCCAACATCATCCGCATCCACGACGCCTCGATCGAGCCCGAGCAGGCCTACGTGGTGATGGAGTACTTTCCCGGCGGCTCGCTCGAGCGCTACTGCGGCTTCCAGAACCTGCTCCCCATCCATCGCACGATCGGGATCGTGTTCAAGTGCTGCATGGCGCTCGACCACGCCTACCGCCAGGGCATCGTGCACCGCGACATCAAGCCGGCGAACATCCTGGTCGACGAGCAGGACAACGTGAAGATCACCGACTTCGGCCTGGCGCTCAACATCAACAAGAAGCTCGACACCGACTCGACCTTCATCATGGGCGTGGGCTCGCCGGCCTACATGAGCCCGGAGCAGATCAAGGGCTACCCGCTCAACCAGAAGACCGACCTGTACTCGCTCGGCGTGCTGCTGTTCCACATGCTCACCGGGCGCCTGCCCTTCCGCGCGAGCAACCCGGCGCAACTGGTCTACAAGATCATCAACGCCGATCCGCCCTCGGTCTCGCAGCTCAACCCGGACGTGCCCGAGCAGATGGACGCGGTGATCCGCAAGGCGCTCGAGAAGGACCTGTATTCGCGCTATCGCAACGGTGCCGAGTTCGCCAAGGATCTGGCCGCGGTGCGCTACCAGATCCTCGACGAGGGCCATGTCCACCACGACGCCGAGCGCTTCGCGCGCCTGCGCAAGCTGGCTTTCTTCACCGAGTTCGAGGACGTGGACCTGTGGGAGGTGATGCGGATCTGCGCCTGGCGCAAGGTCGGCAGCGACCTCGGACTGATGCGCGAGGGCGACATCGACCAGCGCTTCGGCATCGTGCTCGAGGGCAAGGTCGAGCTCTCGATCGACGGTCGGCGGGTCCTGGAAGTGGGGCCGGGCGAGGTCTTCGGCGAACAGGCCTGGCTGGACCAGCTCGAGCACAAGCAGTTGCTGAGCGCGGTCTCCCTCGACGAGCTGAGCTACCTCGAGGTCAACCCGGCGGCGCTTGCGCTGGCCAGCGAGGAAGTGCTCGAGCGCTTCCGCCGCCAGCTCGGCACCGTCGCCGCGCGCAGGCTCGCGGCGGTTTCCCGCCAGGCCGCTGCGCATGCGCCCGCGGCCGTGCGTGCCGTGCGTCTCGCCCCGGTCACGCACGACCTCCAGATCGTCGACAACTGATCCGAGCCCGGCAGGCCGCCAGAGCGCAAGCCGCCAGCGAGCCGGCTATTGTCCTGCCCCGAGCGCGCGTGCGCGCTCCAGCGCGGCCTTGCGCGCGCCGGCGTCCGGAGGGGCGATTTCCAGCCAGTTGCCCAGATGGCCGCGAACCAGCGCGGCCATCGCCTTGATCCAGGCGTCGCGCTCGTTCAGGCAGGGGATGTAGTGGAAGGTCTGGCCGCCCTTCTCGAGAAAGGCCTCCTTGCACTCGAGCGCGATCTCTTCCAGTGTCTCGAGACAGTCGGAGACGAAGCCGGGGCACATCACGTCCACCCGGCGCACGCCTTGGGTGGCGAGCTGCTCGAGGGTGGGCTGCGTGTAGGGCTTGAGCCATTCCGCCTTGCCGAAGCGCGACTGGAAGGTCACCAGCACGCGCTCGCGCGCCACGCCGAGGCCCTCCGCCACCAGGCGGCCGGTCTTGTGGCATTCGCAGTGGTAGGGGTCGCCGAGGTCGAGCGAGCGTCGCGGCACGCCGTGGAAGCTCAGCAGCAGGCGCTCGGGTTCGCCGTTGACCGCCCAGTGCTCGCGCACGCTGCGTACCAGTGCATCGATGTAGCCGGGGTCGTCGTGGAAGTTGCGCACGAAGCGCATCTCGGGCTGGTTGCGCCACTGCGCAAGGCTGCGGCCGACTTCGTCGACCACAGTGGCGGTGGTGCTCGCCGAATACTGCGGGTACATCGGGACCACCAGGACGCGGGTGCAGCCGCGTGCCCGCATCGCATCCAGGGTGTCGCCGATCGAGGGGGCACCGTAGCGCATCGCGTAGTCGACGTCGAGTTCGTCGTGGCCGTCCTTGGCGAGATAACCGGCGAGCAGCTTGGCCTGGCGCACCGTGTGTACCAGCAGGGGCGAGCCCTCGTCGGTCCAGATGCTGGCGTACTTCTTGGCCGAGGCCTTGGGTCGGGTGTTCAGGATGATGCCGTTGAGGATCGGCCACCACACCAGGCGGGGAATCTCGACTACGCGCGGGTCGGAGAGGAACTGCTTGAGGTAGGGGCGCAGTGCGGCCGCGGTGGGTGCGGCGGGAGTGCCGAGGTTGACCAGCAGCACACCGGTGCGTGGCGTGCTGTCGTGACGGTAGATCGGTTCGGGCCGGTAGCGGGGCATCGTGGTCCTTGGTCGGGGTTTCCGCGCGGGGGAACTTTCGCGCGCTGGATTCAGTGCTTTGAAGACAGGGCGTTCGAGAGCAGCCGGGCGGTGATGTCGACGATCGGGATCACGCGGTCGTAGGCCATCCGGGTGGGGCCGATGACGCCGAGCGAACCGACCACCTGGCCGTCGACTTCGTAGGGCGCGGTGATCACGCTGCAGCCGTCGAGCGGGGCGAGGCCGGATTCGCCGCCGATGAAGATCTGCACGCCTTCGGCGCGATTGGACAGGTCGAGGAGCTGGAGCAGGCCGGTGCGCTGCTCGAAGAGCTTGAAGAGCTCGCGCAGCTGCGACATGTTGCTCGACAGGTCCTCGACGTCGAGCAGCTTGGTCTCGCCCGACAGCACGTAGCTCGCCGAGCTGTCCTCGGCGGCCTCGGAGCCCGCGTCCACGGTGGCGGCCATCAGCTCGCTCATGTCGCTGCGCAACTGGCGCAGCTCGTCGCCCACGCGGCGGCGGATCTCGTCGAAGGACAGGCCGGCGAAGTGCTCGTTGAGGTAGGTGGCGGCGCCGTGGAGCTCGGCCGGCGTGTAGGCGCGCCGGGTGATGAGCAGGCGGTTCTGCACGTCGCCGCCGGTGGTGACGATGATCAGCAGGATGCGGCTCTCGGCCAGGCTGATGAACTCGAACTGGCGGATGCGCACCGCGTCCTTGCGCGGCGCCACCACTACGCCGGCGAACTGGGTGAGCTCGGAGAGCAGGTGGGAGGCCGAGCTGATCAGGCGCTGCGGCTGGTTCGGCAGCAGCTGGCCTTCGAGGGCGCGTACGCGGGCGTTCTCGAGCGGTTGCACGGTCAGCAGCGAGTCGACGAAGAAGCGGTAGCCGAGCGCGGTCGGGATGCGTCCCGCCGAGGTGTGGGGGCTGGCGATGAAGCCCATCTCCTCGAGGTCGCTCATCACGTTGCGCACCGTGGCGGGCGACAGCTCGAGGCCGGAGTAGCGCGACAGCGCGCGCGAGCCGACCGGCTGGCCGTCCGCGATGTGGCGTTCGATCAGGGTCTTGAGCAGGATCTGGGAGCGGGCGTCGAGCGGATTCATGGCTGCCTGGGGTCGAGAGGCCGATTCTATTGAAGCGCGCCCGGGCTGGCCACTGCAGGGCGTTCCGGCAGCGCCAAGCGCAGGGGTGATTGTGGTTTAATCGGCGCCCATGAGCACGCCATTCCGCACGCTTGCCCTCATCGGCAAATACCAGAGTCCCGACGTGGCCGAGTCGGTGCTGTCGATCGCCCGTTTCCTGCGCGATCGCGGCCTGTCGGTGTTGATCGAGCAGGGCACCGCGAGTTCCATCGGCGGTGCCCACGACTTCCCGGTGGCAAGCTACGAGCATATCGGCGCCAGTGCCGACCTCGCGGTGGTGATCGGCGGCGATGGAACCATGCTGCATACCGCGCGCCGGCTGATCGAGCACGGCGTGCCGCTGGTGGGCGTCAACCTCGGCCGCCTAGGCTTCCTCACCGACATCGCGCGCAGCTCGGCCACCGAGCGCCTCGCCGAGATCCTCGACGGCGCCTTCACCGCCGAGGACCGCTTCATGCTCGACGTCGAGGTGCTGCGCGGCGGCGCACGCGTGTTCCACACGCTCGCGCTCAACGACGTGGTGGTGAACAAGGGCGAGCTCGGGCGCATGATCGAGTTCGAGCTGTCGATCGACGAAGAGTTCGTCTACACCCAGCGCTCGGACGGCATGATCGTGTCCACCCCCACGGGCTCCACCGCCTATGCCCTGTCGGCGAATGGCCCGATCCTGCACCCGAGCGTGGGCGGGATCGCGCTGGTGCCGCTATGTCCGCATGCACTCACTGCCCGTCCGATCACGCTGCCCGATTCCTGCCGCATCGACATCTCGCTGTTGCCGCCGCATGACGCCCGCGTGCATTTCGATGGCCAGACCCGTTTCGACCTGCGCGCGGGCGACTGTGTGCGCCTGACACGCTCGAGCCGCAGCCTGCGCCTGTTGCATCCGAAGGGTTATTCCTACTTCGCGATGCTGCGCCAGAAGCTGCACTGGAGTGCGGCGCCGAGGGTGTGAGCGAACTCGCGCTTCGCCTTGCCGCTGTTCCGAACCCTGCTGCCCCGATCCATCCCGACCCGCGACCGCCGCTGCCATGCTCCGCCGCCTGACCATCCGTGACTTCGTCATCGTCGATCGCCTCGATCTCGAGTTCGCCGCCGGCTTCGGTGCCCTCACGGGGGAGACCGGTGCAGGCAAGTCGATCCTGCTCGATGCGCTCGGGCTGGCGCTCGGTGGTCGGGGGGAGGCGGCCATGGTGCGCAGTGGTCGCGAGCGCGCCGATGTCGCCGCCGAATTCGACTTGCCGGCCGGCGAGGGGCTCGCTGCCTGGCTCGCCGAGCAGGCGCTGCCCGCCGACGAGGGGATGCTGATCCTGCGCCGCACGATCGACGCCGGCGGCCGCAGCCGGGCGTGGATCAATGGCGTGGCAGCCACGCTCGCGCAGCTGCGTGCCGCCGGCGAGTGGCTCGCCGACATCCATGGCCAGCACGCCCATCACGCCCTGCTGCGCGCGGATGCGCAGCGCGACCTGCTCGACGCGCAGGCGGGTGCGGCGGCGCTGGTCGCCGAGGTGGCCGCGCGCCACCGCGAGTGGCAGCGACTGTTGCGCCTGCAGCGCGAGGCCGAAGCCGATTCGGAGAGTTCGGCGCGCGAGCGCGAGCTGCTCGCCTGGCAGCTGAGCGAGCTCGAGCAGGTCGGCTTCGACTCCGACGAATGGGTGGCGATCAATGCCGAGCACGCCCGCCTCGCCCATGCCGCGAGCCTGATCGAGGGCGCCGAGGAGGCGGTGGTCGCGCTCGGCGAGGGCGAATTCGCGGTGTGCTCCGTGCTTGGCAGGCTCGACAGCCGGATCGCCGCGCTCGCCGACTTCGATGCCGGGCTTGCCGACGTGCGCGAACTGATCTCCGCGGCCGCGATCCAGGCCGACGAGGCGCTGCACGCGCTGCGCCGCTACCGTGACCGGCTCGACCTCGATCCAGGGCGCCTGGCCGAGCTCGAGCGCCATCTCGCCAGGGTCGTGGAGGCGGCGCGCAAGTACCGCGTTCCGCCCGAAGAGCTGCCTGCCCTCGCTCAACAGTGGCGCAACCGGCTCGATACGCTCGAGGCCACGGCAGATCCTGCACGCCTCGCCGCGGCCGCTGCGGCTGCGCAGGCGGCTTACGATGCCGCGGCGGTGAAGCTGACTGCGGCACGCGTGCCTGCAGCGCGCCGGCTGTCCGGAGAGATCGCCGCGGCGATGCAGGATCTGGCGATGGCGGGCGGACGGTTCGAGGTGGCTCTGGAGCCTTGCGCGCCGTCTGCGGCCGGCGTCGAGGCGGTGGAGTTCCGTGTGGCGGCGAATGCCGGGCAGCCGCTGCGCAGCCTCGCGAGGGTGGCGTCGGGCGGCGAGCTTTCGCGCATCGGTCTGGCGATCCAGGTCATCACCAGTCGTGACAGTGCGGTGCCGACGCTGATCTTCGACGAGGTTGACGTCGGGATCGGCGGCCGCGTGGCCGAGATCGTCGGCAAGTTGCTCGCCCGCCTCGGGCGGGATCGACAGGTGCTGTGCGTCACCCATCTGCCTCAGGTGGCGGCTTGCGCCGACTGGCAGTGGCGGATCGCGAAGCGCGATCAGGGTGGGGAGACGCTGAGCGAGGTCGCGCCGCTCGACGATGCGGCGCGGGTGGAGGAGATCGCGCGCATGCTCGGCGGTGTGAACATCACCGCGACCACGCGCGAACATGCCGCGGAGATGCTCGGCCGGGGCTGAGCGTCCGCCGCAATTGCGGTCGCGCCCGGCGACGGCGCGCACGCGATCGCGGCGGTTCAGTCCTTCTGGTGCTCCAGGCTCGGGCAGTTTTCGCGCTGGCAATCGGCATAGATGTAGAGCGCATGCTCGCGGATCGCGAAGCCGCGTTCGGCGGCGATCTGGTTCTGGCGGCGCTCGATCTCGGCGTCGAAGAATTCTTCGACCTTGCCGCACTGCATGCACACGAGGTGGTCGTGATGACCGCCCTCGTTGAGCTCGAAGACCGCCTTGCCCGACTCGAAGTAGTGGCGCTCCAGCAGTCCGGCCTGCTCGAACTGCGTCAGGACGCGATAGACCGTGGCCAAGCCGATGTCCATGCCCTCGTTCATCAGTGCGCGATAGACGTCCTCCGCGGTCAGGTGGCGCTGCTCAGAGCTCTGGAAGAGGTCGAGGATCTTCAGGCGGGGGTAGGTCGCCTTCAGGCCGATGCTTTTCAGGTTCCTGGAGTTGTCGGACATGGGCTCTGGATGAGGTTGGCTTTCGGTAGATCGGGTTGCGGGAGCCTGCGAAGGCTGCGTCGCCGTCGGGTGTCCGGGTGGTCGCGGGATCCTTCCGCTGCCCCGGAGCGGTGTGCGCCGCGGCCGGGACGACGGGCTCCGGAAGGCCCAAGACAATGGCGGCCGAGCGCCGTCCATCGCGGCTATGTTATATTTTTTGCCCCTAACTGAGAACTGCGACCCCGGTCGCATCCCGGCGCCCAATCTCCCATGCGTTCCCTCCTCGCTGCGCTCATCGTCTCTTCCGGCCTGCTTGCGGGCTGTTCCTTCGACTCCGTTGTCGGCCTGGTCGATCCTTACCGGATCGACGTCCGCCAGGGCAACTACGTGGATCAGGAGATGGTCGCGCAGCTGCGCCGCGGCATGACCCGCGACCAGGTCCGCTACGTGCTCGGTTCGCCGCTGGTGGTGGACATGTTCCGCACCGACCGCTGGGATTACGTCTATCGCTTCCGTCCGGGCAGTGGCGAGGCGCAGCAGCGCGTAATTTCGCTCTTCTTCGCGGGAGACGTGCTCGAGCGCATCGAGGGCGACGTCGCGGCCGCTTCCGGAGAGCCGGTGGCTCAGCCGCAGCAGCGTTCGCGCGTGGTCGAGATCCCGCCCGCGACGGTGCGCTGAGGCGGCGCTCAGATCCATTCCGGGCCGGCCGTCCGCGCCGGCTCATTGATGCAGGAACCTATCCGATGTCCCAGATTCGAGTCGCGATCGCCGGTGCGTCCGGGCGCATGGGCAGAATGTTGATCGAGGCTGCGCTGAAGGACGAGGGCGTCGTGCTCGCCGCGGCCTTCGATCGTAGCGGCACTCCTTTCGTTGGTCGCGACGCCGGCGAGATGGCCGGCGTGGCCACCGGCGTGCTCATCACCGATGACGCGGCAGCCGCGATCGCCGCGGCCGATTGCGTGATCGACTTCACCCGTCCCGAAGGTACGCTTGCCCATCTCGCGCTTGCGCGCGCGGCCGGCAAGGCGATGGTGATCGGCACGACCGGATTCGATGCCGCGGGCAAGGCTGCGATCGCCGCCGCCGCCGAGGCGGTACCGGTGGTTTTCGCGCCCAACATGGCGGTCGGCGTGAACGCCGTTTTCCGCCTGCTGGAGGTCGCCGCCCGCATTCTCTCCGAGGGATACGACGTCGAGGTCATCGAGGCCCATCATCGCTTCAAGGTGGATGCGCCCTCGGGTACGGCCCTGCGCATGGGCGAGGTCGTGGCGCGCGAACTCGGTCGCGAGCTCGAGGACTGCGCGATTTACGGTCGCGAGGGCCATACCGGCGAGCGCCGTGCCGAGACCATCGGCTTCTCGACGATTCGTGGTGGCGACGTGGTCGGCGATCACACGGTGCTGTTCGCCGGCATCGGCGAGCGCATCGAGATCACCCACAAATCGGGCAGTCGCATGCCCTACGCGCTGGGCTCGATGCGGGCGGCGCGCTTCCTCGCCGGCCGTGCGAGGGGCCTTTACGACATGCAGGACGTTCTCGGCCTGCGCTGAGTCCTGCCATGAGCGGCAGGGCCGACTCGCGCGGTAATCTCCCCGAACCCGGCTCCCTGGAGGCCGAACTGTCGCGCGTGCGCGGCGAGCGCGATGTAGCGCTGCGCGGCCTTGCGCGTGCGCGCCGGAATCTCGATCTGGTGTCGGCGAATGCGGGTGCAGGTGTCTGGCACATGGAGCTCGTCGGTGGCTCGATCCGACTGGACGAGCGCTGGCGCAGGCTGCTCGGCTATGACGGCGCGGACACCGGCGACTGGATGGAGCTGGTGGCCGAGGAGGGCAGGGCGGCACTGCAGCAGGCGCTGCGCGCCCATCTAGGCGGGGATGCCACCGAGCTGCGCGCGGAGATCCGCATTCGCGCGCATGACGGCAGCTGGCGCTGGATCGAGGTGTGCGGCAACGCCAGCGGCCGTGGCCAGGATGGGCGGTGGTCACGGGTCGAGGGCACCTACCGCGACGTCACCGAGCGCAAGCTGCGCGAGATCGAGCTGCTCCAGGCGAAGGAGGCCGCCGAGGCGGCGAGCCGGGCCAAGGGTGACTTCCTCGCCAACATGAGCCACGAGATCCGTACGCCGATGAACGGCATCATCGGCATGACGGATCTGCTTCTCGACTCCGAGATCGCTGGCGAGCAGCGCGAATACCTGCAGACGGTCAAGTCCTCCGCCGAGGCGCTGCTGACCATCATCAACGACATCCTCGACTTTTCCCGTATCGAGGCGGGGCGCCTGAGCGTCGAGCAGATCGACTTCTCGCTTCAGTCGGTCGTCTCCGAGACCTGCCGTGCGCTCGCACTGCGCGCTGCGCAGAAGGGGCTGGAGCTGTACTACGACGTCGGGCCCGAAGTCCCTTCCGTGCTTCGTGGCGACCCCACCCGGCTGCGACAGATCCTGGTGAATCTGATCGGCAACGCGATCAAGTTCACCGACCAGGGCGAAGTCGAGGTCCGCGTGCGCTGCACGGAACGCAGGGACAGCACTGCAGATCTCGCATTCGTCGTCCGCGACACCGGTTGTGGCATCGCCCCCGACAAGCTGGAGGCGATCTTCGGCGCGTTCTCCCAGGCCGACAACTCGACCACGCGCAAGTATGGAGGGACCGGGCTGGGACTGGCGATCTGTCGCCAGCTCACCGAATTGCTGGGGGGGCGGATCGGCGTCGTGAGCCGCCCGGGCGAAGGGAGCCGCTTCGAGGTCGTGGTGCCGCTGCAGGTGGTCGCCGATCCGGCGCCGCAGCGCATCGGCGCGCTGGCCGGAGCGCGGGTGCTGGTGGCGAGTGCCAACGCCGCCTTCGCCGAGTTCCTGTGCGCGACCCTGCAGGCCGCAACCCTGCGTGCGGAGGTGGCCTGCGGCGGCGAGGCGGCGGTCGTGGCGCTCGAAGGTGCGGCAGACGGCAGCGATCCGTTCGGATTCCTCCTGATGGACGCGGATCTTCCGGAGCCGGGCGGCTTCACCCTCGCACAGCGTTACGCCGCCGCGTGGCCGCGGCCCGATCGGATCATTCCGATGATGGCGAGCCACTCGCAGCGCAACGACGCGCTGCGCTGCGACGAGATCGGACTCGCCTACCGGCTTGCCAAGCCGTTCTCGACCGAGGACCTGCTCGCCGTGTTGCGCATGGCGCAGGGCGGCGAGCGCGGGATCGCCGAGCCGCCGCCGTTCGAGCTGGCCCCGGTCGAACTGAACCCGACATTCGGCGCGGAGCCGCCTGCACGCGTGCTCGACGTGCTGGTGGTCGAGGATAACCCGGTGAACCAGACCGTCGCCAAGCGCATGCTCGAACATGCAGGCCACCGTGCGACCGTGGCGAACAATGGTGAGGAGGCGCTCGAGGCGATCGATGCCGGCCACTTCGACGTGGTGTTGATGGATGTGCAGATGCCGGTGATGGGCGGCATCGAGGCCACGCAGGCGATCCGTGCCCGCGAGGCGAGGCGCAGCTGGGTGCTGGAGGGTAACTGGAAGCCGGTACCGATCATCGCGATGACCGCACACGCGATGGAGGGGGACCGCGAGCGCTGCCTCGAGGCGGGGATGGACGATTATGTCTCGAAGCCGGTGCACCCCGATGCGCTGTTCGGTGCGATCGCCCGGGTGCTGGGGCCGACGGATGCGGACGAGGCTGCAGGGGCGATCACCCTGCTCGAGCTCGATGCCTCCGATCGCCGCCGGATCGCCTGTCTGGACGAGGCGCGGGCGATGTTCGAGGGCGAGGAGGGGGTGGTCGAGCAGCTCATCGAGGTCTTCCTGCGCGATCTGCCGCGCACGGTCGCCGATCTGCAAAAGGGGGCTGCCGACATGGATTTCGGCCGCTTGCGCGAGCTGGCGCACCGGATCAAGGGCTCTGTCAGCGTGTTCTCGGCCCAGCGTGCGGTCGATGCGGCGCTGAAGCTGGAGGAACTGGCCGCGGCGGGCGATGCGCGTGCGCTGACCAGCCAGGCGGGCGTCGCAGCGCGCGAAATGGAGCTGCTCGGGGAGGTTCTCCGGGAAGAGGTTGCCAGGGGCGGGTGAGGGCCGCACTGCTCCGGTGATTTGCCTTGAATCCGCCGAAAATGTACAATTACAAGGTTTTCGAAGCGGGATCGGCCCGGAGGCCCGTCCCGCTTTTTGTACATATCGGGCGCGCCGTTCGCGTGCTCGCATGACTTCCCAGCAGATTCCAGGAGCTTCTCGTGAGTGCATTCCCGCCCGCCCTTCTTGCGCTCGCCGATGGAACCGTCTTCCACGGCAAGGGTATCGGCGCGGTTGGCAGCACGGTCGGCGAGGTGGTGTTCAACACCTCGATGTCGGGATATCAGGAAATCCTGACCGACCCGAGCTATTGCCGCCAGATCGTCACCCTGACCTATCCGCACATCGGCAACACCGGCATCAACCCCGAGGACATCGAGTCCGTGCGCGTGCAGGCGGCTGGCCTGGTCATCCGCGACCTGCCCATCCTGCCGTCCAACTTCCGCATGACCCAGCGCCTGGACGACTACCTGCGCGCCGAGAACGTGGTCGCGATCGCCGGGCTCGACACCCGCAAGCTCACCCGCGTGCTGCGCGAGAAGGGTGCGCAGGCCGGCTGCATCGTCACCGCCGCCGCGGGCCAGGCGCTTGACGCCGAGGCCGCCGTGGCCCAGGCGCGCGCCTTTCCCGGCCTGGCGGGCATGGACCTCGCCAAGGTCGTCAGCGTCTCCGAGCGCTACGAATGGAAGCAGGCGGAATGGGCGCTCGAAGGCGGCTACACGGACCGCGCCGATGGTCGCTTCCACGTCGTCGCCTACGACTTCGGGGTCAAGTACAACATCCTGCGCATGCTGGTCGAGCGCGGTTGCCGCCTCACCGTGGTGCCGGCGCAGACCCCCGCCGCCGAGGTGCTGGCGCTGAATCCGGACGGCGTGTTCCTGTCCAACGGTCCGGGCGATCCCGAGCCCTGCGACTACGCGATCGCCGCGATCCGCGAGCTCGTCGCCGCACGCATGCCGATCTTCGGCATCTGCCTCGGCCATCAGCTGCTCGCGCTCGCCTCGGGCGCGAAGACCATGAAGATGACCACCGGTCATCATGGCGCCAACCACCCGGTCAAGGATCTCGACACCGGCAAGGTGCTGATCACCAGCCAGAACCACGGCTTCGCGGTGGATCCGGCGACCATGCCGGCGAACCTGAGGGTGACGCACGTTTCCTTGTTCGATGGCACCAACCAGGGCATCGCGCGCACCGACGTACCCGCCTTCTCCTTCCAGGGACACCCGGAAGCGAGCCCCGGGCCGCATGACGTCGCCTACCTGTTCGACCGCTTCATCGGTCTGATGGAAGCCGCCAAGTAACCCGGCCCGTGGCAGGCTGCGGCCTGCCCCCCAGTTTTTGACGCGCGCGACAGCCGCGGCGTCGAGGAATCACCGAGGCAAGACAATGCCGAAACGTACAGACATCAAGAGCATCCTGATCATCGGCGCCGGCCCGATCATCATCGGCCAGGCCTGCGAGTTCGACTATTCCGGCGCCCAGGCCTGCAAGGCCCTGCGCGAGGAAGGCTTCAAGGTCATCCTGGTCAACTCGAACCCGGCGACCATCATGACCGATCCGGAGACGGCCGACGTCACCTACATCGAGCCGATCACCTGGCAGGTGGTCGAGCGCATCATCGCCAAGGAACGCCCGGACGCGATCCTGCCGACCATGGGCGGCCAGACCGCGCTCAACTGCGCGCTCGATCTCGGCCGCCACGGCGTGCTCGCCAAGTACGGCGTCGAGCTCATCGGTGCGTCGGAAGAGGCGATCGACAAGGCCGAGGACCGCCTCAAGTTCAAGGACGCGATGACCAAGATCGGTCTCGGCTCGGCGCGCTCGGGCATCGCCCACAGCATGGAAGAGGCGCTCCAGGTCCAGGGCGGCATCGGCTTCCCGGTGATCATCCGCCCGAGCTTCACGCTTGGCGGCACCGGCGGCGGCATCGCCTACAACATGGAAGAGTTCCACGAGATCTGCAAGCGCGGCCTCGAGGCCAGCCCGACCAACGAGCTCCTCATCGAGGAGTCGCTGCTGGGCTGGAAGGAGTACGAGATGGAGGTCGTGCGCGACCGCGCCGACAACTGCATCATCGTGTGCTCGATCGAGAACCTCGACCCGATGGGCGTGCACACCGGCGACTCGATCACCGTTGCGCCGGCGCAGACGCTCACCGACAAGGAATACCAGATCATGCGCAACGCCTCGATCGCGGTGCTGCGCGAGATCGGGGTGGACACGGGCGGCTCGAACGTGCAGTTCGCCATCAATCCCCAGGACGGTCGCATGATCGTCATCGAGATGAACCCGCGCGTGTCGCGTTCGTCGGCGCTGGCCTCCAAGGCCACCGGTTTCCCGATCGCCAAGGTCGCGGCCAAGCTGGCTGTGGGCTACACCCTCGACGAGCTGCGCAACGACATCACCGGTGGCGCCACCCCGGCGTCCTTCGAGCCTTCGATCGACTACGTCGTTACCAAGATCCCGCGCTTCGCGTTCGAGAAATTCCCCCAGGCCAACGACCGCCTGACCACCCAGATGAAATCGGTGGGCGAGGTCATGGCGATGGGCCGCAGCTTCCAGGAATCCTTCCAGAAGGCGCTGCGTGGGCTGGAGGTCGGCGTGTATGGCCTGGACGAGGTCGAGGCCGACCGCGAGGATCTCGAGCACGAGATCGCCAGCCCG
>JAEUNQ010000070.1 GCA_016790365.1 Thauera sp. | reverse complement strand
CATCACCGAGGACACCCGCATCCGCGCCTCGCTGCCCTCGATCCAGTACTGCCTGGACAACGGCGCCGCGGTGATGGTCACCTCCCACCTCGGCCGCCCCACCGAAGGCACGGTCGGCCCCGACGACACCCTGGCCCCGGTGGCGGTGCGCCTAGGCCAGCTGCTGCACCGCCCGGTGCGCCTGGTCGCCGACTGGATCGAGGGCGGCTTCGAGGTCAAGCCGGGCGAGGTCGTGCTGCTCGAGAACTGCCGTTGCAACAAGGGCGAGAAGAAGGACAACGAAGACCTCGCGAAGAAGATGGCCACGCTGTGCGACGTCTACGTCAATGACGCCTTCGGCACCGCCCACCGCGCCGAGGCCACCACCCACGGCATCGCCCGCTTCGCCCCGGTGGCCTGCGCCGGCATCCTGATGGGCGCCGAGATCGACGCGCTCGGCAAGGCCCTGCAGTCCCCGCAGCGCCCGCTGGTGGCGATCGTCGGCGGCTCCAAGGTGTCGTCCAAGCTCACCATCCTGAAGTCGCTCGCCGACAAGGTGGACCAGCTCATCGTCGGCGGCGGCATCGCCAACACCTTCCTGCTCGCCTCCGGCAAGCGCATCGGCGAATCGCTCGCCGAGCCCGAGCTGGTCAAGGAGGCGCAGGCGATCATGGACATGATGAGGGCGCGTGGCGCCGAGGTACCGCTGCCGGTCGACGTCGTCGTCGCCGACGAGGTCTCCGCACTGGCGCGTGCGAACCGCATCCCGGTCGAAGAGGTCGGCGCACACGACCGCATCCTCGACGTCGGCCCGAAGACCGCCGCCAAGCTCTCCGAGATCATCGCCAACGCCGGCACCATCGTGTGGAACGGCCCTGTGGGCGTGTTCGAGCTGCCCCAGTTCGCCGGCGGCACCAAGATGATGGCCTCGGCCATCGCCCACTCCGAGGCCTTCTCGATCGCCGGGGGCGGCGATACCCTGGCGGCGATCGCGAAGTTCCACATCGCCGAGGACGTGGGGTACATCTCCACCGGCGGCGGTGCCTTCCTCGAGTTCCTCGAAGGCAAGACCCTGCCCGCAATCGCAGCGCTGGAGGCGCGCTTCAAGGACTGAGGCGTGCACCGCGGCGGCGCGGGCTGGATCGCCCGATTCGCGGCTCGCGCCGCTCCTACAGGGCCTCGCTACGTGCTGGTTCGTGTAGGCGCGCAGCAAGGCGCGAACGAGGCGCCGGATACGCCGTGGCGCGGGCTGGATCGCCCGATTCGCGGCTCGCGCCGCTCCTACAGGGCCTCGGTGCGCGCTGGTTCGTGTAGGAGCGCCGCGAGGCGCGAATTCGGCCCTGCGGTTTGCCCGGAGGCGACGCGGGTCGCCGCCCGGTTTCAACCGCGCCGCAACCAGCGCACCCCCTGCCCCGCCATCTTGCGGCGCAGCCAGGCGAGCTGGGTCTGCAGGGGCAGCTCCTTCGGGCAGAGGTCGTTGCAGGCGAGCAGGCTCATGCAGCCGAAGATGCCTTCGTCATTGCCGACGATCTCGTAGAAATCCGCGTCGTCGCGCGTGTCCGCCGGGTCGAGGCGGAAGCGCGCGATCTTGTTGAGACCGACCGCGCCGACGAAGCCCTCGCGCATCTGCGCGGTGGCGCAGGCGGCGATGCAGCAGCCGCACTCGATGCAGCGGTCGAGCTCATAGACGTCCTCGGCGAGTGCGGGCTCCATGCGCGCTTCCAGACGATCCAGATCGGGCTCGGCGTCGAGGTGAGCCCAGGTCTGCAGGCGCTCGGCGAGCTCGCGCATCCAGCTCCCGGTATCCACCGACAGGTCCGCGACGAGGCGAAACACCGGCAGCGGATAGAGGCTGAACGCCGCCGGCAGCGTGCTCGTCAGCGTGCGGCAGGCGAGGCCGGGGCGGCCGTCGATCACCATCGCGCAGGATCCGCATACCCCCGCACGGCAGACGAAGTCGAAGTTCAGGTCGGGCGCCAGGGTGTCGCGGATCGCGTTGAGCGCGATGAAGAGCGTCATCCCCGGCTGCTCGTCGAGCTCGTAGTCGACCGTGCGCGGCACACTCTGCGGGTCGCGCGGGTTGTGGCGGAAGATCGAGATCTTCAGGCGGCGGCTCATCGCGGTGCTCCCTCTTCGATGTCGGCGAGGCGTTCGTTGTCGCCGCGATAGCGTTCGGGCAGGCGCATGCGGAAATCCAGCAGCGCGGCCTGCAGGGGGGCGCCTCCCGCACCCTCGAGGCGGGCACGGATGGACTCGATCTCGGCCTCGCGCAGCGCGGTGGCCGGGTGCTCGACGATGTTGCGCGTGCCGTAGCCGCGGAAGCCGGGCGGCAGCTCCATGTGCTCCACCGTGATCGGCTCGTACTCCAGCACCGGCGCGGCGCCCCCCGTCGGCCACCACGCCAGCGTGCGGCGCAGCCAGTCGCGGTCGTTGCGCGCCGGGTAGTCCTCGCGCGCATGCGCGCCGCGGCTCTCGCGCCGCTCGAGCGCGCCCTGCGCCGCGCACAGGGCGAGCGCGAGCATGCGCGGCAGGCGGTAGGCGGCGACCAGCTCCGGGTTGGCGTCGAGATGGCGGCTGGCGATGCCGACCCGCTGTGCGCGCGCATGCAGGTCGGTCAGCGTCGCGACCGCTGTGCGCAGCCCGGTCTCGTTGCGGAACAGGCCGACGTGCTCGGTCATGGTCGCCTCCATCTCGCGCCGCAGCGAGGCCACGGTGTCGCCGCCCGGCGCGGGCACCGGACGCGCAGCGATCGCCTCCAGGGCGGCGCGCTCGCGGCCGACGAACTCGCGTGCGAGTCCGGGCGAGAAGTGCAAGGCGCCGGCGTGCGACTCGACGAAGTCGGCGACGTACTCGCCCACCAGCATGCCGGCGACCACCGTCTCGGCGAGCGAGTTGCCGCCCAGGCGGTTGAAACCGTGCAGGTCCCAGCACGCCGCCTCGCCCACCGCGAACAGGCCGCGCAGCGCGGGCGACTCGCCGCGGTGGTCGGTACGGATGCCGCCCATCGAGTAGTGCTGGGTCGGCCGCACCGGGATCCAGTCGCGCGCCGGGTCGATGCCGAGGAAGTGGCGGCAGATGTCCTTCACCTCGCGCAGCTTGTGGTCGATGTGGGCGGCGCCGAGCACCGCGATGTCCAGCCACAGGTGCTCGCCGGCGGCCGACTTGACGCCCTTGCCGCGGCGCATGTGCTCGGCCATGCGGCGCGAGACCACGTCGCGCGAAGCCAGCTCGGCCTTCTCCGGCTCGTAGTCGGGCATGAAGCGGTGGCCGTCCGCGTCGCGCAGCAGGCCGCCGTCACCGCGGCAGCCCTCGGTGACGAGGATGCCGGCGGGCACGATCGCGGTGGGGTGGAACTGCACCGCCTCCATGTTGCCCAGGCGTGCCACCCCGGTCTCGAGCGCGATCGCCGCACCCATGCCCTCGTTGATGATCGCGTTGGTCGAGATGCCCCAGATGCGGCCGAAGCCGCCGGTGGCGACTACTGTGGCCGCGGCCAGGATGGCGTACAGCTCGCCCGTCTCGAGGTCGCGCACCACCGCGCCCTGGCAGCGTCCGCCATCGTGGACCAGCGCCACCGCCTCGCTGCGGTCGCGCACCGGGATGCCCTCGGCCACCGCGCGGTCGCCGAGCGCGTAGAGCATGGTGTGGCCGGTGCCGTCTGCGGTGTAGCAGGTGCGCCACTTGCGCGTGCCGCCGAAGTCGCGCGCGGTGATGAGGCCGTGGGCCTCGTCGCGCTCGACCAGCGTGACGCGCTCGCCGTTGATGACCGCCTCGTGCGCGCCGCGCTGCACCCGGTTCCACGGCACACCCCAGGCCGCGAGCTCGCGCACCGCCTTGGGCGCCATGTGGGCGAACATGCGCGCGACGAGCTGGTCGCAGCCCCAGTCCGAGCCGCGCACCGTGTCGCCGAAGTGCACGTCCTCGTTGTCGCCGCTGCCCTTGAAGGCGTGGCCCAGGCTCGCCTGCATGCCGCCCTGAGCCGCCACCGAGTGCGAGCGCTTGACGGGCACCAGCGACAGCACCTCGACCCGCAGCCCGCGCCGCGCCGCGCCCACCGCGGTGCGCAGGCCGGCCAGGCCGCCGCCCACGACCAGCACGTCGGTGTATTCGATCCTCATCGTGCGTCCTCCGCCACGGTCGCTCCGCGCTGCCAGGTCGGCACGTAGCGCTCGCCAGCGTGCGGCGCATGCTCGATGCCCAAGCGGACCTCCGCCATCAGCGTGGTCAGCCCAAGGGTGAGCAGGAAGGCGATCAGCCCCCACATTGCCCACTTCAACCGGCGCCGGGTCGCACGCGCGTCGCGGCCCTCGAACCAGCCCCACTTCACCGCCAACCGGTAGAGGCCCACGCTGCCATGCACCTCGACGGCGAACAGCAATGCGAGATACAGCGGCCAGAATCCGCCGGTCCACACGCGGTCTGCGGACTCGTAGGGGCCGATCAGGTCGGGATGCATGAACATGGCGTACAGATGCACCGGCGCGAGGAAGAACATCGCGAAGCCGGTGGCTACCTGCACGAACCACAGCGTGGTGTCGCCATGGCGGAGGCGGCTGCCGTGGCGTGCGGCGATCCGATACTGGTGCCAATCGGCGGGAAACCTGCGCAGCGCCAGCAACGCATGCAGCGCGAACAGCGCCGCGATCGCCGCGACGAAGGCCGATACGAGCCAGGCTTGCGGCCGGGCGAGGAAGAAGTAGCCCTCGAAGAAGCGCGCCACCGCCCACGCGAAGTCCTCGCTGATCAGGATCGCGGAGACGAAGCCCATGTGCAGCCACATGAAGAGGGCGAGGGCGAGGCCGGAGAGACTCTGGAGCAGATCCAGGCGTGCCGGCCAGAGCGACGCGGCCGGAGCTGCGCGATTTCGCGGGAGCGTCATGAAAATGCGGTTCGCAAGGCAGGCAGCACACTATACAACGTATGCCGCAGTGCACAACCCGCATTGTCGCGCTCTACTCCGCACCACGACTCGTTGCGCGGATTAGATCACACCCTCCGTTGTCGCGACGCAACAGTATGGAAAACGAACGCTGCCCCGAGGCGTCCGGCGGTCAGGGCCGACGCCTATGCCGAACCGGCCCGCCGCGGGCGACGAAAAACACCCAGGAACAGCACACCTGCCAGGACGAGTGCTGGCAGCGGGGGCTCGGGGACGAAGGCCGTGCGCACCTGGCGGTACATCTCGTCTGCGAGGATGACGTGGGCGGCCGCCGACGGATGCACCACGTCCCAGAACAGATGCTCGTCCGGATTCGAGCAGATCGTCGGCGCCGGCGCACCGAGGGGCGGCGCGATGTACAGCCCCTGCAGGCAGGCCGTGTCGATGTCGGTGAAGCCGTTCGCTGCGGGATCCTGGACGACGTCGTCGAGCAGTCCGAACGCATCGAAACGCAGCACCTCGAGCTCGGGGACACCGGCGAAGGATTGCAGGGCCTGGTCGATCGCCTGGTTGAACGCGATGCTGTACTGTCGCGCGGCGGCCTGCGCTTGCGCACCGAAGGCCGCCACCACCGGCATCGCACCGATGTCCGGTACGGTCGGCACGACGAGCTGGCGCGCGCCGAGTCCGACCAGCCCCCCGATCACGCCGGCCACGTCGCCGACCGCCTCGGCAAGCCGAGCGCCGGCCGCGGCGAGACCACTCAGCTGGGCAAGCCGGAGCACGTCCTGCAGGTCGTTCGCCCCCGCCCAGACCAGATAGAGCGCGGAAGCATCCGCAGCGGCGCCGGCAAGCCCATCGCGATAGCCCTGAAACTGCCCGGTGAGGCTGAAGGACGCGAAGTTGGCGGGCCAGGCAAGCGGCGGCAGGCCATCGGCGCCGACATCGAAGGAATGGTAACGCGAGCGTGCCCCGCCCACAGCGTGGTTCGTGCCACCCGGCAGCAGCGCCGGGGCGAGCTCTCCGGGAAGGCCGAGCGCACCCCACAGACGCTCGGCGTACACCGGACCGTTGGTGAAGGTCCCCTGCGCATAGGGAGGCGCCACCGGAATCGGCAGGCCACCTGTCACCGGATTCGAGGGATCTGCAGTCCATGCATACAGATTGCCGTTGTCGGAGAGGCTGTCGCCGAACACGTACAGGCTGGACGGCACGGCGTGCGCGCTTGCGGACAGCATGCACAGGATGACGCTCGACACGGAAACCGCTGCCGTGCGACGGCTCGCCTTGCCGGATAGGGCCATGATCTTCCTCCAGAGGGGGGCAGGCTGGCTCCGCTACCCGGGCGCCATCCCTGGTCAGACTCTCTCCAATATATGCCATGCAGGCCGATCCGCAAGCGTCCCGTACGGCGCATGCGAGGTCCCCGATGCGGCCGCGCTGCTAGAATGCCGGCACGCCAACGACCGGAGCAGCCCGGATGTCCCGCCACACCAAGATCGTCGCCACCCTCGGCCCCGCCTCGTCCGACCTCCTTACCCTCGAGCGCATGGTGCACGCCGGCCTCGACGTGGTGCGGATGAACTTCTCCCACGGCAAGCCCGAGGACCACGTCGCCCGCGCCGAGACCATCCGCGACGCCTCCGCGCGCGCCGGCCGCCCGATCGGCATCCTCGCCGACCTGCAGGGCCCCAAGATCCGCGTCGGCAAGTTCGAGGAAGGCCGCGTGACACTGACGCGCGACGCGCCCTTCATCCTCGACGCCCGCTGCGAGCTCGGCAACACCCAGCGCGTCGGCCTCGACTACAAGGACCTGCCCAAGGACGTGAAGCCGGGCGACGTGCTGCTGCTCGACGACGGCCGCCTCAAGCTCACCGTGCAGCGCGTGGTCGGCCACGAGATCCACACCATCGTCAAGGTCGGCGGCGAGCTGTCGAACAACAAGGGCATCAACCGCCAGGGCGGCGGCCTGACCGCGCCCGCGCTCACCGCCAAGGACATGGACGACATCCGCACCGCCGCGCTCATCGGCGTGGACTTCGTCGCGGTGTCCTTCCCCAAGAGCGCGGCGGACATGTACATGGCGCGCCAGCTCATGCGCGCCGCCGGCTGCGCGGCGCTGCTGATCGCCAAGATCGAGCGCACCGAGGCGGTGGCCAACCTCGACGAGATCCTCGACGCCTCCGACGGCATCATGGTGGCGCGCGGCGACCTCGCGGTGGAGGTCGGCGACGCCGCCGTGCCGGCGCTGCAGAAGAAGATGATCCGCGCCGCGCGCGACCGCAACAAGCTCACCATCACCGCCACGCAGATGATGGAGTCGATGATCACCAGCCCGGTGCCCACCCGCGCCGAGGTCTCGGACGTGGCCAACGCGGTGCTCGACGGCACCGACGCGGTGATGCTGTCGGCGGAGACCGCGGCCGGCAAGTTCCCGGTGGAGGTCGTCGAGGCCATGAGCCGGGTCTGTCTGGAAGCGGAGAAGTCCTACGACACCGGGCTCGACCGCGAGATGCTCGACCGCGTGTTCACCCGCATCGACCAGTCGATCGCGATGGCGGCAATCTGGACCGCCTACCATCTCAAGGTCAAGGCGATCGCCTCGCTCACCCAGAC
>JAEUNQ010000069.1 GCA_016790365.1 Thauera sp. | reverse complement strand
ATAGCTGTGTGGAACCACCCCTTCCCTTCCCGAACAGGTCCGTGAAACGCACATGCGCCGATGATAGTGAGGTCCGCCCTCGTGAAAGTAGGTCATCGTCAGACTAACCCACAATACAACGCCCCACGCACATCACGTGCCTGGGGCGTTGGCCTTTCCGGCTGACGAAGGTGGTGCACCCTTGCAGGGTGCACGCATGGCGGCCCGGCGCCCGCTCGGGCACAATTCAATGCTGTGCTGAATTCCCGGGGATCGCCATGAAATTCGACCTCATCATCGTCGGCGGCGGTCTTGCCGGTGCGGCGCTCGCGGTAGCGCTGCGACGCAGTGCGCTGCGGATCGCCGTGGTCGAGCATGCCGCACCGCGCCGTCCCACGGGCTGGGATGCGCGCATCTATGCCTACAGTCCGGCGAGCGCGCGCTTCCTCGACGAGCTCGGCGTGTGGACGCATCTCGACCATGAGCGCCTCGGCCCGGTTGCCGAGATGTGCATCCGTGGCGACGCTGGTGGCGAGCTCGTGTTCTCGGCCTACCACAGCGGCCTCGAGGAGTTGGCCTGGATCGGCGAGTCCAGCCTGGTCCATGTGGAGATCTGGGAGAGCCTCAAGCGCCAGCACAACGTCACGTTGTTCTGTCCGGCGAAGCCGGCTGCGCTCGACATCGATGCGGATGCGGCCACGCTGCGCCTCGACGACAGCCGCAGCCTGCAGGCCGCTCTGGTCGTTGGCGCGGATGGGCGCGACTCCTGGGTGCGCGAGCGTGCGGGCATCGCGGCGACGGTCACGCCCTATGGCGAGCGTGGCGTGGTGGCCAACTTCGCCTGCGAGCGCCCCAATCATGGTGTCGCCTATCAATGGTTCCGCGCCGACGGCGTGCTGGCCTGGCTCCCCCTGCCTGGGCGCCACATGTCCATGGTGTGGTCCACGCCAGACGTCCTCGCCGACGAGCTGCTCGCGCTCGATCCCGATGCGTTCTGCGCGCGCGTGGAGGCGGCAGGGGCGCACACGCTCGGCAAGCTCGAACTGCTCGGCCAGCGCGCGGCGTTTCCGCTGCGCCTGATGCGGGTGGAAGAGATCGTGCGCCCGCGTGTGGCGCTGATCGGCGATGCCGCGCACGCGATCCATCCGCTGTCGGGGCACGGGATCAACCTTGGCTTCCAGGATGCGAAGGTGCTGGCGGAGGTCCTTGCGGCGCTGCCGTCGTGGCGGGACGCAGGGGATCTTTCGGTGCTGCGCAGCTACGCGCGCAGGCGCGCGGAGGAGCCCTTTCTGCTCCAATACACCACCCACGCCCTGAGTCGCCTGTTCGGGCGCCAGGATCCGTTGCTGTCGACCCTGCGCAACCTCGGAATGAACCTGACCGGGCAGCTCCCGGTCCTAAAGAACGCGCTCGTGCGCTACGCGGCCAACGGCCGTTTCTGAACCCTGTGGAGAATCTGATGAAAGCCTGTTCCGTCCCGTCCCTGATCCGGCCGCTCGGCCTCGCCCTGGCGCTCGGCGCGGCCACGCTCGCGCACGCGGACGAAGCCGAGGTCAAGAAGAGCATGGAGGCCTTCATCGGCGCGCCGGCGGTGGAGAAGGTCACGCGCACCGACTTCGCCGGGCTGTACGAGGTCGTGCTCAAGAACGGCCAGCTCGTCTATACCGACGCGAAGAACAGCTTCATCATCGACGGCAGCATCATCGACACCGCGACGCGTCGGGATGTGACGCAGGCGCGTCTGAACCAGCTCTCCGCGATCGACTTCTCCACGCTCCCGCTCGACCAGGCGGTGAAGGTCGTGAAGGGCAAGGGCACGCGCGTGATCGCCACCTTCGAGGATCCAAACTGCGGCTACTGCAAGCGCCTCGGCAAGGATCTCGCGCAGATGGACGACGTCACCATCTACACCTTCCTGTACCCGATCCTGAGCGAAGATTCGCGCAACAAGTCCGACAACATCTGGTGCGCGAAGGACAAGGGGAAGGCGTGGACCGACTGGGTGGTCGATGGCAAGGAGCCCGCCAAGGCGAGCTGCGACACCGCGACCATCGGGCGCAACGTCGAGCTCGGCCAGAGCCTGCGCATCAGCGGCACGCCGACGATCTTCCTCGCCGACGGTTCGCGCATCGGCGGCTACCTGCCGAAAGCCGAGCTCGAGAAGGCGATCGACGCCGTCAAGCGCTGATCCCCTGCCGACCGCGGGCGGGCGAGCGCGCCCGCGCCGCGGCGCACTTCAGCGCGGCATGGGCGGCTTCATGCCTTTCGGCAGCAGCACCCACATCCGCCCCTGCTGGCGCATCTTGCCCGCCTCGCGGCCGGCGTCCGCGCCAAAGCCCCAGAAGAAGTCCGCACGCACCGCACCCTTGATCGCGCCGCCGGTATCCTGCGCCATCACCAGGCGCTCGAGCGGACGCTCGCTCAGCGGCTGCGTGGTGGCCAGGAACACCGGCGCGCCCAGCGGCACGAAGCGCGGATCGACCGCGATGCTGCGCCCCTCGGAGAGCGGCACGCCGAGCGCGCCCACCGGCCCGCCGCCAGAGGCCGGCATCTCGCGGAAGAACACGTAGCTCGGGTTGGCGTTGAGCAGTTCCTGCAGCCGCTGCGGGTTGTCCTGTGCCCAGCGCTTGATCCCCTCCATCGAGGCCTTGTCCAGGGTCAGCTCGCCCTGGGCGACCAGCCAGCGTCCGATCGACTGGTAGGGGTGGCCGTTCTGGTCGGCGTAGCCGATCCGCACCAGGCCGCCGTCGGGCAGCTGCACCCGCCCGGAGCCCTGCACCTGCAGGAAGAAGAGCTCGATCGGGTCGTCCGCCCACAGCAGCACCGGCGCGGGGACCTGGCGCTCGGCGAGCTGCTGGCGGTTCCAGTAGGGCAACACCTTGTTGCCGACCAGGCGACCGCGCAGGCGCAGGCTCTTCAGTTCCGGATACACGTCGGCGAGCTCGATCGTCAGCATGTCCTGCGGTACGCCGTGGATCGGCCAGGGGCTGCGGGTGCTGCGGGTGCGGCTGCCGCGGATCAGCGGCTCGTAGTAGCCGGTGACCAGGCCATTCGCGCTGCCGTCGGGATTCACCAGCTGCCAGGGCGTGAAGCGGCTCTCGAAGAAGCGGCGCACCGTTGCGCCGTCGGGCGCACCACCCAGGCGCACGGCCTCCTCGCACGCCGCCTTCCACGGCGCCTGCCGCACCAGGATGGCGCAGGACGCGCGCAGCGCCGGCCACGCCGCCGACAGCTCGTCGCGCGGCCAGCCCTCGATCGCGCTCCAGTCGCTCGCCTGCGCTGCGGCGGCCGCAGGGGGAGCCGGGGCGGCGGGGGCGCCCGGCGCAGGAGTCGGCGCCGCGGCGGGGCAAGGCGGACAGCTTGGGCAGGGCGCGCAAGTGCGCTCGCCGGACGGCTCGGGCGTGCCTGGAAGGGCAGCGCAGGCGGCCAGCAGAAGGGCGGAGACAGAGGGGAGGAGGGCGTTGCGGGTGAGGCGGAGCATCTTGCGGGGCATCGGTTGAACTCGGCTGTCTTTGCCGCCAGTATACCGGGCCCCCACAAGCTGCCGGAGACGGAAGGTGTGGCTGATCTTTCTCGAGCTCGGCATCGCGCTCGCGCTGCTGCTGGTCGTAGGGCTTGCCCTGCGCCAGTCGTCCGCGCCCGCGCGCGACCGGGACGACTGCGGAAACCCCGATGACCAAGGAACTCGCTGACCTGCTCGTCCGCGCCGAATGTGTGCTGGCGCGCCTCGAAACCCTGCTGCCCGGTCCTGCCGCCGCGCCCGACTGGGACACCGCGCTCGCCTTCCGCTGGCAGCGCCGCAACGGCCGCGCCGAGCTGCGCCCGGTGCGTGCACCGCACCGCATCACGCTCGCCGACATCCAGGACGTGGATGATCAGAAGGCACGGATCGACCGCAACACCCGCCAGTTCCTCGCCGGCCGGCGCGCCAACAACGTGCTGCTCACCGGGGCGCGCGGCACCGGCAAGTCTTCGCTGGTGAAAGCCCTGCTCACCGAATACGCCGCGCGCGGCCTGCGTCTGATCGAGGTCGACAAGACCGACCTGGTCGACCTGCCCGAGATCGTCGAGCTGATCGCCGGTCGGCCGGAGCGCTTCATCCTGTTCTGCGACGATCTCTCCTTCGAGGAGGGCGAGGACGCCTACAAGGCCTTGAAGAGCGTGCTCGACGGCTCGGTGTCGGCGATGTCCGACAACGTGCTGATCTACGCCACCTCCAACCGTCGCCACCTGATGCCGGAGTACCACGACGAGAATCTGCAGGCCCGCCACGTCGACGGCGAGCTGCACCCGGGCGAGGCGGTGGAGGAGAAGATCTCGCTGTCCGAGCGCTTCGGGCTGTGGGTCTCCTTCTACCCCTTCAGCCAGGACGAGTACCTCGACATCGTCGCGCACTGGCTGCGCAGCTTCGGCGCGACCGAGGACGAAATCGCCGCCGCGCGCCAGGAGGCGCTGCAGTGGGCGCTGATGCGCGGCTCGCGCTCGGGCCGCGTCGCCTGGCAGTTCGCCCGCGACCACGCCGGCCGCCTGCAGGACGACGCACGATGACGCGCAAGCGGGTGGAGGTCGCCGCCGGTGTGCTGCTGCGCGAGGACGGTTGCTACCTGATCGGCCAGCGCGCGCCGGACACGGTGTACGCGGGCTACTGGGAGTTTCCCGGCGGCAAGGTCGAGCCCGGCGAGAGTCCTGCGCAGGCGCTGATCCGCGAGCTCGACGAGGAGCTCGGCATCCGCGTGACCCGACTGCGCCCCTGGCTGTGCCGCGAGCACCTCTACGAGCACGCCCATGTCCGCCTGCACTTCCACGAGGTCGCGGCCTGGGAGGGCGAGCTCGCCGACCGGGTGCACAGCGCGCTCGCCTGGGTCCGTCCGGAGGGCCCTGCGCGCGCGCCGATGCTGCCTGCCAACGGACCGATCCTGAAGGCCCTGCGCCTGCCGCGCACGATGGGCATCACCCAGGCCGCGGAGATCGGCGTCGCGGCCCAGCTCGACGCGCTCGAGCGTGCGCTCGCCCGCGGCCTGCGCATGGTGCAGGTGCGCGAGGCTGCCCTGCCCGAAGATGTGTGCGAGGCCTTCGCTCGCGCGGCGCTGGCGCGCGTGCGGGCGCATGGCGGCCTGCTGGTGGTGAATGAGGACGAGGCGCTCGCGCGCCGCATTGGCGCCGACGGCGTGCATCTGCCGGCGCGTCGCCTGATGGCTGCGCAGGAACGACCGGATTTCCCCTGGGTGGGGGCCTCCTGCCACGACCGCGCGGAGCTCGAGCGCGCCGCGGCGCTTGAACTCGACTATGCGCTGCTCGGGCCGGTGCTGCCCACCCTGACCCATCCGGGCCAGGCGGGCATCGGCTGGGACGGCTTCGCGCCCACGGCGGCGGGACTGCCGCTGCCGGTGTTCGCTCTCGGCGGGCTGGCGCCGGACGACATGGAGCGCGCACGCGACGCCGGCGCGCACGGCATTGCGGCGATCCGCGGGATCTGGAGAAGTCCCCGGGACTGAATGTACGCGCGCCTTGCTGCGGCGCTCGCCCCCTGCGGCGTTCAGCGCCGCGGGATCTCGCCCGCGCCGGGCGGCTGGTAGTCGAGCTCGTCGAGCGGAGAGTCGGGCGGCGAACTCGGCACGCGGTAGCCTTCCGAGGCCCACTCGCCGAGGTCGATCTGCTTGCAGCGCGCCGAGCAGAACGGCCGCCAGCGGCTCTCCGGCTTCCATTCCACGTCCTTGCCGCAGGTGGGGCAGCGCACGGTACGGACCCGAGTGTTCATGCTCACAGGCTGCAGAAGGTCAGCTCGAAGGCGACGTCGCGCTCGGCCACGCGCGGGCGGGCGATGGTCTCGGGCAGCATGAAGCGCACGTTGAGCGCGTACTTGTTGGCACTGATCTCGGGTACCACGGTCTCGGACTGCGCCAGGCGCACGCGCAGCATCTGCGCGGTGCGTCCCGCCATGGTGAGCTGGAAGGCGCCGGCGCGCGCGTGCAGCGGCTCGGGGTGGCCGCTGGCGCGCAGCAGGCGCAGCACGATCTCGATGCCGTCACGGATCGGCGCCATCGGCTGGATCCAGACGCCGAGGTCGCCGCGGCGCACCGCCGGGTCGCGGTTGAGCCAGTAGTGGTAGGAGGGCAGGTCGAACTGGCACACCCCGCCGGGGATCGCCGCGCGACTGCGGATGCTCATCAGCCACTCGTTCTCGCGCAGGTACTGGCCGATCTTGCCCGCCATCGCGAGCAGCCCGGTCGAGGCCTGCTCGATCTCGTAGAGTGCGCCGGCGAGCGCCTCCTCGGAGATGTCGGGGTTGTTGCGGAAGGACATCAGGATCTGGCGCTGGCGCTCGAGTTCCTGCACCAGGTCGACCTTGAGGTCGGCGCGGCCAGCCACTTCGAGCGTCTCGAAGATGGTCAGCAGCGCAACGTGGTGATCCTGGGGTGCGACACCCGCGGTGAAATGGGCGATCTTGAGGAACAGGTCCTCCAGGCGCAGCAGGGTGCGGATGCGCTCGTTGAGAGGATATTCGTAGCTAATCACCGCAGCGTGTCCGCCTGTATCGCACCTGTTCAGATTCGCGCCGATGATAGCACAGGCCCTCTCGCCACCACGGAGAGGCACGGTTTCAGTGCGTCGCGGCGGCGAGGTAGGCGGCGTGCAGGCGATCGACCTGTGCGTGCAGGGTCGCGATCGTACCGGCGTTGTCGATCACGTCGTCGGCGGCGGCCAGGCGCTGCGCGCGGCTGGCCTGCGCCGCCATGATGGCGCGGATCTGTTCGTCGGCGAGTCCGTTGCGCGCACGCACGCGCTCGATCTGCAGCGCCTCGGGGCAGTCGACCACGCAGATGCGGTCGCAGCGCTCGCGGTATCCGCCCGCCTCCACCAGAAGGGGGACGGCGAGGATGACGTAGGGAGTGCCAGCGGCCAGGCAGCGGCGGGCACTCTCGGCGCGGATCATCGGGTGCAGGATGGCCTCGAGGCGGCGGCGCGCATCGGGCTCGCGGAAGGCGAGCGCGCGCATCGCGGCGCGGTCGAGGCTGCCGTCGGGCGCGATCATGGCGTCGCCAAAGGCAGTGCGGATCGGGTCGATCGCGCCGCCGGCCGGGGCGGTGAGTTCGTGGGCGATGCGGTCGGTGTCGACCACGCCGGCACCGAGTGCGGCGAAGCGGTCGGTGGCGGCGCTCTTGCCGCTGCCGATGCCGCCGGTGAGGCCGACGATGTAGGGGCGCTTCACGCTCATCTCCTTCTCCGCCTCAGCGCGTGCAGGCCTGGCGCCTGGCGCGCAGACCGGGTGCGGCCGATTCGACGATGCGCAGCTCGTTGGCCGGAACACTGGCCTGGATGCGGTAGCTGGTGGCCATGCGCGGCTCGATGCCGGCGTTCTCCACGCCCTTGGCGCGCAGCTGGCCGAGCAGGATGCGGGCGCGGTTCTCGGTCTTGAACAGCCCGAGCGAGACCGCGTTCTGGTTCGGGCCGGACTCCTGCACGATGAAGGTGTCGCTGACGCCGAGCAGGTTGAGCTCGACGACGCGGCGCTCGGCCTCGCTGCGGTTGCGCTGTGGCGGGATGCGCACCCACCAGGCCTCGGGCGTCTCGCTGCGGCTGCGCGCCGCGGTGATGCCGATGCGGCGCAGGCGTTGGGCGAGGCGGTCGGCCTCGCTGGCGCTGAGGTCGCCCCACGCATGGCACAGGGCGGGCGGCGCCGGCGAGGGGGCGGGAACCACGGCGGGCTCGGCGGGTGGGGGCTCGACCGCGGTGGGCTCGAGCGGCGGCGCGGTGTCCGGTGTCGGTGCCGGGGGGGGCGGCGCGGTGTCCATGGCTGCGGCCGCCGTGGCGACTTCCGCCGGCGCCTCCGCCGGCGCCTCGTCGATCGTGTCGGTCGCTGCCGTGGCCATGGGGGCGGTCTCGGCCACGGAAGGCGTGCTGGCGAGGGCTGTCGCCGCAGGCAGCGACGCCTCGGCGGCGGGCGCGAGGCCGGTGGCGCCAGTCTCGTTCGTCAGCCGGATGCGTTCCGGATGCAATTGCGTGGCGATGCGCGCCGCCTCGCCCGTCGCCGGCTCGCCACCCAGCCAGCCGCCGATCGCCGCAAAGGCGAAAGCGTTGAGGATCAGCAACAGGATGAGCAGGAAGCGCAGGATCGTCATGCCTCGGCGCGTGCCAGGGGTTCAGGGAGGCCGCCGGACGCGCCGGCGGCCGCGGGTCGCTCAGCCGACCTTGGGCAGGTGGGCGAGCGAGGCCGCCACCGCAGCGGCCGGATAGTCGAAGTCCTCGAGCTTGCCCGAGAAGTAGCGCTCGTACGAGCTCATGTCGAAGTGGCCGTGTCCGGTGAGGTTGAACAGGATGGTCTTCGCCTCGCCGCTCGCCTTGCAGGCGAGCGCCTCGTCGATGGCCTGGCGGATCGCGTGGCAGGACTCGGGCGCCGGGATGATGCCCTCGGCACGCGCGAACTGCACGCCCGCATCGAAGGTCGCCAGCTGCGGCACCGCGGCGGCCTCGATGAGGCCGGCGTGCAGCAGGTTCGACACCAGTGGAGAGTCGCCATGGTAGCGCAGGCCGCCGGCGTGGATGCCGGGCGGCATGAAGTCGTGACCCAGCGTGTACATCTTCATCAGCGGGGTGAAGCCGGAGGCGTCGCCGTAGTCGTAGGCGTACTGGCCCTTGGTCAGCGTCGGGCAGGAGCTCGGCTCCACCGCCACGCAGCGCAGCTTGTCGGCGCGCTTGTCGCCCGCGGCCTTGTCGGCGAGGAAGGGGAAGGCGATGCCGGCGAAGCTGGAGCCGCCGCCGCAAGGGCCGATGACGACGTCGGGGTAGAGGCCGACCTTGTCGAGCTGCTTCTTCGCTTCCAGGCCGATGATGCTCTGGTGCAGCACCACGTGGTTGAGCACCGAGCCGAGGGTGTAGTTGGTGTCGGCGCGGCCGGCGGCCTCTTCCACCGCCTCGGAGATGGCGATGCCGAGCGAGCCGGGGTTGTCCGGATCCTCGGCGAGCAGGCGGCGGCCGGTCTCGGTGTGCGGCGAGGGGCTGGCGAAGACCTCGCCGCCCCAGGTCTGCATCATCAGGCGGCGGTAGGGCTTCTGGTCGTAGCTGACCTTGACCATGTAGATGCGCACCTCCAGCCCGAACATCTGCCCGGCGAAGGCGATCGACGAGCCCCACTG
>JAEUNQ010000039.1 GCA_016790365.1 Thauera sp. | reverse complement strand
TCGGCGAGCTCGTCCTCGGCGCGCGAGACCAGGCGGCCGGTGTCCTTGGCCACCGGGAAGGCGAGCAGCGCCATGACGCGGTAGGTCTCGATCTCGACCAGGCGCTGGGCGATGCGGCCGGCCTGGCGCGGGGTGAAGCCGTTGTCGAGCAGGAGGAAGTGCGAGAAGCCGTCGTGCAGGTGGAAGTCGGTGAGCACCCAGCCGGCGCCGTCCGACACGCTCGAGGCGACCAGGGCCTGGCCGTGGCGCGACTGCTGGTGCAGCACGGATTCGAGCGGCACGTCGCCGACGCTGCGCAGCTCGATGTGGGTGGCGGCGATCAGCAGGCCGGGGATGGCCTTGCGCCACGCTGCGGGCACGTGGAGCAGGGCGTAGTCGTCGGGGCTGTCGCCGGGCTCGATGCGGCGGAAGAAGCAGTAGCTGGAGAACTCGTTGTGGCGTTCCCACTTCAACCGGAAGCCCTCGGCCTCGAGCAGCACGTGGCCGGAGTCGATGCTCGGCGCGGGCTGGCCGATCTGCCCGGCCAGCGCGGCGAGGTGGTCCGCCTCGCGCCCGGCGCTGCCTTCGTGGTGCAGGAAGGCGAGGTAGGTGACGAATTCCGGGGTGTCCAGCGGCACCGGCGGACGCGCGTGCACCTCGTCGCTGAGCGTGCGGCGCAGCGGGTGCTGTTCGAAGAGCGAGGACATGTCGGAATGGGCGGGTGGCGCGCGCGTGCGCGCTGCCCGCCCCGGGCCCGTGATCAGCGCACGATCTGGCTCAGCTCGCCGGCCTTGTAGCGCGCGGCGATCTTGTCGAGCGAGACGGGCTTGATCTTCGAGGCCATGCCGGTGCAGCCGAAGGCCTCGTAGCGCGCCTTGCAGACCAGCTTGGCGGCCTCGCGCGCGGGCTTGTTGAACTCGCGCGGGTCGAACTTCGACGGGTTCTCGAACATGAACTTGCGGATCGCGCCGGTCATGGCGAGGCGGATGTCGGTGTCGATGTTGATCTTGCGCACGCCGTACTTGATGCCCTGCACGATCTCCTCGACCGGCACGCCGTAGGTTTCCTTCATGTCGCCGCCGTACTGGCGGATGATCTCGAGGAGCTCCTGCGGCACCGAGGAGGAGCCGTGCATCACCAGGTGGGTGTTGGGGATGCGGGCGTGGATGGCCTTGACACGCTCGATCGCGAGGATGTCGCCGGTGGGCTTGCGGGTGAACTTGTAGGCGCCATGGCTGGTGCCGATCGCGATCGCGAGCGCGTCGCAGTCGGTCTGCCTGACGAAGTCGGCGGCCTGGTCGGGGTCGGTGAGCATCTGGCTGTGATCCAGCGTGCCCTCGGCGCCGACGCCGTCCTCCTCGCCGGCCTGGCCGGTCTCGAGCGAGCCGAGGCAGCCGAGCTCGGCCTCGACGCTGACGCCGATCGCGTGCGAGAACTTCACCACCTCGCGGGTGACGGCGATGTTGTACTCGTAGGACGAGGGCGTCTTGCCGTCCTCGAGCAGCGAGCCGTCCATCATCACGCTCGAGAAGCCCGAGCGGATCGCGCCCATGCAGATCGCCGGCGACTGCCCGTGGTCCTGGTGCATGACCACCGGAATGTGCGGATAGGCCTCGATCGCGGCGTCGATGAGGTGGCGCAGGAAGGCTTCGCCGGCGTATTTGCGCGCGCCGGCCGAGGCCTGCATGATCACCGGGGCGTCGCACTCGGCGGCCGCTTCCATGATCGCCTGCACCTGTTCGAGGTTGTTCACGTTGAAGGCGGGCAGGCCGTAGCTGTGTTCGGCGGCGTGGTCGAGCAGCTGGCGCATGGAAACGAGGGGCATGGAATCTCTCCGGAAAAGGCCGCCGGGCGTGGCGGCCGGACGATCGAAAGTTCTATTTTAGCGTGCGCGCGGGGACGCTGGCCGCGTCGCCCGCCGCGGACGGGTATTCAGACGGGGTCGTCGAGCGTGCCGGGACGGTGGTGCTCGCCCACGCGCACGATCTTGAGGGTGTTGGTGCCGCCCGAGCTGCCGATCGGCTCGCCGATGGTGAGCACGATGAGGTCGCCGTAATCGACCACGCCCTGCTCGAGCAGGACCTGCTCGGCCTCCCACAGCAGCACGTCGCGGTCCTGGTGGGTCTGGCTCATCAGCAGCGGATGGACCTCGCGGTAGAGCGTCATCTGGTTGCGCGCCGAGACCTCGGGGGTGAGCGCGTAGATCGGCACGCCGGCGATCAGGCGGCT
>JAEUNQ010000034.1 GCA_016790365.1 Thauera sp. | reverse complement strand
CGATCTTCTTGCGGTGATGCTCGTCGGCGAACAGGTCGGTCTTGATGGCGGTGCGTTTCTTCATGGCTGGTGGCAGAGAACGAAATCAGGACAATCCAATTTTACCAATCACAGAGGTGCCGAGGTTTTTCGAGGCGCCCTTAACTTGGTTTCGACTCAATAGGAGTAAGCATCATGCAGATACAAGGCCATCCCACCGCTCCCGCTACACCGACTGCTGTTCACCCCGGCCTGCACGCAGCCCGGGGCGGGTCCGCGCCGCACGCCACGCAAGCTTGGCAGCCACGAGCGAAGAAGCATGTCGCCGACCTGCTCGACGATGCCGACGCGCTCGCCGACTGGCACCGCAACCTGGAGCGCCTTCGCCACGCCGGGAACGGCTGAACTCCATTCAGCGCCAGCCCGTGCGCTCGCGAGCACGCATGCTCGCGAGCGCAGCCTAGAATACGGCGCTGAAGCCCCCGAGGACCGCTCCGTGAACATCCACACCCGCGGCGCCCTGCGCGCCAGCCTGAAACAGGAAGATGTCGCGCTCGACCGGCGCCTCCCCGAGGTTGCCGCGAAGCAGGCCCCGACCCGCCCGGGAACCGAGGCGCGCGCCCTGCCAGCAAAGCCGGGCAAGGCCAAGCCCGAAAAGCGCCGGCGTGAATCCTTCTCGCTGACCGCTAGCGACCTGAACCGCCTCGATGCCCTGCGCGCTGCGATGAAGGCCGCCGGCCGGCCCGCACGCAAGTCCGAGCTGGTGCGCGCCGGCCTCGCAGCACTCGCAGCCCTCGGCCATGCCGACGCGATCGCGCTGCTCGACGCGCTGCCGCCGCTCAAGCGTGCCGGCGGCAAGAAAAAATCCTCGCAGCGCAAGGCGACTGCCCGCAAGCGCTGAACCCGGCGCATCTCCGGAAGATCCTCCCCCATGGATTCCGACCTCGGCACTGAACTCTTCGAATCGCTCGGCCTCGGCACCCTGCTGCCCGAGCCCCTCGCCGCCTGGCGTCCGCTGTTGGCCGAAGGCATGGCCTTCTTCCTCGAGCGGCTGCCGGAAGCCCACCTTGGCGCGATCGTCGCCGAGCAGATCGCACTCGCGTCGAGCGCCTCCGCCGCTGCGCGCGCTACCGCCGTGCTCGCGCACTGTCCCACGCTGCACAAGCTCGGCCAGATCGTTGCGCGCCAGCCCGGCCTCGACGCCGAGCTGCGCCGCCATCTGCAGGCGCTCGAATCCCTCCCCGCAAGCACGGGCGTCGACGGCCTGCACGCCCACATCCACGCCGAGCTCGGGGCCGACCACGGCCTGCACCTGGCCGACCGCGCGCTCGCCGAGGGCAGCGTCGCAGTGGTGCTGCCCTTCTCGTGGCGGCAGGGCGGGCGCAGCCACGACGGCGTGTTCAAGCTGCTCAAGCCCGGCATCGCCGACCGGCTCGCCGAGGAGCTCGCCATCCTGCCCGCGCTCGGCGACTTCCTCGAGGACCGGGGGACGGAGCTCGGCCTGCCCGCCATCGACTACCGCAGCCACCTCGCCGCCGCCGGCCGCCTGCTCGTGCAGGAGATCCGCCTCGACCGCGAACAGGCCAACCTGCGCGCCGCCGCGGTGCTGCTCGCCGACGACGCCGACGTCTTCGTCCCCGCGCTGCTGCCCTGGTGCACACCCGCGCTGACCGCGATGGAGCGCATCGACGGCCCCAAGCTCAGCGACGCCGCATTGTCCGTGCGCGAGTCCCGCCGCCTCGGCCGTGCCCTCGTGGGCGGGCTGCTCGCCCGTCCCTTCTGGTCGTGCAGCGAAGCCACGCCCTTCCACGGCGACCTGCACGGCGGCAACCTGCTGCTCGCCCCCGACGGGCGCGTGGCCGTGCTCGACTGGAGCCTCGTCGCGCACCTGAGCAAGGCCGAGCGCGAGGCCCTGGTGGAAGTCGCGCTCGCCGCCCTCGCCCTCGACGAGTCGCGCATCGCCGCCGGCCTCGCCGGACTGGGCCTGCGCGAAGCCCACGACGCCCCGATCGGCGCCACCGTCGAGCGCGCGCTCGACACCCTGGTGCGCAGCGGCCGCCCCCTCGGCTTCGACTGGCTCGTCGGCCTGCTCGATTCGCTGGCACTTCAGGGCGCGGGCGGCTTCGGCGGGCAGCTGGCGGTGTTCCGCAAGAGCTGGCTGTCGCTCGCCGGCGTACTCGGCGACCTCGGCGCCGGCCACGACACCGACCTGCCGCTGCTCGCGCTCGGCCTACGGCGCTTCACCGCCGAGTGGCCGGCACGCCTGTGTGCCCCGGCCGAATCGCGTGCCTTCTCCACCCACATCTCCACCGCCGACCTGCTGCGCGCAGCCGCGGACACCTGGCCCGCCGGCCTGCGCTACTGGCTGCGGCTGCTCGGGCAGGCACGCTGAACGAGGGTTCACGCAGGAGCGGCGCCAGCCGCGAAAGGCGCGCTCCGGCGGGTGCGGTGGCGATCTCGCGCACCGAGGTTCGCGCCCTTGGGCGCTCCTCCGTGGGGATCATCGCGATCGCCGCCTCAGCGCTTCTTGCGCTTGCCCTTCGCCACCCTGGGGAGCGCCTTGACCAGACGGGCGATCTCCGCGGTGTCGTGCTCGGCCAGCAGCGCGAGTCCGGCGCGCAGCAGCTCGGACTTGCTCACGAGCATGCCGTCCTTGCCGAGCGCCTCACGCAGCGACTTGATGCGCTTGTGCTCGCGCGCCGGCATCGAGAACGAATCGCGCTCGACCTTCTCGAGCTTGTCGGAGCGCTCGGCCTCGCCGGACTCGGCAGTCACCGGCATCGCGGGGGAGATGAACGCCTCGGATACCGAATTCGACGCGGCAGGGTCCACGATCGCCGGCTCCGCCGGCCGGGGCTTCGCTGCACCCGGCTTCATGGCGGGCGGCTTCGTCGCCGCGGGCCGGTCGACCGCCCGGCTGCGCTCGGCGAGCGCGGCATCCTCCTGCTTCAGGGTCTCGCGCAGCTTCGACTTGAGCCCGCCGGTGGTAGCGCTCATCTTCACTCCTCGATCAGCTTGACCACCGCAGCGACCAGGCGGGCCACCTCTTCCTGCGCAGGGGCGGCGGCACGGCCCAGGCCGAACACCGAGGTCCCCCGCACTGCACTCAGCGCATAGGCGCTGCGCTGCGAGAGCACGGCGTCGAGCACCGGCAGGGTGAAGTCGTGCAGCACCTCGAGCACATCGGCCGACAGCGCGGTGCGCGTCACCCGGTTGGGCAGCAGCGCGCCACGCAGGCCGGGGCGGCTGCGCTTGCGGTCGAGGATCAGGCGCTCGATGCCGCGCGTCGCCCACAGGTCGGTCGGCCCGGGCACCACCGGCACGAGGGCGATGTCGCACAAATCCAGCACACTCATCGTGTGTGCGTGCTCGATCGAGGGCGGGCAGTCCATCACCACCAGGTCGACCTTGTTGGCGACCGGGCGCAAGGACTTCGCCATCTCGTCGGCGCTGCCGGACAGGCGCACCACGCGTGCGGGGAAGGGGGCCTCGGCAGGCGCGGACTCGGCCCAGCGCGAGGCGCTCTCCTGCGGATCGAGGTCGGCCAGCGCGACGCGGTAGCCCTCGAGGGCGAGGCCGGCGGCGAGCTGCATGGCGACCGTGGTCTTGCCCGAGCCGCCTTTCTGGGAGATCAGTGCGATCAGCGTGGGTGCGCTCATGGTCCGTCCCGTGGTGGTGGTATCCGACAGTCTAGCCAATCGCCTGCCCGCCGTGGCTCCACAACGCAGCACGAGGAAAGACACCCAGTTGCCGGCGGCAGAAATATTGCAATGCAACAATCTCCTTGCAATCCTTTGCTACAATTCGGACCTTCTGCAACAGGGTTTCCAGCGATGGCGCGAGAGATCGAGCGCAGGTTCCTGGTCCGCGACGTGCGGATCCTCGACGGCCGCAGGGGCGAGCACATCATCCAAGGCTACCTTGCCAAGGAGCCCGGCTCCATGTCGACACGGGTCCGCATCCGTGGCGAACGCGCCTTCCTGACGCTGAAATCGCCCAAGCAGGGCTTCAGCCGCGACGAGTTCGAGTACCCGATTCCGGTCGACGACGCCCACCAGATGATCGCGCAGCACTGCGCCGGGCGGGTGGTGCGCAAGACGCGCTACCTGGTCGGCCACGCCGACCACATGTTCGAGGTCGATGTCTTCCAGGGTCATCACGCCGGGCTCGTGGTCGCCGAGGTCGAGCTGGCGCACGAGGAAACCCCGCTCTGCCTGCCGCACTGGATCGGCGATGAGATCACCCTCGACTCGCGCTACGGCAACTTCACCCTCGCCGAGCAGGCCGCCCTGCTTCAGGGCGCACCGCGCGCCGTGCTCGCGGCCCCCGGCACGCTCCTCGCCGCGCCCCGCGGGCTCCCCGCATCGCACTGAGCGGACGGAAAACCCCGGCCTCCTCACGCCACCGCCAGCCCGCCCGACGCCTGCCTCGCCAACCACGAATTCGCCGCCGCGACGTCCAGCGGGCGGGCGAACAGGTAGCCCTGGCCTTCCTGGCAACCGAGCACCCCGAGCGCCGCCTGCTGCTCGGCGTGCTCGACCCCCTCGGCCACGGTACGCAGGCCCACGCTGTGCGCCATGCGCAGGATCGCCTCGACGATGGCCGCGTCCTGGCGGTTGCTGGCGAGCTCGGCGACGAAGCTGCGGTCGATCTTCAGCGCCGAGATCGGCAGCCGGCGCAGCAGGGTCAGCGATGAATAGCCCACCCCGAAGTCGTCGATCGCGATCGAGGCGCCCATGCGGCGCAGCGCCTGCAGCAGGCCGTTGGCGGCCGGACCGTCGGCGGTGAGCGCGCTCTCGGTGAGCTCGATCTCCAGTCGGCAGGCGTCGACGCCGTGGCGCTCGAGGATCTCCGCGATGCGCTCGACCAGCTCCGGACGTAGCTGGGCCGGCGATACATTCACCGCGATGCGCGGCACCTGCAGCCCGGCCTGGTCCCAGGCCGCGAGCTGGGCCACCGCGAGGTCCATCACCGCGAGGCCGAGCTCCCAGATCAGCCCGCAGTCCTCAGCCAGCGGCACGAAACGGCCGGGCACGAGCAGGCCGAGGCGCGGATGGCGCCAGCGCACCAGCGCCTCCATGCCGGCGAGGCTGCGGTCTTCCAGGCACAGCTGCGGCTGGTAGTGCAGCTCGAGCTGGCCGGCCGCGATCGCCGCACGCAGCTCCGACTCGACGGTCATGCGCTCGACCGCGCGTGCGTTCATCTGCTCGGAGAAGAGCTGGTGGCGGGTTCCGCCCGACTCCTTGGCGTGGTACATCGCCAGGTCGGCGTGGCGCAGCAGGGACTCCTCGTCGTGCGCCTGGAATGGGTACACCGCCACTCCCACGCTGCAGCCCACGCGCAGGGCATGCCCGCGCACCTCCAGCGGCCGGGTCACGACGTCGACGATCTTGGCCGCCACCGCCTCCGCATCCGCGACCTGCCACAGGTCGCCGAGCACGATGGCGAACTCGTCGCCGCCGAGGCGGGCGACGGTGTCGGACTCGCGCACCGCCCGGCTCAGGCGCAGCGCCATCTCCTGCAGCAGGGCGTCGCCGAGATCGTGGCCGAGGGTGTCGTTGATCCACTTGAAACGGTCGAGATCGAGGAACAGCACGCCGAGCAGGTTGCCGGTGCGCTGCGCGCCGCGCACCCCCTGGTGCAGGCGGTCCATCAGCGCGGCGCGGTTGGGCAGGCCGGTCAGCGCGTCGCGGGTGGCGAGCTGCATGATGCGCGCCTCCGCCTCGTGGCGACGGGCGACCTCCTCCTCGAGCTCGCCCACGCGCTGGCGCAACTCGAGCTCATCGGTGACGCTGCGCGCCAGCACTGCGAGCGCCTCGCGCGCGGTCGCGCCGAGGCGGCGCGGCCGGCGGTCGATCACGCACAGCGTGCCGACCACCTCGCCGCCCGGCATCACCAGCGGCATGCCGGCATAGAAGCGGATCCCCGGGTCGCCGCGCACCAGCGGGTTGTCGGCGAAGCGCGGATCCAGCGTGGCGTTCTCGACCTCGAGGAGGCCGTCATTCACCACTGCATGCGCGCAGAAGCTTACCGAACGCGAGGTCGTCTGCACGTCGACCCCCACGCGCGCCTTGAACCACTGTCGGTACGTGTCAACGAGGCTGATCACCCCCACCGGCGCCTCGGCGATGCGCGCGGCGAGGCGGGCGATCGCATCCAGCGCGGGCTCGGGCTGGGTGTCCAGCACCTGCAATTGACGCAGCCGGCGGCAGCGGCGCGGTTCGTCGAGCGGCAGCGGCGGCATCCAGCTCGCGAGCTGGGCGAGCAGCAGCTTGGTGTCCTCGGCCTTGTCGAGAAAGGCATCGGCCCCCGCCTCACGGCATAGCACCTCCCACGGATCGGCAGAGCGGCTGCTCAGCACCACCACGCGCGGCGCGAGGCCGGGCGTGGCGCGCACCCGGCGCAGCACACCGAGGCCGCTGCCCTGGGAGAGCGCGAGATCGAGCAGCACGGTGTCGGGGCGCTGCGCCTCGATCAGCGTGAAGGCCTCGTCCTCACCGGCTGCGCTGCCGAGCACACTCAGCTCGGGATGGGCGGCGAGGAGCCGGACCAGGTTGTCCCGCAGGAGCGGGGAATCCTCGACGATGACGATGCGCATGATGGCGGTTCCACTTGGGGATCGAACGCCATCCATGTTCCGCGTCCGCGCCCCGCACCCCCAGCGGCGCCTCGCCGATGCGGGGGTCGGCGGCTCGCCGATCATGATGTAGGGCGAACACCTACAAAGGAGCGCGGGCGCCAGGCGCGGCGGCCCCGCAGCCAGCCGGCGGCGGGGTGGGACTTGCGGTCGCCAACTTCAGGAGCGCCGAGGCGGAGGGCGTCGCGGGGGAAACAAGGCGACGCGTGTCCGAGGCGCGCAGCGCCGAGTTTGCGTCGCCGCCCCCGCGACGTCCTCCGCCGAGGGTAGCCCGGAGCCACAGCGACGGGCCGCGAGTGCAGGCGGCGACCGCAAGTCCCGCCCCGCCACCAGCTCTCGCCCGCGACACCCCCCGCGTACGCCCTCAGCCCCCCCGATCCAGCAGCCCGTGCTCGGAACAGTAGCGCGCCATCTCCGCCGTGTTGGCGAGCCCCGTCTTCTCGATGATCCGGCTGCGGTAGGTGCCGACCGTCTTCACCGACAGGTGCATGGCGTCGGCGATCTCGCTCGCGCTGCGTCCGGCGGCGATCAGCAGCAGCACGCGGTATTCCTGCGCCGACAAGGTCTCATGCGGTGCGCGCGCCGGCGCCTCGCCCGAGAGCAGGTCCGCCAGGCGGGCGGCGAGATCGGAGCTGATGTAGCGCTGGCCGCCGCGCACGCGCTCGATCGCGGCGACCAGCTCGGTGGTCGCGTGCTCCTTGGTCAGGTAGCCGGCGGCACCGAGCTGCAGCGCGCGCGCAGCATACGCCGCCTCGTCGTGCATGCTCAGCACCAGCATCCGGGTGTGCGGGGCGGCACGGTGCAGCCGCACGAGGCCCTCCAGGCCGCTGGTGTCGGGCATCGACAGGTCGAGCACGACGAGTTCCCAATCCGCCGCGCGCACCTGCTCGAGCGCCTGCGTGAGGCAGGAGGCCTCGCCGATCGCGGCGTCGGGCCAGCGTTGCATGACGAGCTGGCGCACGCCGAAGCGCATCACCGGATGGTCGTCGACGATCAGCAGCTTCATCCTCCGTCCTCCTCCACCGCGGCGAACGGCACCCTCGCCTCGATCCTCACCCCGCCGCCGGCACCGGAGCCGATCCTCAGCTCCCCGCCGGCGAGCGCAGCACGCTCCCGCATGCTCAACAGCCCCAGCGAGGAGCGCGCCTGCTGCGCCATGCCGACGCCGTCGTCCTCGACCACCAGGCGGTATCGGCCATCGACCGCCGCGCCCTCGATCCTTACGCGCGCCGCCTGCGCGTGGCGCGCAACGTTGGTGAGCGCCTCCTGGGCGATGCGGTAGAGCTGGTTGGACTGGTCGGCGCTCAGCCGGTCGGCGTCCGCGAGCGCGACCTCGCAGGCCAGCCCGGTACGCTCGGCGAACTGGCGCCCGGCGAGGCCGAGCGCCGCCTCGAGGCCGAGGTCGTCGAGCAAGGGCGGGCGCAGCGCCGCCGAAATGCGGCGCACGATGGCGATGCCCTCGCCGAGCACGGTCTCGATCTGCGGCCAGTCCTGCTCCCGCCCGGGTGCCCCCTGCAGCGCGCGGTGCACCATCATCTTGAGCGCGGTGAGCAACTGCCCGAGTTGATCGTGCACCTCGCGCGCGAGCCGCCTGCGCTCCTCCTCGATGCCGCGGTCGAGGCCGAGCGCGAAGGCCTCGATCTCGCCGAGCGCGGTCTGCAGTTCGGCGGTGCGCTGCGCGACGGTGTCCTCGAGACGGGCATTCGCGGCAATCAGCGCAGCCTCGGCCTCCAGGCGCCGGCGCCGCTCACGCTGCAGCAGCACCCAGGCAGCGAGGATCAGCGCGCCACCGATTGCCGGCAGCAGAACGTTGAGGAGCAGCGCGCGCGCCCGCAGTTCCGACAAGCTGCGATCGCGCACCTCGATCTCGGCGCGCAGCATCGCCTCGATGCGGCGAAGCGCTCGCGGATGCGATCCATCGTGTCGCGGCCCTCGTCGAGGCGCTGCTTCCAGCGCGAATCCTCTTCCGGGAGGTTACGACGGTCGGCGATATTGCGCTCCGCGAGCGCGACACGGCGGTCGATCAGGGGCCACAAGGTCTCCAGCCTGGCCTCCGGCTGGCCGGCAAGCGTACTGCGTAGCGCTTCGAACGACTTGTCGAGGCTGCGCATCCCGCGCTCGTAAGGACCGAGATAGTGCTCGTCGCCGGTGAGCACATAGCCGCGCTGGCCGGTTTCGATATCCTTCAGCGCCGACATCACCTCGGCCGCGAGCAGGAGGCCGGTGCGCGAGCGCGAGCGTGCATCGGTGGCGGCGTCCACCCCGCGCAAGCTGGCGTGGCTGGACCAGGCGAGCACGATGAAAAGCACCACGCTGAACAGGATCAGCAGGGTCGCGGCAAGCACGCCCGAGGGCTTGCGGGAAGGATCGCTCATCGACGTCAAGGGCCGGTCTGGGCGGCCGATCCCCGGCCGCCAGTCATCATCGGTCCGATGTTAGCGGAATACGGAGGACGCTGCCCACCCGACAGCGACGAGCGGCTGCGCGCGTGGAGATTGGCTCAGCGCGCCCCCTCGGCGCGCATCGCCTCCTCGCAGTACGGTGGCGAGCTGTCCCTGGTGCAGAACTCCTTGAGCTTGCCGAGCGACTCGCGGTAGAACACGTTCCACTCCTCCTGGGTGCTGAAGCGCGCCGACAGCGCATAGTTGCAGCGTGCGTGCAGATGGTTGAGCGCGCCCACCTCGAGGCCGAACTGCTCGCTGAAGATCCGGCGCAGTTCCTGCGCGGGGATGCGGGTGTTCATCGCCGCGGCGTCGTAGAGCGAGAACTTCTCGAAGTCCGCGTCGGTGCATGGCGGTTGCGCGGCCTGTGCAGCGCCGGCGAGGGCGAGCAGGGCGAGGAGGCGGGCGACGGATTGCAGCGGTTTCATGACGGATCTCCATTTGAGACGGGTGGCCCGCACGGCGGCGGGACGGAAAAGGAAAGCTGCGCGCCGCGACCCGGCAGCGGCGGAGGGACTCATTTGCCGTCGGGCGCAAGCACGCCCTCAGCCTGCCGGCGGCGTGCCACGAACACGAGGCCGAGCGCGCCGAAGTTCATCGTCAGCGCATACACGACCGCAGCGACCGCGAGCTCGGGCTGGCGCAACAGCACGATGGCGACGAAGATCGCCAGCCCGGCGTTCTGCAGGCCGCACTCCATCGCCACCGCGACCGCGTCCCTGCGCTCGACGCCGGCCAGCGTCACCAGGCCGTAGCCCAGGCCCATGACCGCGAAATTGAGCACCAGGGTCGCCGGCCCCACCGACAGCAGGTTGGCGAGGATGGTGTGCTGGTGCGACACGAAGGTGGCGATCACGATGGCGGCGAAGAACAGCGTGGCGACGCGGGCGATGATCGGCTCGGCGCGCGCGGTGAAGGCGGGCGCGCGACGCCGCAGCAGCATCCCGGCGACGATCGGCAGCGTCGTCACCACCAGCACGCTGCCGATCAGGCGGCCGACCGGCAGCTCGGCCAGCACGCCGCCGTCCGACCCGAAGACGCCGTCGCCGAAGGCGGCGAGCACCGCCTTGACCAGCAGCGGGAAGGTCAGCAGCGCGGCCAGGCTGCTGATCACGGTGAGACTCAGCGACAGCGCGGCGTTGGCGCGCGCGAGGTGGGTCAGGAAGCCCGAGCTCGCCCCGCCCGGGCAGGCCGCCAGCACCATCAGCCCCATGCCGAGCAGCGGCGGCAGGTCGAAGGCGAGCACCACCGCGAGCGCGACCAGCGGCACCAGCACGAGCTGGCCGACGAGGCCGATCAGCAGTGCGCGCGGGCGCACGAACACGCGGCGGAAATCCGCGCCCTGCAGCGCCAGCCCGACCGAGAACATGATGAAGGCGAGGGCGGCGGGCAGCAGGACGTCGATGCTCATCGGCGCGACCTAGAGGAAGGAGAAGAAGACGATACCCGCCGCGGCGAGCAGCCCGGTCCGCGTGCCGGCACGCGCGGTGTCGACCAGCAGGGCATTGAGCGCCGCGCCGCCCTCGGCGCGGCCGAAGCGCCACACCAGCGGCGCCAGCGCGGGCGCGCCGAGGAGGCCGAGGATGGCCCCCGGCACGCCGCTCGCGGCCATCAGGATCAGCGTGGGGATGGGCAGCAGCACCAGCAGCGCGAAGGCGCGGCGCGCGCCCTCGGCGCCGAGCACCGCGGCGAGGGTGCGGCGCCCGGCGCGCAGGTCGCCGGCGAGGTCGCGATAGTTGTTGACCAGCAGCACCGCGGCGGCCGGCGCACCCACCGCCAGCCCGGCGAGCAGATCGAGCGGGCCGACCGCGCGCGACTGCAGCCAGTGGCTGCCGAGCACCGCGAACACCCCGAAGAAGAGCAGCACGAAGAGCTCGCCGAACGGCGAATGCGAGATCGGCCGCGGCCCGCCCGAATAGGCCCAGCCCGCCACCAGCGAGGCCAGCCCGATCGCCAGGATCAGGCCGCCGCCGACCACGCACAGCCAGGCGCCGAGCAGTAGCGCGAGCAGCAGGCAGAGCAGGGCGCCACGCTTGACCTCGGCGGCGCTCGCCCAGCCGGCGAGGGTGACCCGCAGCGGCCCGAGGCGCTCGGGGCGGTCGGTGCCGCGCTCGAAGTCGATCGCGTCGTTGTAGAGGTTGGTGCCGATCTGGATCAGCAGCGCGCAGGCCGCGGTGGCGAACAGCACCGCCCAGGCCAATTCGACACCGTCGGCGATGGCGAGCGCCGTGCCCAGCGCGACCGGGGCGAGCGCCATGCCCAGCGTGCGCGGCCGGATCGCCGCCCACCACACGCCCAGCGTGCCCGGGCGGGGCGGTGCAGGCTGCCCCGGCGTCACGCGTCGCCTCGACGGACAGCCGGGCCGGGGACTGTGGCCACTTGCAGGGGCAGGGTGTGCGGAGCGAGGTACGGGGAGGCGGACATGGTGGAGGACGCTGCGAAGACCGCGGATTATCGCATAGCCGCCGCGCACCACCCGCGGGCCTGCCGCGCTGGACTATGCTGGATCCGAAGCCATGCCCACATCCCTGCCGGAGACCCGTCATGAAAAAGCGCCCGCCCAACCTGCGATCCCTCGCGCGCACCCTGGCCACCCTCGCTGCAGCAACGTTCGCCCCCCTGCTCCCCGCCGCCCCGCCGGGGCCCCTGCCGGCGCTGAACATCGCGATCGAAGACAGCTCGGTCTCGGGCATCTCCTCCGGGGGCTTCATGTCGGTGCAGATGCAGGTCGCCCACTCCGCCATCGTCCGCGGCGCCGGAGTGGTCGCCGGCGGACCCTACTATTGCGCACAGGACAGCGTGATGAAGGCCACCACCGAGTGCTCCTGCACCGGCGAGCCGACCCTGTCGTGCAAGGTCGGCGACGCCAGCACCGCGGTGCCCGAGCTGGTCGCGGCCACGCGCGCCTTCCATGCCGAGGGCCGCATCGACGACCCGGCGCAGATCGCCCGCCAGCGCGTGGTGACGGTGGTGGGCGGGAAGGACGCGCTGGTCCCGGCCCCGATCACCCGCCAGCTGCACGGCTACTACGACGCCTTCGGCCTGCCCGCGAGCGCGCTGAAGCCGGTGACGCTCGACGCCGCGGGCCACACCATGCCGACCACCGCCTACGGCGGCGCCTGCGGCACGACCGACGAGCCCTACATCGGCAAGTGCGGCTTCGAGGCCGCGCATGCGATCCTCGACTGGATCTACGGCCCGACCGTCTCCCCGCCGCGCACCACGCCCACCCCGGCCGGCCGCTTCGTCGAGTTCGACCAGCGCGCCTACATCCCCGAGACCGGCATCTTCAGCTACCTGTGGGGCACCGGCCTGGACAAGACCGGCTGGGTGTACATTCCGCCCGCCTGCGCCGCCGGCGAGCGCTGCCGGCTGCACGTGGTCTTCCACGGCTGCAAGCAGGGGCAGAGCTTCCTGCCGCTGCGCCGCCCGCCCGGTGGCGGCCTCTACAACGGCACCACCTTCGTGCGCAACACCGGCTACGACCGCTGGGCCGACACCAACCGCCTGGTGGTGCTGTTCCCGCAGGCGGTGTCGATCCCGTGGAAGAACCCCAACGGCTGCTGGGACTGGTGGGGCTTCACCGACGCGGACTACGCCACCCGCGACGGCATCCAGATCCGCAGCGTGCGCGCGATGATCGAGCGCCTCGCCTCCGGCCGCCGCGACTGAGAGCGTGAGGCGTCAGGCGGCCACGCCGGCGTGGCGCCTCTGGCCCGGCTCCCGCAGTTGGACTATAAGGAAAGCAGGTGCCGCCTTCCGGTGACCCGCCCGCAAGGGGCGGACCCGGGCGACACGCCGGCCCACGCGAGGGAGTCCCCATGTCCTATGTCGGAGAGCCCTTCCGCCACGACCTCTTCGTGAGCTACAGCCACGGCGACGACGGGAGCGGCGGTGCCTACCTGAAGCCGTGGTCGGCCGCGTTCGCGCACGAGCTCGAGCGCGAGCTGCGCGCCGACCGCCGCTTCCGCACCAGCCTGAGCGTATTCCGCGACCAGGACCACCGTCCGGCGCAGAGCCTCGACCCCATGGCGCCGCTCACCGCCCAGCTGCAGGAACAGATCGCCGGCGCAGCGCTGCTGGTGGTGCTGATGTCGCCCGACTACCTCGCCTCGAAGTGGTGCGCCGACGAGCGCGACGGGTGGTTGCAGCGCCAGGCTGCGCTCGGCCTGCCGCACGAGGAACGCATCGCGGTGGTGCGCATCTGGCCCACCGACACACCGTGGCCGACCGCACTGTGCGATGCGCGCGGCGAGCAACTGGTCGGCTTCGCCTTCTACCCGGTGGACGCCGTGCCACCCCGGCCGCTGGGCTGGACCGACCTGCCCGGCGCCTTCGGCAGCGAGTTCCGCAAGGCCTTGCTCGACATGGTCGGCCGGCTCTACCCCAAGCTCGAGGCGATGCGCGCACGCGCCGAAGAACTGCGCCGGCAGCACGAGGAGGCCGAGCGCCTGGTCCGGGACGGCGGCCAGATGCTCTACCTGCACGGCCGCAGCGACCACGCCGCGGCCTGGGAAGCGGCGGCGCTCAAGCTCGTCGACAAGGGCTTCGCGGTGGTGCCGGGCGAACCCGATCGGGTCGACAGCGATCCGGTGCGGCTGCAGGCCGTGCGTGAGCGCAGGGTGGAGACCCTGAGCGGCTGCGACGCCCTGCTGCTGCTCGGCACCGACGACGGCCGCGCCCTCGACGCCGATCTCGTGGTGGTCGGCAAGCACGACCGCCAGTCGGCGCGCGCACGCTCGCACCGACTGCTGCCCTGTGGCCTGCTCGATACCGCCGGCGCCGCCATCGCCACCAGCGTACGCCGGGCCACCGCGCGCATCGTGCAGGCGGACTGGATCGACGGCACCGACGAAGGCTGGCCGGTCGCGGTGCGCGACTGGCTGGGCGGCAAGGGCGTGCAGGCCGGGGGTGCGCCATGAGCCCGGGCGCAGCCGCGGCTTCGCCTGCCGACGAGCGCTTCGACGCGGTCTTCGCGATCCACCTGCCGGCCCGCCCCTATCCCGGCCTGCGGCCCTTCGAGCAGCACGAGTGGCCGATCTTCTTCGGCCGCGAGCGCATGACCGACGAGATCGTCGACCGCCTGCTCGGCCATCGCCTGCTCGTGGTCCATGGCGACTCGGGCTGCGGCAAGAGCTCGCTGGTACGCGCCGGCGTGCTGCCGCGGCTGGAGCAGGAGAGTGCGCGCGGCGGCGTGCGCTGGCGCACCTGCACCACGCTGCCGCGCGCGGCGCCGCTGTGGAACCTTGCACGTGCGCTCGCCGCGCTCGACACGCCCCGCGAGGGCGACGACGACACGCTGGAAGCGCGCACGATCGCCTTCCGGCGCGCGCTCAACTTCGGCCGCGAGGCGCCGGCGGCGCTCGCCGAGCTGCTCGGCTGCGGACCGCGCAACCAGGTCTGCATCCTGATCGACCAGTTCGAGGAGCTCTTCGAGCACGCCCGCCGCCATGGCCCGGAAGAAGCGGCGCTGCTTGCCGCCGGCCTGGTCGGCCTGCTCGATGCGCCGCCGGCCGGGCTGTATGCGGTGCTGACCATGCGCTCGGAGTTCCTCGGCGCCTGTTCGCGCTACGAGGGCTTCGCCGAGGCGGTCAATCGTGCGCAATACCTGCTTCCGCGCATGGAGCACGACGACCTGATGCGCGCGATCCGCGAGCCGGCGGTGCTCTACGACGGCGAGGTGACGCGGGAACTGGCCGAGCGCCTGATCGTGGATGGCGGCGGCGGACAGGACCAGCTGCCGCTGATCCAGCACGGGCTGATGCTGCTCCATGACGAGCAGGCACGCACCCAGGCCACGCCCGTACCGACCCCGGGCAGCCCGGCGTGGCGGCTCGGGATCGAGCATTACCGCGCCGAGCACGGCCTCGCCGGCCTGCTCTCGGCGCACGCCGACGGCGTGCAGGCGCAGGCCGAACGGCAGTGCTTCGGCGGCGAGGCGACGCGCGTGGTGGAAGACCTCTTCCGCGCGCTCACCGACATCAACGCCGAAGGCCAGGCGATCCGCCGGCCATGCACGCTCGAACGCCTGGCCGCAGTGACCGGCGCCGGGGAGCCCGCACTGCGCTGCGTGGTCGACGCCTTCCGCGCCGACGGGGTGTCCTTCCTCAAGCCCTACGGGCAGGAGCCGCTGCGCGCCGACGAGCTCATCGACATCAGCCACGAAGCCCTGATCCGATGCTGGCGGCGCGTCGCCGAGCCGCGCGAGGGCTGGCTGGCACGCGAATTCCGCAATGGGCTGGTGTGGCGCGCACTGCTGGTGCAGGCCGACAGCTTCGATCGCGACCCGGGCAACGTGCTCGGCGCCACCACCACCGACGAACGCGAACGCTGGCTGCGCCGGCGCAATGCCGCCTGGGCGGAGCGCTACGGCGGCGGCTGGGAGCGCGTGCAGCGCCTGATCGCCGCCAGTGTCGAGGCACGCGCCCTGCGCGAAGCCGAACGCGAGATCGCGGAGAAGCAGCGCCAGGAAGCGCGCCGCCTGCGCAGGCGCAGCCGCGCGCTCGCCGTGGGCCTCAGCGTGCTCGCCTTCACCAGCGCGCTCGGCGGCCTGGCCTGGCAGCAGTCGCGGATCGCCGAGGATGCGCGCCGGATCGCCGAAGGCGAGCGCGAACTCGCCCTCACCGCACGCGACGAGGTGGTACGCCAGCTCGAGGCTCTGGTCGAGGCGCGCGAGGCCGAGGCCGCCGCACGTGCCGCGGCCGAGGCGGTGGCGCAGGAGGCACGGCAGTCGGCCACCGCGCTCGCCAGCGTGGTCGACGAGCTCGAACGCGCCACCACCGCAGCGAACGCGCCGGCGAGCGGCGACGGGCAGGCGGTGCAGCGCAGCCTCACCGAGGCCAAGTCCGAGCTGCGCGCCCAGGTGAGCAATCTCTCCAACATCGCCGTGCAGCAGGCGGCCCCGCCGCTGTCCGCGGCGCCCGCCCCCCCGCCCGGCACGCTCGCGCCGCGGATGTGGATCTACATCGCCGAGGAGAGCCAGCGCAAGGCCGCCGAGGCGCTGGAGACGCGCCTGCGCAGCGTGCGCATCGGCGACGCCGCGCTCGAGCTGCCCGGCATCGTGCTGGTCAAGGCCGCGCCCACGCGCAGCATGCTGCGCTGTTTCCGCACCGAGGAATGCCGCCAGGACGGTGACGCACTCGTGCGCACGCTCGCCGCGCTGCTGCAGTCGCCCAAGCCGACCCTGGAGGATTTCAGCGCGCTCTACGGCAGCAGCGGCTCGATCCGCGCCCGCCACTACGAACTCTGGTTCGCCCCGGGGGCGATCGTGATGCCGGCGCACAAGGGGTAATCGGGCCGCCGCATCGGGATTGGATGCCCGCGGGACTGCGCGCCGATCGCCGCTTGGCGGCCACGACGCGCATCGGGTCGCGGAGGCCGATTCAGTCCCCGTCCAGCTCCTGGATGGTGCGCACGATCCGGGCACGTGCGAGCGCTCGCCGCGCCAGGTTCGCCGCCTCGCCGGTGGTGCCCAGCCACTCGACGAGCCGGGTCAGGGCGTTGCGGGTGGTGGTCGGATCGCGGCAGTTGGCGAGAAAGATCATCTGCACCTTCTGCACGGGATCGGACACATAGACGCCGAACGGTGCGGCGACGATGGTCGCGTCCGGGAAGCCCAGCTGGCGCATCGCCTGGGTCTCGGTGATGGTCTTGAGGCAGGCGACCAGATGCAATGGCCCTGCGGGCTTGCCGCGCCGCACGCTGCCCTTGCCGAGATGGAGGTGATCGCGCAAGAAGGGCTGGCCCACCATCTCGCGGGCAGCCGCAACACCGAACCCCCCAGGCAAGCCATGGCAGAGGGTGAGGACGGGGCTGCCGCCGACGGTCCATAACCAGCCGCCGGCGGACTCCACGGCAGCGAATTCGGCGAGCCCGCGACCGAGGGCATCCTCCATCGCGGCCTTGCGGTGCGCAAAATCCATCCGGCTCCAGTCGAGCGAGGCGCCATAGGCGAAGCGCCCCTTGCGGGCCTCGCGCCCACCCAGCTTGACCAGGCCGGCTACCGCCTCGCGCAAGGCCTCGCGGCTGCGATCGACGATCTCGTCGGCACTCGAAGCCGCCGAGGAAGTCGGGTTGAGCGCACTGAAGCAGGCCTGGAAGGTCGCATCGCGTGCGGATTCGGCGGCATCCTTCGGTGCGAACTGTGCGTCGAGGATGCGCACCACCTTGACCCGCGCCGGTCCCTCGTTCCAGGCCTGCTCGAATTCGGCGTGACAGACGCCGAGGCCCTGTGCCGGCGCCCAGCCCGCCTCGCCGGTATAGAGCACCAGCACCAGGTCGGCCTTGCGCACCTCTTCAAGCGACTTCTCCCATGCCGTCTCGAGGTCGCCCTGGGATTGATCGGGCGCATTGTCTGAGATCCAGACCTCGAACAGCGGCTCTCCGCACAGGCTTTCGGCGGCGAGTTTGCGCTGCAGGCGCTGGCGCACGGCGGTCATCGGGACCCGCACATCGCCATCCCTCACCCGCGAGGAGCAGCGGCTCGAGATCATCACCCGCACCTTCCTGAAATCGGCCATCGGAACCCCCTCGGGACAGACACCTGCAGAAGTTATAGACCTGCCGGACACGCCCTCGCCATGATCCGCATCGAGGGCTTCGAAGACTGCGCCAGCGCGTTCCGGGTGCGGGGACACGGGCGCACAAAGAAAAAAGCCGGCGAACCGGACTTCCCGGTTCGCCGGCCTCGATCGGCGATGCTGCTCCCCGTTGCTGCAGGATCAGCCGCGCGCGCCCTTCAGGATGGCGTTGAGCGTGGCGCTCGGACGCATCACCGCCTTGCACTTCTCGGCGTCGGCCTTGTAGTAGCCACCGATGTCCACCGCCTTGCCCTGCACCTCGGACAGCTCGGCGACGATCTTCTGCTCGTTCTCGGCCAGGGCCTTGGCGAGCGGCGCGAACTTCGCCGCCAG
>JAEUNQ010000012.1 GCA_016790365.1 Thauera sp. | reverse complement strand
ACGGCCTGAGCACCGGTCTGCTTGCAGGCAGCGATGATCTTGTCGGCAACGAGATAGGACTCTTTCGAAGCAGCCGGTCCAATGCAGACAGCTTCATCGGCCATATCGACGAACAAGGCATCCTTGTCGGCCTCGGAGTATAAGGCAACCGTCTTGATGCCCATCTTGCGGGCGGTCTTGATGACTCGGCAGGCGATTTCGCCGCGGTTTGCGATCAGAATCTTGGTGAACATATTCCTTTTCTCCCTGACGCTTACAGAGGAATGTTGCCGTGCTTGCGCCACGGATTTTCGAGTTTCTTGTCGCGCAGCATGGCCAGCGAGCGGGCGATCCGCTTGCGCGTGGCGTGCGGCATGATGACGTCGTCGATGAAGCCGCGGGCGCCAGCGACAAACGGATTGGCGAACTTTTCCTTGTATTCGGCTTCGCGCTGGGCGAGCTTGGCGGGATCGTTCTTTTCCTCACGGAAGATGATCTCGACCGCGCCCTTGGGACCCATGACGGCGATTTCAGCGGACGGCCAGGCGAGGTTGACGTCGCCGCGCAGGTGCTTGGACGACATCACGTCGTAGGCGCCGCCGTAGGCCTTGCGGGTGATGATGGTGACCTTGGGCACGGTGCATTCGGCGTAGGCGTAGAGCAGCTTGGCGCCGTGCTTGATGATGCCGCCGTATTCCTGCGAGGTGCCGGGCATGAAGCCGGGGACGTCGACCAGGGTGACGACCGGGATGTTGAAGGCGTCGCAGAAGCGCACGAAGCGGGCGGCCTTGATCGAGCTCTTGATGTCGAGGCAGCCGGCCAGCACGAGCGGCTGGTTGGCGACGATGCCCACCGGCGAGCCTTCCATGCGCGCCAGGCCGATGATGATGTTCTTGGCGTAGTCGGGCTGCAGCTCGAAGAAGTCGCCGTCATCGACCATCTTGAAGATCAGCTCCTTCATGTCGTAGGGCTGGTTCGGGTTCTCCGGCACCAGGGTGTCGAGCGATAGGTCGATGCGGTCGGCGGAGTCGGCGCAGGGGATCGCGGGCGGCTTCTCGCGGTTGCTGGAGGGCAGGAAGCCGACCAGGCGGCGCGTCATCATCAGCGCCTCGACGTCGTTCTCGAAGGCGAGGTCGGCGACGCCGGACTTGGTGTTGTGGGTGACGGCGCCGCCGAGCTCCTCGGCGGTGACTTCTTCGTGGGTCACGGTCTTCACGACTTCGGGACCGGTCACGAACATGTAGGACGAGTCCTTGACCATGAAGATGAAGTCGGTCATGGCGGGGCTGTACACCGCGCCGCCGGCGCAGGGGCCCATGATCAGCGAGATCTGCGGGATGACGCCGGAGGCCAGCACGTTGCGCTGGAACACGTCGGCGTAGCCGCCGAGCGAGTCGACCCCTTCCTGGATGCGGGCGCCGCCCGAGTCGTTGAGGCCGATGACCGGGGCGCCGACCTTCATGGCGTGGTCCATGACCTTGCAGATCTTCTCGGCGTGGGTCTCGGAGAGCGAGCCGCCGAAGACGGTGAAGTCCTGCGAGAAGACGAAGACCAGGCGGCCGTTGACGGTGCCGTAGCCGGTGACCACACCGTCACCGGGGATGTGCTCGGCGTCCATGCCGAACTCGGTGCAGCGGTGCTCCTTGTACATGTCCCACTCTTCGAAGCTGTCGTCGTCGAGCAGCAGTTCGATGCGCTCGCGCGCGGTGAGCTTGCCCTTGCGGTGCTGCGCGTCGATGCGCTTCTGGCCGCCACCGAGGCGGGCCAGTTCGCGCTTCTGCTCGAGCTGGCGAATGATGTCTTGCATGTGTGTGATCTCCTGTCAGATCTCGGGGTTTGGCGACCGCCGGGGCGGTCAGCCCTGTTCGTTGCGCTGGAGGTGGCCGAGCAGCCGGAAGGCTGCGGCCGCGGGCGTGGTGCCGCCCTCCTCGACCGCGCGTGCGAGGGCGGGAAGCTCCTCGCGCACGCGGGGGTGGCTGCGGAAACGGCTGCGCAGCCCGGAATCGATCATTTCCCACATCCAGGCGAGCGCCTGGTGACGACGCTTGGCGGCGAACTCGCCGGAGGCGGTCAAGGCCTCGCGGTAGTCGCTCACCGCCTTCCAGAAATCGGCGATGCCCTGCTTCTGCAGCGCCGACAGGGTGAGCACCGGCACGGTCCAGTTGGGGCTGGCCGGGCGCAGCATGTGCAGCGCGGTCTTGATCTGCGCCTTGGCGCGCATGGCCGCACCGGCGTCGATGTCGGCCTTGTTGATGACGATCAGGTCGGC
>JAEUNQ010000209.1 GCA_016790365.1 Thauera sp. | reverse complement strand
GCTCTACCGCGCGCTGTGGGAGCACGCCGCCGGCGCGCGCCCGCTGCTGCTCTACGCCTTCCTGCTGCTGCTCGCGTCCCAGCTCTTCAAGCTCGCCGTGCCCTGGCTGGCCGGCAACGCGATCAACCAGATCCAGGCCGGCGGGCTGGAGGGCATGAGCGAGGCCGGGCGCTGGCTCGGCATGGTCTTCGCGGCCATCGTCGCGAGCTGGCTGCTGCACGGGCCGGGGCGCATCCTCGAGCGCAACGTCGCGCTCAAGGTGCGCGAGCGCCTCGCCGCCCTGCTCGTGGGCCGCCTGCTCGCCGCGCCGCTGGCCTGGCACGAGCGCCACCACTCGGGCGAGACCACCCACCGCATGCAGCAGAGCACGCATGCGCTCTACGACTTTGCGCAGAGCCAGTTCATCTACCTGCAGAACACCGTGCGCCTGGTGGGGCCGATCGTCGCGCTGTGGCTGATCTCGCCGCTGGTGGGGGCGGTGGCGCTGGTCGGCTACGGGCTCATCGGGCTGCTCATCACCCGCTTCGACCGCGTGATGATGCGCGTGGCGGTGGAGGAGAACCGCGCCGAGCGCGCCTATTCCGCCACCCTGGTCGATGTGCTCGGCAATGTGCTGTCGGTGCTCGCGCTGCGGCTTGGCGAGGGCGTGGCGCGGCTGATCGGCGAGCGCCTGGCGGCGGTGTTCGGGCCGCTGAAGAAGAGCATCGTGCTCAACGAGGCCAAGTGGTGCTCGGTGGACCTGCTCGCGAGCGCGCTGTGGTGCGTGCTGGTCGGCGTGTATGCGGCGGAGGCCGCGGGCGTTTTCGGCTTCGGCGCCGCCGCGGGCGGGGCCGGCACGATCGCGCTCGGCAAGGTCTTCATGGTGTACGAATACTCGCAGCAGGCCGGCGGCGTGATCACCGCGATCGCGGCGCACTTCCAGTCGCTCGCCCGCCAGCGCGCCGACTACGCCGCCGCCGCGCCGCTGCTCAGCGCCGCGCCGGCGCCGCGTCCCGCCGACGGCGAGGACATCGCCGCCTCCGCCTGGCGCACGCTGGGCCTGGAGGGGGTGCGCTTCGCCCATGGCGACGGCCGTGCCAGTGCGCTCGAGCTCGACCGCCTGGCGCTCGTGCGCGGCCGGCGCTACGCCCTGGTCGGCCCGAGCGGTGCGGGCAAGACCACGCTGCTGCGCCTGCTCGCCGGGCTGGATGCGCCCACGGCGGGGGCCCTGTCGATCGACGGAGAGTCCGTGCCCGCGGCCGCCACCGTGGCGGTCGCCGGCGAGCCGTCCGCCGCTGGCGGCTTGCCGAGCGATGCCGGGGGCTTGGCCGCGATGCCTGCGCGCCTGCGCCATCTCGCCACCCTGATCCCGCAGCAGGCCGAGATGTTCGACGGCACGCTGGCCGAGAACCTGCTGCTCGGCGCCGATCGCGCGCCCGATCGCATCGAGGCCGCGCTGCATGCGGCCTGCGCCGACCGCGTGGTCGAGGGCCTGCCCCAGGGGCTGGAGACGCGCGTGGTGGAGGGCGGCGCCAACTGGTCCGGCGGGCAGCGCCAGCGTCTGGCGCTCGCACGCGGCGTGCTCGCCGCCGAGGGCACGAGCCTGTTGCTGCTCGACGAGCCCACCAGCAGCCTGGACCCGGAGACCGAGGCGCGCGTCTACCAGCGCCTGTTCGCGCACTTCCCGGACGCGGCGCTGGTGTCCTCGGTGCATCGCCTGCACCTGCTCGACCGCTTCGACGAGGTCATTCTGATGCGCGCCGGCCGCATCGAGGCGGTCGGCCGCGCCTGGGAGCTGGCGCAGGGCTCGGCCTTGTTCCGCGAGCTCCTCGCCGCCCAGGCGGTGAGCGGCGAGGCGCCCCGGTCCTGACGCCTCACCCCCCACGCCTCAGGCCTCAGGCCTCACGCATTCTTGCGCTTCTGCCACAGCACGTCGCCGCGGCCGCCGGCGCGGTTGAGCACGCGGCCGAGCACGAACAGGAGGTCGGAGAGGCGGTTGAGGTACTGGCGCGGGGCGTCGTTTACCGACTCTTCCAGCGCCAGCGCCACCAGCGCGCGCTCGGCGCGGCGGCAAACGGTGCGGGCGTGGTGGGCGTAGGCGGCGGCGCGGGTGCCGCCGGGCAGGATGAAGTCCTTGAGCGGCTCGAGCGGCTCGTTGAAGCGGTCGAGCTCTTCCTCGAGGTGCGTGACCTGCTTGCCGGTGATCATGCTCATGCCCGGGATGCACACCTCGCCGCCGAGGTCGAAGAGGTCGTGCTGCACGTTGGTCAGCAGCACGCGCACGTCCTCGGGCAGCTCCTCGCACAGCAGCAGGCCGATGATGGCGTT
>JAEUNQ010000347.1 GCA_016790365.1 Thauera sp. | reverse complement strand
GGTGACGATGTCTTCCGGCCTGGCGTGGCGGGCGACCGCGACCTGCACGGTGCGCGCGCGGTCGTGCGCCGAGATGCCGGTGGTGACGCCGGTGGCGGCCTCGATCGACACCGTGAAGGCCGTGCTGAACTGGCTGCGGTTGTCCCGCGCCATGTGGTTGATGCCCAGCTGGCGGCAGCGTTCTTCGGTCAGGGTGAGGCAGATCAGGCCGCGGCCATGCTTGGCCATGAAGTTGATCGCCTCGGGGGTGACGAACTCGGCCGCCATCACGAGGTCGCCCTCGTTCTCGCGGTCCTCTTCGTCTACCAGGATGACCATCTTGCCGGCCTTGATGTCGGCGATGATGTCGGTGATCGGCGCGAGTGCGCTCATGCTGCTTCCTTTGTGTTGCGTTGGGGCGCGCGGGTCAGGCCTGCGCGGCGTCGTTCTTCCACTCGAGCATGCGCTCGACGTAGCGCGCGATGAGGTCGATCTCGAGGTTGACCTTGCTGCCCGGCGCGAGGTGCTTGAGGTTGGTGACCGCGACCGTGTGCGGGATCAGGTTGATCCAGAAGTCGCGGCCTTCGACGCGGTTGACCGTGAGGCTGACGCCATTGACGGTGACCGAGCCCTTCTTCGCGATGTAGCCGGCGATCGCCGCCGGGGCGCGGATCACCAGCTCGTGGCTTTCGCCGATCGGTGCGAACTTCACCACCTCGCCGACGCCATCCACATGGCCGGTGACCAGGTGGCCGCCGAGGCGGTCGGCCAGGCGCAGCGACTTCTCGAGGTTGACCTCGCCACCGACGGCGTCCAGCCCGACGGTGCAGTTGAGCGTCTCGCGCGAGACGTCGTAGCGCAGGCGCGGGCCGTCCATCTCGACCACGGTGAGGCACACGCCGCTGTGCGCCACGCTGTCGCCGATGATCACGTCGGAGAGGTCGAGGCCGTTGGTGTCCACGGTGATCCGCACGCCGTCCGCGAGCGCCTCGACGTGTTCGATGCGGCCGACGGCCGCGACGATGCCGGAGAACATGAAGGGTTTGAACCGTAAGGGGAAAGGCGGGATTGTAGGGGAAAAACCCCGGCCCCGCTCAGAGCGCCCGATCCAGCACCGTCGCGAACGGCTCCGCCTTCATGAACCCCACCACGCGCATGCCCTCGCGCTCCTTGCCCTGGTCGTCGAAGAAAAGGATGCCGGGCGGACCGAAGAGGCCGAAGCGCTTGAGCAGGGCCTTGTGCTCGTCGGTGTTGGCGGTGACGTCGGCCTTGAGCAGCAGCATGCGGCCCATGCGCTCGGCGACGCCGGCGTCGCTGAAGGTGAAGCGCTCCATCTCCTTGCACGACACGCACCAGTCGGCATAGAAGTCGAGCAGCACCGGGCGGTCGGTCTGTGCCAGGCGGGCATCGAGCTCGGCGATGGAGTTCACCTTCTCGAACTGCGGCACGTTCGCTGGCGCGGCGGCCTGGGCGCGCAGGATCGACAGCGGCTGCAGCGGGTCGCGCGAGCCGGCAAGCGCGCCCACCAGGATCGCTGCGCCGGCGAGCAGCAGCACCACGCCCACGCCCTTCCAGAAGCGCTGCCAGCCCTTGGCCTGCGCCGGCAGCGGGTCGATGGCGTGCAGGAAGATCGCCGAGAACAGCAGCAGCGCGGCCCAGCCCAGCATCATCGCCAGCGCCGGGATCACCGGGGTGATCATCCACAGCGCGACCGCCAGCAGCATCACGCCGAAGGCCTTCTTGACGCCTTCCATCCACGGCCCGACCTTGGGCAGCAGGCTGCGCGAGGCCACGCCCACCGCCAGCAGCGGCGCGCCCATGCCCAGGCCCATCGCGAACAGCGCCCAGCCGCCGAGCACCGCGTCGCCGGTCTGCGCGATGTAGAGCAGCGCGCCCGCCAGCGGGGCCGCCACGCAGGGGCCGACGATCAGGGCCGACAGCACGCCCATCAGCGTGACGCCGCCGAGGTGGCCGCCCTTGCCGTGGCTGGCGGTGTCGGCCAGCCGGCTCTGCAGCGCGCTCGGCAGCTGCAGCTCGTAGAAGCCGAACATCGACAGCGACAGCAGCACGAAGAGGAGCGCGAAGGCCGACAGCACCCACACGTTCTGCAGCGCCGCCGACAGCATCGTGCCGGTCATGCCGGCGGCGACCCCGGCGAGCGCGTAGGTGGCCGCCATGCCCAGCACGTAGGCCAGCGAGAGCACGAGGGCGCGCATGTGCGAGACCTTGTTGCCCTGGCCGACGATGATGCCCGACAGGATGGGGATCATCGGGAAGGTGCACGGGGTGAAGGCGAGCAGCAGGCCGAAGCCGAAGAAGCTCAGCAGGATGATCGGCACGCTGGCGCCGGAGAGCAGGCGGGCGATGTCGCCGGTCTCGTCGCTGGAGACGGCGTTGGCGGCGCTTGCGGCGCCGTCGGCCGTCGCCACAAGCGCGGCCGGGGTGCTCGAGGCGCGGCCGCCGAGCACGCTGTCGAGGAAGCCGCTGGCCTTCTTCGGCGGCGCGGCAAGGTCGATCGAGACCTGCTGCGTGGTCGGCGGGTAGCAGATGCCGCCGTCCCAGCAGCCCTGGCTGGTGGCAAAGAGCTCGAAGCGGGTCGTGCCGGCGGGCGCCTGTACCGGCACCAGGATACGCAGCTCGCCGCGGTGGGTCTCGACCTCGCCGAAGAAGTCGTCCTTGTGTTTCTTGCCGGCAGGTTTCTCCAGCGCGCCGAAGCCCACGCCGGCAGGCTCGGCCTCGAAGCGGAACTTGTCGCCGTAGAGGTAGTAGTCCTTGGCGATCTCGAACACGACCTCGATGGTCTGCGCGTCGAGCGCCTGTGCGCGCATCGCGAAGGCCTTCTCGGGCTCGATCGGGTTGGCGCGGGCCGCGGCGGGCAAGAGCAGGCTCGCGATCAGGGCGAGCAGGAGGAGCAGGCGGTGCATCGTGGTCTTCTATGCGGCGGTGTGCGGGCGCGCTGCGGCGCCGGCGGGTGAGTCGGTCGGGCGGGGCGATGCCGGCGGCGAGCCGAGGCGCTTCGTTGTGCGGCCGTCGATGCGAGTGCGGCGGAGATGCATCGATGGACGCTCAGTCATCGCCCGCCGTTTCGGCGACGATCCAGTCGAGGTAGCCGGGCAGACCCTGCGTCACAGGGACCGCGACGATCTCGGGAAGTTCGTAGGGGTGGTACGCCCGGATCGCCGCCTCCAGCGCCGCATAGTGCGCCGGCGTGGTCTTGATCAGCAGTGGCACCTCGGTTGCGGTCTCGGTCGCGCCCTGCCAGCGATAGATCGAGGTGCAGGGGGCGAGGATGTTCACGCAGGCGGCCAGGCGCCGGCCGATCAGCGCGCTTGCCAAGGTCTCGGCACTGGCGGCGTCGGGCAGGCTGGTGAAGACGAGCAGGGCGCGCGGTGCATCGGTCGCGGCGGCTGGGCTGGCGGGCATGATGGCGGATCCGTCATGGAACGGCGGCGATTATCCCGCAGCGAGGCCGCGCGTGCCCTGCGCGGGATCAAGCGCTGCAAAGCAGCACGGCGCCCAGGTCCCGGGGCGACCCGATCCGGATTTGATCTGTGCCATGGAAAATCTCCATGCTTTTGTATTAACTTCCAAATTCCCAAGGCATCGGCTGTCATCCACGGCCCATCCGGAGCACACCATGTTCCTGCTCGACTGGTTGTTCGGCAAGCATCACGGCAAGGCCATCGGCACCTCGGCGCCCGCTTCGGCATCGGTGCCCGAGCCTGCGCATTCCATGGAGGACTCCGAGAGCTTCGCCCCCGGCACCACCATTCGCTACAGCGCCGAACTGGTAGCGCGCCTCGTCCGCGACCATCGGCTCATGCTGGAACGCTTCGGCGCCATCCGCGAGGCCGCGCATGCGGGGCGTTTCGACGAGGTCGTGCCCTTGCTCGAGCGTTTCCGTGTCGACCTCCACGCTCATCTGCTGGTCGAGAACGTCCGGCTGTACGTGTATCTCGAGCACACCCTCGCCGACGACCCGGTGAGCCACGCGCTCATGCACGAGTTCCGCCACGACATGGACGAGATCGGCAAGAAGGTCGTCGCCTTCCTCGCCCGCTATGTCCGTCTCGGCGAAGACCCGGCGCTCGCCGCGAGCTTCGTCGCCGACCTCGAGCGCGTCGGCACCGTGCTGGTCGACCGCATCCAGCGCGAGGAGGACACCCTGTATCCGCTCTATGCGCCGGTGAGCTGAGCTGCGCGACCCCCGCCGAGGCCTGGCCGACCGAATCAATCCCCAGTGCGGATGCGCCCCGCCACGATCAGGGTGTCGCCGGCGACGCGCATCACCACGATCTCGCCCGAGGCCGGATACACGCCGCTCAACGCGGTGATGTTCACCTGATGGGTGACCAGCACCAGCGGCGGGGCGTCGACGGGGTGGCTGGCGGCGAGCTTGCGGATGGCCCCGAGCTGCGCGCCTTCCGCGCTGCGGTCGGTGAAGAACGAGTCCAGCCCGGGAAACGGACTCACCGGCCCGAGCGCGAGCAGCTCCGCCGTCTCCAGTGCGCGGCACCAGCGGCTGGAGTGCACTGCCGCGCGTTCGATACCGTGGTCTCGGAAGCGCGCCCCGATCACGCGCGCCTGCGCCCGCCCCTGTGCGGACAGGTTGCGCTGGGTGGAGCAGTCGCCGAGCCGGAAGCCTGCGGGGTCGCCCACGCCGGGCGCGATCGCATGCCGCATCAACGCCACATGCCCGCCCTCGCGCAAGGCCTTCCACAGCGCGGCCTCGTCGGCATCCGCGCCGAAGGCGAGCAGGGGCAGCAGCAGGGCGAGGCAGGCGAGGAGGGGTCTCATCGGCGAGTGTCCGGGGCAGGCGTAACCGGCTGAACAGACCGTATCGCTGCGTGAAAGTGCCGCGGTTTCGTGCAGGAGCGCCGCCAGGCGCGAATGCGGCGGTGCCGGATGCGATCGATGTCGGCGCGGGTCCAGGCGCCGTGTTCGCGGCTGGCGCCGCTCCTACACGGGGGCCGGCGAGCTCACAATTTCGTGTGCGTCCCGTCGCAATACGGCGCCTTGGCGGTGTGCTTGCAGCCGCACAGATGCACCGTGCCGTCCTTCTCCGCGGTGAAGGCCAGCGGCGAGAAGGGGCCGCCCTTGTGCGAGCCGTCG
>JAEUNQ010000317.1 GCA_016790365.1 Thauera sp. | reverse complement strand
GGCGGACGTCAGCAAGCTGAAGCCGGGCGAGATGATGACGGTGGAGTGGCGTGGCAAGCCGGTGTGGATCCTGCGCCGCACGCCCGAGATGCTCGCCTCGCTCGACAAGACGGACGAAAAGGTCAGCGACCCCAACTCCGACAAGCCGCAGCAGCCCGAGTACGCCAAGAACAAGCACCGCTCGATCAAGCCGGAGTACCTGGTCACGGTCGGCATCTGCACGCACCTCGGCTGCTCGCCCTCCGAGAAGTTCAAGGTCGGCGCCGAGGGCGGTATGACCGCGGACTGGCCGGGCGGCTTCCTGTGCCCCTGTCATGGCTCGCTGTTCGACCTCGCCGGTCGCGTCTACAGCAGCATGCCGGCACCGGACAACCTCGAGGTGCCCCCGCACCAGTACCTGGCGGACACCACCATTCTTGTTGGCGATGACGGGAAGGCATAAGCGATGACCACCAAATCCCAAGCCGTTCTCAACTGGATCGACGAGCGCTTCCCGCTCACGTCCACCTGGAAGGCGCATCTGTCCGAGTACTACGCGCCGAAGAACTTCAACTTCTGGTACTTCTTCGGCTCGCTGGCGCTGATGGTGCTGGTGATCCAGATCGTCACCGGCATCTTCCTGGTCATGCACTACAAGCCGGATGCCTCGCTCAACGCCTCGGGCGTGCCCGTCGCGTTCGCCAGCGTCGAATACATCATGCGTGAAGTCCCGGGTGGCTGGCTGATCCGCTACCTGCACTCGACCGGTGCGTCGGCGTTCTTCATCGTGGTCTATCTCCACATGTTCCGCGGCCTGCTCTACGGTTCCTACCGCAAGCCGCGCGAGCTGATCTGGATCTTCGGCACGCTGATCTTCCTGGCGCTGATGGCCGAGGCCTTCATGGGCTACCTGCTGCCCTGGGGTCAGATGTCCTACTGGGGCGCCCAGGTGATCGTGAACCTGTTCTCGGCGATCCCGATCATCGGACCGGACCTCTCCCTGGTGATCCGCGGCGACTTCGTCATCGGCGACGCTACGCTGAACCGCTTCTTCTCCTTCCACGTCATCGCGGTGCCGCTGGTGCTGATCGGCCTCGTGCTCGCGCACATCGTCGCGCTGCACGAAGTCGGCTCCAACAACCCCGACGGCGTCGAGATCAAGAAGAAGAAGGACGCGACCGGCAAGCCGCTCGACGGCATCCCCTTCCACCCGTACTACACGGTGAAGGACATCGTCGGCGTCGTGGTCTTCCTGTTCTTCTTCAGCGCGGTCGTGTTCTTCATGCCCGAGGGCGGCGGTTACTTCCTCGAGTACAACAACTTCATCCCCGCCGATCCGCTGAAGACTCCGCCGCACATCGCGCCGGTGTGGTACTTCACCCCCTTCTACTCGATCCTGCGTGCGGTCACCTACCCGCTGTTCGGTCTCGACGCGAAGTTCTGGGGCGTGGTCGCCATGGGCGCTTCGGTGGTGATCATCGCCTTCCTGCCGTGGCTGGACCGCAGCCCGGTGAAGTCGATCCGCTACAAGGGCCCGATCTTCAAGATCGCCCTGGCGATCTTCCTGGTGTGCTTCTTCATCCTCGGCTACCTCGGCGTGCTGGCTCCGACCCCGGGCCGTACGCTGGTCTCGCAGATCTGCTCGGTGCTGTATTTCGCCTTCTTCCTGCTGATGCCGTGGTACAGCAAACTCGACCCGTGCAAACCCGAACCGGAAAGGGTGAACTTCAAATGAAAACGCGAGTGATCAACTTCATCAAGCGGTTCGCGGCCGTGGCGCTGTTCGCGCCGGCCGTTGCGATGGCCGCCGGCGCCAGCGTGCATCTGGACAAGGCGCCGGTGAGCACCGAGCCCGCCGCCCTGCAGCACGGTGCCAAGCTGTTCGTCAATTACTGCCTGAACTGCCACAGCGCGAGCTTCATGCGTTACAACCAGCTCGAGAACATCGGCCTGTCCGAGACGGAGATCCGCGACAACCTCATGTTCACCGGCGAGCGCGTCGGTGACCTGATGAAGATCGCGATGCGCCCCGCGGAGTCGAAGGTGTGGTTCGGTGCAGCGCCTCCCGACCTGACCCTGATCGCGCGCCAGCGCGCCTCGGGCGACGGTAGCGGCGCGGACTGGCTGTATACCTACCTGCGCCAGTTCTACCGCGACACCGAGCGGCCCACCGGCTGGAACAACGTCGTGTTCGAGAACGTCGGCATGCCGCACGTGTTCTGGCAGCTCCAGGGCGAGCAGGTCGCCAAGGTGAGCCAGAATGCCGATGGCAGCAAGAAGGTCGAGCTTTCGCTTGCCAAGCCGGGCACCCTCTCGGTCCAGGAGTACGACAAGGCGGTCGCCGACCTCGTCTCCTTCCTGGTCTGGATGGGCGAGCCGGTTGCCGAGAAGCGCAAGTCGATCGGTGCCATCGTGCTGATCTTCCTCGCCGGCATGTTCGTGCTCAGCTATGCGCTGAAGAAGAACTACTGGAAGGACATTCATTGATTCCAGTCGCCACGGCCCTCCGGGCCGTCTAGCGCGGTCCTGACCCAGACGCACCACGCGGACCCGCGTGGTGCGCTTTTGCTTTTGAATTCCGGAGTCGCAACACCATGATGAACCTGTATTCCGGCACGACCGATCCCTTCAGTCACCGTTGCCGGATCGTGCTGTTCGAAAAGGGCATGGACTTCGAGGTCATCGACGTCGACCTCTACAACAAGCCCGAAGACATTGCCGTGATCAACCCGTACAACCGCGTGCCGGTGCTGGTCGATCGCGACCTCGTGCTCTACGAGGCCAACATCATCAACGAGTACATCGACGAGCGCTTCCCGCATCCCCAGCTGATGCCGCCCGACCCGATCATGCGTGCGCGCGCCCGCCAGCTGCTGCACACCTTCGAGCAGGAGTTGTTCACCCACCTGGAGGCCCTCGAGGCCGCGCAGAAGGGCGTGGACAAGGTGCGTACCCACGTGCGCGACCATCTCACCCAGCTCGCTCCGGTGTTCACCAAGCAGAAGTACATGCTCGGCGACGAGTTCTCCATGCTCGACGTGGCGATCGCGCCGCTCTTGTGGAGGCTCGAGCATTACGGCATCGAGCTGCCCAAGGCGGCAGCGCCGCTGATGAAGTACGCCGAGCGCATCTTCAGCCGTCAGGGCTTCATCGACGCGCTGACCCCGTCCGAAAAGGTCATGCGGCGCTGAGCCGCTGCACCCCGTCAGTGCCCGGGCGTGCCACCGCGCGCGCCTCCGGGTGCGGGAAGATTCGATGACTACCGTATCGACCAAGCCTTACCTGCTGCGCGCCATCTGGGAGTGGTGCGTGGACCAGGGGTTCACGCCCTATCTCGCCACCCTGGTGGATGAGAACACCCGCGTTCCGCCCGGTTACGCCCGCGATGGCCAGATCGTGCTGAACCTGTCGCCCGATGCCACCGGCCAGATGCAGATGGCCAACGACTTCATCAGCTTCCAGGCCCGTTTCGGCGGTGCTGCGCATTCGCTGGTGATCCCCGTGGCCAACGTGATCGCGATCTATGCGCGCGAGAACGGCCAGGGCATGGCTTTCGAACCTGAACTCGAGGCTGTGGAGGGCGAGGCGGAGGCAGACGAGGAACAGGTCGGTGACGCCGTCCAGGACATCGCCGACACCACCATCGAGCTGCGCCGCGAGCGCTCCGCCGAGCCGGAGCCCCCTGCGCGCCCGCCGCGCGGCAGCCATCTGAAGGTCGTCAAATGAGGAATGCCGATGCCTAGCCTTGTCTGGAGCGACGATCTCGACAACCAGCTCGCACCGATGGACGAGACCCATCGCGAGTTCGTCGAGTGCTACAACGCCGCGGCCAACGCCGCCCCGGAGGATTTTCCGGCTGCGCTCGACGCCTTGATCGAGCACGCGAAGGCGCACTTCGACCTCGAGAACGGGTGGATGGAAGCGGTCGACTTCCCTGGCTGCCACCGCGCAGAGCATGACCGCGTGCTTGCGGTGATGAAGGACATCCGCAAGCGCGTCGAGCACGGCGACCTCTTCCTCGGCCGTCGGCTGATGGAGGAGTTGCCTGCGTGGTTCGTTAACCATGTGAACGGCATGGATGCGGCGCTGGCCTTCCACCTCGCGACGATCGGCTTCGATGTCGACTCGTGCTCGCTGCGCCCGCTCGCCGAGGGCGAGACGCGTGGCGCGGGCTGTGGTTGCGCCTCGCTCGCCGCCGAGGATGCGGCGGCAAGCGAGGGCTCGCGCGTCTGAGTTGCCTTCTTTTCGACCCGTTCCGCCGCAGCCGACCGCGGCGGAACGGGTCGGGAAGCCTGCGCCGCGCCGATTTCAATCCGCTGCGAGGAAAGGAAACGCCACCGCCGGCCGGCGTCCGCTCATCAGCTCCGCAAGTGCGGCTGCCGAACCGCAGGCCAGCGTCCATCCCAACGTGCCGTGGCCGGTGTTGAGCCACAGTCCGGGGCGCGCGCTGCGCCCGATCAGCGGCACGTTGCCCGGTGTGGCGGGTCGCAGCCCGGCCCAGGGTTCCGCGCGGGCGAGGTCGATCGCGTGCGGGAAGCGCGACTGCACCCACTCCATGATCGGCGCGATCCGCTCCGCGCGGATCGCGGTGTCGTAACCGTTCAGTTCCGCGGTGCCGGCGACGCGCAGGCGGTCGCCGAGGCGCGAACACACGATCCGGCGCGACTCGTCGGTCAGGCTCACGCTCGGCGCCAGTGCCGGATCCAGCACCGGTGCGGTGATCGAATAGCCCTTGACCGGGTAGATCGGCAGCGGCAAGCCGAGCGGCGCGACCAGGCGTGCGCCGTGGCTGCCCAGGCATAGCACGCAGGCCTGCGCGTGCAGGCTGTCCGCGCTCCCGTCCGCGCGGCGAACGTGCGCGCCCGTGACGCGGCCGCCGGAGTCGGTCTCGAGCGCGCTCACCTCGGTCTCCCAGTGCAGCGTCACGCCCGCCTCCTGCAGCCTGAGCGCGAGCGCGCGGGTGAACTTGTGCGCGTCGCCCGATTCGTCCCCCTGCGCGAAGATCCCGCCCGACAGGCTGCCGGCGCAGGCGGCCAGTGCGGGCTCGCGTTCGAGGCAGGCGGCGCGGTCGAGCACCTCGGCGGCGATGCCGAAGGCGTGCAGCTGTGCGGCGCGCGCGGGCGCCCTGGCGAACTCCGCGCGGCTGTAGAACAGGTGCAGGATGCCGCGCTCGAGCTGGTCGTACTCGAGTCCGAGCTCGGCGCGCAGTGCGCGCAGGCGCTGCCCGCTGGCGAGCGCGAGCGCGGCGATCGCGATGGTGTTGCGGTGCGCGCGCGCGGGGAGGCATTCGAGCAGGAAGCGCAGGCCCCAGGTCCACTGCGCGAGGTCGCGGCGCGGGCGGAACTTCAGCGGCGCGTCGGCGCGCCCGAGCCAGCGCAGCACCTGCGCGGGAGCGCCGGGGTTGGCCCAGGGTTCGGGATGGCTGATCGAGATCTGCCCGCCGTTGGCGAAGCTGGTCTCCAGTCCGGCGCCGGGCTGGCGGTCGACCAGGCTGACCTGGAAGCCGGCGCGGGTCAGGTACCAGGCGGTCGTGACGCCGGACAGGCCGGCGCC
>JAEUNQ010000316.1 GCA_016790365.1 Thauera sp. | reverse complement strand
TACATGCACAGCACGGTAGCGGGATTAAGGGCGAAAAATCAACAATCCGTGTATCTAGGTTTTTGGCGCCCCGTCGCCCTGAAACCCGCGCCGTTGCTGGGGGTGGGGCGGAAATGTGCCTTGGAACTGTCAAACTCGGGTCTGAACGACTGCCTGCTGCTGTTCATCGGCCTCGAACTGGATGTTGGTGAAGAATAGTCGGGGTTGACAATAAAACCTGTATTCAAGGTGCTGATTTTGTGTAATCAGACGATTGATTGTCGGCCGACTGGGACTAAGCTCCACTCCAGCGGGCATTCGACCCGCAGCGACCGGAGACCCTCCCAATGAAGAAGATCGTCATCGCCCCCGATTCCTACAAGGAGAGCCTGTCCGCGCTCGAGGTCGCGCAGGCGATCGCAGCCGGCTTCCGTCAGGTCTTCCCCGCCGCGGAATACGTGCTGGTGCCGGTCGCCGACGGTGGCGAGGGCACGGTCGATGCCATGGTCGCCGCTACCGGCGGTAGCAAGCAGGTCGTCGCCGTGAGCGGACCGCTCGGCGAGCCGGTCGAGGCCTTCTACGGCCTCACCGGCGACGGTGCGACCGCAGTGATCGAGATGGCGGCGGCCAGCGGCCTGGCGCTGGTGCCGCCGGATCGGCGCAATCCGCTGGTGACCACCTCGCGCGGCACCGGCGAGCTGATCCGCGCCGCGCTCGAGGCGGGTGCGCGTCGCTTCATCCTCGGCATCGGCGGCAGCGCCACCAACGACGGCGGTGCCGGCATGGTGCAGGCGCTCGGCGCGCGCCTGCTCGACGCGCAGGGCCACGAGCTCGGCCCCGGCGGCGGTGCGCTCGCCGACCTCGATCGCATCGATGTTTCCGCGCTCGATCCCCGCCTGAAGGCGTGCCGCATCGAGGTCGCGTGCGATGTGGACAACCCGCTCACCGGCGCGCGCGGGGCCTCGGCGGTGTTCGGGCCGCAGAAGGGTGCCACGCCGGAGATGGTGCAGGCGCTCGACGCCAACCTCGCCCGTCTCGCCCGCCTCGTCGAGCGCGACCTCGGCGTGGCGGTCGACACGGTGCCGGGCGCGGGCGCGGCCGGCGGCATGGGCGCGGCGATGCTGGCCTTCTTCGGCGCGACGCTCAAGCCCGGCATCGAGATCGTCACCGCGGCGGTGGACCTCGACACCCACGTGCGTGACGCCGACCTGGTGATCACCGGCGAGGGCCGCATCGACTTCCAGACCGTGCATGGCAAGACCCCGATCGGCGTCGCCCGCGTCGCCAAGCGCCACGGCAAGCCGGTGATCGGCATCGCCGGTTCGCTCGGCGCCGAGGTCGGGGTGGTGCACGCGCACGGCATCGACGCTGTGTTCAGCGTGCTGGGCAAGCCGTGCACGCTGGACGAGGCGCTGCGCGACGCAGCCGCCAACGTGGAGCTCACGGCGCGCAACGTGGCGGCGGTGCTGCGGATCGGGCTGCCGCGCGGCTGATTCGAGGGTTCGCGCGTCACGCCGAACGCCGACGGGCGGAGGGTGGACGCGCGATCATTCCTCATCCGTGTTGTTACGTCTGCACGTGCGAGCGGTGTGCAGGCATCATGCGGCTTCGCGCTGGCCGCCCAAGGGCCGGCTGACCTTTTCGGTGCGCTCGCCGCGCGCCCGCATGTACGCCTGAATGGACATCATCTTCGGCATCATCCTGCCGGTCTTCGGCACGCTCGGCCTCGGCTACGTCGCGGCGCGCTCCGGCGTGTTCGACGAGGCGGCCAACCGCGGGCTGTCGCTGTTCGTATTCAACTTCGCGCTGCCGCTGATGCTGTTCCGCGCGATCGCGCAGGCCGAACTGCCCGAGGCGATGCCCTGGGGCTACCTGCTGTCGTACTACATCGGTGCCTTCGGCGTGTATGCGCTGGCGATGCTGGGCGGCCGGGTGCTGTTCGGGCGCCGGCTCGACGAGCAGGCGGTGCTCGGGCTGGGCGGGGGCTTTTCCAACACCGGCATGCTCGGCATCCCGCTGGTGATGACCGCCTACGGTCCGGATGCGGCGCTGCCGCTGTTCGTGATGATCGCCTGCCACAGCCTGCTGCTGCTGCCACCCACCACCGCGCTGATCGAGGCCGCGCAGGGCAAGGGTGAAGGGCGCGGCGCGATGCTGCTGAAGTTGACGAAGAGCGTGCTCGGGACCCCGATCATCTGGGGCCTGTCCAGCGGGCTGGCCTTCGCGCTGTTCGGCATCGAAATCCCCGGACCGCTCGACGCGGTGGCCAAGGGCCTCGGCAGCGCGGCGACGCCGTGCGCGCTGTTCGCGCTCGGCGCCTCGCTGACGCGCTACAGCCTGGGCGGCAACCTGCGCGAGCCGGCGCTGCTGGTGGCGCTCAAGACCGTGCTGCATCCGCTGCTCGTATGGCTGCTCGCCACCCAGGTGTTCGAGGTGCCGCCGCTGTGGGTGGCGACCGGTGTGCTGCTGGCAGCGTTGCCGGCGGGGATCACGCCCTACCTGTTCGCGCAGCGCTATGGCGTGTGCCAGGCCACGGTGGCCTCGGCGGTGTTCCTGTCCACGCTGGTGTCGGTGGCGACGCTGTCGGCGCTGCTGTTCGTGCTGCGGCCCTGAGCACGCCGCGCTCGCGTGCGCTGGCGGGCACATCCGCCAGCACGTCGTGTGAGACATCACTCACACCCGTCAGCCTTCGGCGCGCAGTAGCATATGACAAGAGTCCCGATGCGGGCGCCGGTGAAGCGCGCTCGAGCTCGTCCACCACCAAGCGGAGTGATGGGTGTCATCCCCTGCAGTACAACCCCCCTCCATCCAATGGCCACTGAATGCGATTCGACTCGCGATCGTCGTCGCGAGCCTGATCACGCTCGTGTTCGGTTGGGGGGACATGCTGCGCAACGCCAGCGAGGCGGAGGCTGCGGTACTGGAGCGTGCGCGGCTGCAGGCGCGGGCCCAGGCGCGCACGGTCGGGGAGGTCGTCCAGGCCACGCTCAACGGTTTCGATCTCGCCCTGAAGTCGGTACGCGCCGTCGCCGGTGAGGGGCCCGCGGCGATCGACCGCCAGGCCCAGCTTGCGCTGCAGGGCCTGGCCTCCGATTTCGTGCTGCAGATCTTCATCATCGATCGCGAGGGTTACCTGAGCTACTCGTCGCTCGGACCTTCTCCGCGCAACGACCTGGGAGACCGCGATTACTTCCGCCAGCTGTCTGCCGCCCGCGATGACTTTCTGGTGATCAGCGAGCCGGTGCTCGGGCGCCTGATCGGGCGCTGGAGCATCCAGGTGGCGAGGGCGATCCGGCGTGACGGCGTATTCGACGGCGTGGTGTCGATGGCCTTGTCGGTCGATGGCTGGACGGAGCAGTTGATGCGCCTCGATCCCGGGCCGCGCGACACGCTCACCCTGGTGGGGCGTCAGGGGGAGTTGCTGGTTCGAACGCTCGACGGTGGGGCGCACTACGGCAAGGGCTTGCGCCTGCAGCGCCCGTTCGTGACCGAGTACGAGGTGCAGGAAGGCGACTACACGGGCGAAAGCCGTGCCGACGGCGAGAAGCGCATCTATGGCTGGCGCCGGCTGCCCTCGGGGGTCATCATGGTTTCGGGCCTGATGCTCGAGGACGTGCTCGCACCGGCACGGCAGGCGCGCGAATGGGCGATGGTGCGCGGCATGGCGCTGAGCGCCATCTTCTTGCTCGCCATCCTCGCCCTGCTCGCGGCGCTCGGGCGCTACGGGCAGGCGATGCGTCGCCTTGCCTCGGTCGAGATCTGGCAGCGTGCGAACTTCGACCTCGTCACCGGTCTGCCCAATCGTGCGCTGCTGCTCGATCGCCTGGGGCGCATGCTGCAGCATGCGCGCCGACAGGGCGCCGAAGTGGTCGTGCTGTTCATCGACCTCGACCTGTTCAAGCCCGTCAATGATCGCTTCGGCCACGAGTTCGGCGACCGCCTGCTGGTCGAGGTTGCGCGCCGGCTCGAGCAACTCTTCCGCAGCGAAGACACCGTCGCGCGCCTGGGTGGGGACGAATTCGTCGTTCTGATGCCCGCAGTCACCGGCAAGGAGCTTGCCGCGCAGGCCGCGCGGAAGGTGGTCGAGCGGCTCTCCGAGCCTTTCGACATCGACGGCCAGGCGGTGAGCATTTCCGCCAGCGTGGGTGTGGCGCTGTTTCCGCAGGACGCGGACAGCCCCGCAGCCCTGATTGCCGGCGCGGATGCGGCGATGTACCGCGCCAAGAATGCCGGGCGCGCGACCTGGCGATCCTGAGCACGGCTCACCTGCACAGCGTCCGTGCCCGGGCCATCGCGTTCTGGCGCCATCCCCGAGCGCTGAACCTGTGCGGCCGGACGCGCGTATTTCCCGGCCGCGGCACTGAAAGCCTATCGAAAGCCCTCCTCCGTATCGTCCGTCTCACCCTGCGAGGCGGCATGTGTCCGCCGCGCAGCGAACATATTCCGATACGGAGGAGATCGCCATGCTGCTCAAGAAGACCCTGTTCGCCGCCACCACCGCGGTGCTTGCCACGCTCGCCGCCGGTGTGGTGCACGCCGCCCCCGAGAAGCCCGAGTGCATCGCTCCCGCCAAGCCCGGTGGCGGCTTCGACCTGACCTGCAAGCTGGTGCAGAGCGCACTGCAGAACGGCTACCTCGAGGCGCCGATGCGCGTCACCTACATGCCCGGCGGCATCGGTGCGGTGGCCTACAACACCGTGATCGCCAACCGCCCGGCCGAGGCCGGCACGGTGGTGGCCTTCTCCGGCGGCTCCTTCCTGAACCTGGCGATCGGCAAGTTCGGCAAATACACCGAGAAGGACGTCAAGTGGGTGGCTGCCGTCGGGGCCGACTACGGTGCGGTGATCGTCAAGGCGGATTCGCCCTACCAGTCGCTGAAGGATCTGATCGAGGCCACCCGCGCAAATCCCGGCAAGATCGTCTATGGCGCCGGCGGCTCGGTGGGCAGCCAGGACTGGATGAAATCGGCGCTGATCGCCAAGCAGGCCGACGTCAATTACAGAAGCATGCGCTACGTGGCCTTCGAAGGCGGCGGCGAGGCGATGACCGCCCTGATGGGCGGCCACGTGCAGGCCTACACCGGCGACGCCTCCGAGGTCGCCGCCCACCTCAAGGGTGGCCGCGTGCGCGTGCTTGCAGTGCTCGCCCCCGAGCGTCTGCCGGGCGAGCTCGCCGCCATCCCGACCGCGGTCGAGCAGGGCTACAACGTCGACTGGACGATCGCGCGCGGCTACTACATGGGCCCCAAGGTCGCCGACGCCGACTACCAGTGGTGGACCGCCGCGTTCGACAAGATGCTGGCTTCGCCCGAGTTCGACAAGCTCCGCCAGGAGCGCGGGCTCTTCCCGTTCGCGCTCACCGGCCAGAAGCTCGAGGAGTATGTGAGCAAGGAAGTGAAGCGTTACGCCGAGCTCGCCCGCGAGTTCGGCCTGATCGCCCAGTAAGCGCCATCCCTGCCGTCCCGCGCCGTCGACGGTGCGGGGGCCTCCTCATCGGGAGATCGACATGAGTGAAAGAATCCTCGGTGGCGTACTGCTGTTGGTCAGCATCGCCGGCATCTTCATCGGCTGGAACTACGTCCCGCCGGTGTCCTACGAGCCGGTCGGGCCGCGCGCCTTCCCGCTGCTGGTGCTGTTCCTGCTGGGCATTTGCGCGATCACGCTGATGCTCGACAAGAAAAGCACGACCACCTGGGCGCCGACCCCCGTGCTCGCACGCATCGGCCTGCTGTTCCTGATCGTGCTGGCCTATGCCCTGCTCTTCGACAAGCTCGGTTTCATCATCGCGACCGCGCTGATGACCATCCCGGTCGCGCGCTTCTTCGGCGGTACCTGGAAACAGTGCGTGCTCGGCGGCATCGGCCTTGGCGTGGGCATGTTCTTCTTCTTCGACCGCCTGCTCGACGTCGCGCTGCCGACCGGGCTGTGGCTCAACGGCATCCTGGGGTAAGTCATGGAAACCTTGTCTATGCTGATGCAGGGCTTCGCCGTCGCCGGCACGCCCGAGAACCTGATGATCGCGCTGATCGGCTGCTTCATCGGCACCGTGGTCGGGCTGCTGCCCGGCCTCGGTCCGATCAACGGCGTCGCCATCCTGTTGCCGATCGCCTTCGCCATGAAGCTGCCGCCGGAGTCCGCGCTGATCCTGCTGTGCGCGGTGTATGCCGGCTGCGAGTACGGCGGGCGCATTTCGGCGATCCTGATCAACGTGCCTGGCGATGCCGGCGCGGTGATGACGACGATGGACGGCTATCCGATGGCGAAGAAGGGCCTCGCCGGCCCGGCGCTGTCGATGTCGGCGCTCGCCTCCTTCACCGGCGCGCTGGTCGCCACGATCGGCATCGTCGCCTTCGCGCCGCTGCTCGCCGAATGGGCGATCGCCTTCGGTCCCGCCGAGTACTTCGTGCTGATGGTGCTGGCGCTGTGCTGCCTCGGCGGGCTGGTCGGCGATTCGCTGCCCAAGGCGATGACTGCGTGCCTGATCGGGCTGCTGCTGTCGACCGTGGGCATCGATGCCAACAGTGGCGTCTATCGCTACACCTTCGACGCGCTCCACCTGCAGGACGGCATTCCCTTCATCGTCATCGTGATCGGCCTGTTCGCGGTCAGCGAGCTGATGCTGATGCTGCAGAACGAGCATGCCGCGAGCGAACCGATCACCCTCACCGGGCGGCTGATGTTCAACACGAAGGAGTTCCTTATGGCGAAGTGGACGCTGCTGCGCTGCTCGCTGTCGGGCTTCTTCATCGGCGTGCTGCCGGGCGCCGGCGCCACCATCGCCTCGGCGATGTGCTACGCCGCCGAACGCCGCATGGCGGGCAAGGACCATCAGTTCGGCCAGGGTGACATCCGCGGCGTGGCTGCGCCGGAGGCGGCCAACAACGCCTCGGCGAACGGTTCGCTGGTGCCGATGCTGACGCTGGGCGTGCCGGGTTCGGGCACCACCGCGGTGATGATCGGCGCGCTCACGCTGTACAACATCACCCCGGGGCCGACCCTGTTCCAGGATCAGCCGGTGATCGTGTGGGGCCTGATCGCCTCGCTCTTCATCGCCAACGTCATGCTGCTGGTGATGAACATCCCGCTGATCCGCGTGTTCGTGGCCTTCCTGTCGATCCCCAACTGGCTGCTGGTGCCGGGCGTGGCGGCGGTGTCGCTGGTCGGTGTGTATGCGGTGCATGGCACGACCTTCGACCTCATCCTCGGCACCTTTATCGGCGGTGCCGGCTACCTGCTGCGGGTCATGAACTTCCCGATCGCGCCCTTCATCCTCGGCTTCGTGCTCGGCGACATGATGGAGCAGAACCTGCGTCGTGCCCTGTCGATCAGCGATGGTGACGTGGGCGTGCTGTTCGCCAGCCCGATCGCGATCGGCCTGTGGGTGGTGGCGGTGGGCATGCTGCTCGGTCCCCGCCTGATGCGCATGCTCGATCAGCGCAAGGCGGTGGCCGCCTGAGCGCGAGGATCACCGCCAGGGATTCCGGGTTTCTCCTCCCACGACCGGAATCCCGCGACCGCGGCGTGCCCGTCCCGGCCCGCCGCCTTTCGAAGAGCGCCCCAGGGCGCTCTTTTTTTATTCGCGCCTTGCGCCGCAAGGTGTGATCCGGCGGCGCCTCCAGAGAGGCCGGGATCCCGCTCAATGCTCCGTCTTCGGAGCGCACACGGGGTTGATCACCCGTGGCCGGCCGCCCTGGTCGAGGGCGACGAAGACGAAGCTGGCGTCGGTGACCTTGACCTGCTCCTCGCCGTCGCGCGAACGGCGCCAGGCCTCGACCTGGATGGTCATCGAGCTGCGTCCGACGCGCACGATGTCGGCGTACAGGCTGACCTCGTCGCCGATGTAGACCGGGCGCAGGAAGGTGATGCGATCCACCGACACCGTCGCACAGCGGCTGCGGGCGCGGCGGGCGGCGACGTTGCCGGCGGCGAGGTCCATCTGGGCCATCAGCCAGCCGCCGAAGATGTCGCCGGCGGGGTTGGCGTCGGCCGGCATGGCGATGGTGCGGATGGCGGGTTCGCCACGGGGTTGGGGGGAGGAGTCGTTGGGCGTCATGGCAGGGTTCACTGGCTTGGAGAGGGAGAGGGAACGGCAGTAGCCCGTTTCGGGCTTCGCGACGGGTCGGGGAGGCTCCGTCGCGGAAAGGGTGGCGCGTCAACGCAAAAGGCAGGCACACCGGGCGCTTCCCGTGTGTGCCTGCCCGGCGAGAGAGCGTGGTGTCGCCCGATCGATCAGAAGCGGTGGCGCATGCCGGCCATCACGACCTGGTGCTGGTCGCCGGCCGCCGGGCTCAGGTTGCCGATCGAGTAGTTGGCGCCGTTCTCGTTGTCGAGCTGCGAGTAGCCGGCGTACAGCGTGGTGCGCTTGGACAGCGCGTGCAGGTAGTAGGCCGACCAGCCATGGGCATCCTCGCTCGCGGCGCCGTCGGATTCGTCGCGGTCCGCGTAGCTCAGCGCCACGGTATTGGCCGGATCGATGCGGATCTCGGTGCCGAGGTCCCAGCTGCGCGCCTTGCCCCGGCCCACGCTGCCGCTCTCCTTGTCCTGCGACCAGGCGAAGTAGGGCTTGAAGGTGCCGAAGTCGTAGGCTGCGCCGAAGCCGCTCGTGCGGACCTTGCCGCCGGTGGCGTCGCGTTGCACGGACTGCGTGGTCAGCGCGCCGGAGAATGCGGCATTGGCGTACAGCAGGGTGATGCCGTGGCCGTCGCCTTCCTTGCGCGCGGTCGAGGTGGCCGCCACCTTCTCGCCGAACCAGTAGCCGGCCTCGAGCTCGACGCCGGCGATCTTCGGAGAGCGGTACTTGATCATGTTGTCGAAGCGCACCTCGTAGGCCGGCTTGACCGCGCCCGCCTTGCGGATCAGCAGGCCGGCGCTGCGGTCGGCGTTGCCGGTGGCGTCGAAGGGGTCGAGCGCGGTGAAGGCGGGGGAGTACTGCCGACCGAGGGTGACGCGGCCGAGGCCGTTCTCCAGGCCGACGAAGGACTGGCGGCCGAACAGCCGCCCGCCTTGCTCGGCGAGGCCGGTGGAGGGGTCGAAGCCGCTCTCGAGGACGAACAAGGCCTTGTTGCCGTTGCCGAGATCCTCGGTGCCGCGAAAGCCGAGGCGCGAGCCGTTGAGTTCGCCGTGGCCGACCCCCTCGTAGCGCTGCGAGCCGGATTTCTCGTAGCCGAGGTTGAGGTCGATCAGCCCGTAGACGGTGACATTGGATTGGGCCTGCGCGAGCGCTGGCGCGGCGAGGGCGGCAGCCACCAGGAGTGGCGCGGAAAGGCGTTGCATGGGAGTCTCCTCGATCGTTTGGATGCGCGCGCCGCTCGAAGCGGACGCGTGGGGCGCATTGCAGCGCCGACGCCTTTCGATCGGCTTTCAGTGCGGCCGGATGAGGCGGAGACGAGGGTGGTTCAGGCGCGCGATGGGCGGCCGAGCGAGAGTTCGACCTCCACGCACAGGCCGCGCCTGCCGGCACCTTCCCGCAGCGTAACGCGGCCACCGTGCGCGAGTGCGATCTCGCGCACGATCGCCAAGCCCAGCCCGCTGCCTTCGCTGTCGCCCTGGCCGAGGATGCGGTAGAAGCGCTGGAACACGCGCTCGCGCTCCGCCGCGGGGATGCCCGGTCCCTGGTCGCAGACGCTGACGACGGCTTCCTCGCCGAAGGTGGCGACGGCGACGGTCACCGCCGAGTCGGGCGGGCTGTAGCGGATGGCGTTGTCGATCAGGTTGGACACCATCTCGCGCAGCATCGGGGCGTTGCCCTCCATGGTCAGCGCATGGCCGATGCCCTCGTAGGCGAGGTCGATGTCGCGCTTGAGCGCGAGCGGAGCCAGATCCATCGCCACCTCCTTGACCAGGCCGGCGAGGTCGAGCGCGGAGCGTTCGCCGATCAGGCCGTTGACCGCCTCGGCGTGCGACAGGGTCAGCATCTGGTTGGCCAGCCGGCGTGCCGCGCGGGTGCTGCGCAGCAGGCTGGCGAAGGTCTCCAGCATTTCCTCGGGGTCGGACTGGCGCAGACCGTATTCGGCCTGGGTGGTGAGCACCGCGAGCGGGGTGCGGATCTGGTGCGCGGCATCGGCGAGGAAGCGCCGGCGCGCGGCGAGCATCGCCGACAGGCGTTCCATGTGATGGTTGATCGCGTCGATCAGCGGTGCGATCTCGCTCGGCACGCTTTCCATGCGTAGCGGAGTGAGGTCTTCCTCGTCGCGCGCGCGCATGTGGTCGCGCACGCGCAGCAGCGGGCGGAATGCCGTGCCGAGCGCAGCCAGCACCAGGATCGCCCCCACCGCCACCAGCAGCGACTGGCGCTGCAGGCTGGCGATGAACAGGTCCTGCGCCAGGGCCCGGCGTGCACCGGTGGTCTCGGCGAACACGATCAGCACGGCGTCGCCGCCGCGCAGCGCGGGGTCGTAGAGGCGCTTGCGCATCGCCGCCAGGCGCACCGTCTCGCCGGCATAGGGCAGGTCGAAGATGCGCACGCTGCCGTCGTCCGCAGGCAGTTCGGGCGGGCGCAGGTCGGCGTAGCCGGTGACCAGCCCTCCGGCGGGGTCGAAGACGGCATGGAAGATGCGCTCCGCGGCATCGGCCTCGAAGCCTTCGAAGGCCGCGTAGGGGATGTCCACCTGGATCTGGCCGGAGAGCGAATGCGTACGTTCGCCGATCGCACGCACCGATGCCGTGAGCGTGCGGTCGTAGGCCTGGTTGACCGCGTCGAGTGCGCTGCGATGGGTGAAGAATGCATTGACGAGGAGCAGCACCGCGAGCGGCGGCAGCAGCCAGACCAGCACGCGTCGACGCAAGCTGCCACCCTGCGCGCCGAGGCTTGCCGACCCGGACCCGGGGGCGTCGGCCATGTCAGGCTGCCGGCTTCTCGGCGAGCAGGTAGCCGAGTCCGCGCAGCGTGTTGATCGCCACCCCCGCGCCCTCGAGCTTCTTGCGCAGGCGCGAGACGTAGATCTCGATCGCCTCCACGCGTGCGTCGGCGTCGAACTCGAACACCTTGTCGAACAGGGCCTCGCGCGCCACCGGACGGCCGACCCGCGCCAGCAGCGCTTCCAGCACCGCCAGCTCGCGCGGGGTCAGCGCCAGGGCCTGGCCGTCCACCGACGCCATGCGGGTGGTGGTGTCGAACGCGAGCCGCCCCAGGCGCACCAGCGGCACCTGGTTGCCCGCGCGGCGCAGCAAGGCCTTGATGCGTGCCTCGAGCTCGGCGAGCTCGAAGGGTTTCGTCAGATAATCATCGGCGCCGAGGTTGAGTCCGTGTACGCGCTCCTCGGTGCTGCCGCGCGCGGTGAGCACCAGCACCGGCGTGGGCGCCGACTTGTCCGGGCCGCTCTCGCGGGCGCGCAGGCGGCGCAGCACCTCGAGGCCGTCCAGTCCGGGCAGCGACAGGTCGAGGATCACCAGGTCGTAGCATTCGGTGCGCAAGGCCTGGTCGGCGTGGTCGCCACGATTGAGCACATCGAGCACGAAACCACCCTGGCGCAACGAGCGTGCCACCCATTCGGCGAGTTCGGCGTGGTCCTCGACCAGCAACAGGCGCATCGGTGTTCCCGGTGAAAGTGAATCGAAAGGCGTATGCCGGATTATCGGCGCAAAGCCGGAGTGCGTCCAAGGCGGCGCAGGGCGGGGTATTCCCCGGATCGCCGCGGGGACGTGCGTGCATCCGGCGCATCAGGAGGGAGAGGCAATGAGGATCGGAGGCATGCGTGGCTGGTTGAGGACCGTGCTGGCGCTCGTGGTCGCGGCCACGGCGATCGCGACGGCGCACGCCGAGCAGATCGCCGATCGTTTCGAGCAAGCCCGCGAGGAGGGCGTGGTCGTCGTCTATGCGGCGACGGATCTCGAGGTGGTGAAGCCGGTCATCGACGACTTCGAGGCCTTGCATCCCGGCGTGCGGGTGCAGTACCACGACATGCACTCGGCGGAGCTCCATGCGCGCGTGGTCGACGAGCGCCGGCGCGGGGTGGCCGGTGCCGACGTGGTGTGGAGCTCGGCGATGGACCTGCAGGTCAAGCTGGTCAACGACGGCCACGCCCAGCCGCACCGCTCCGCCGAGACCGCGGCGCTGCCGCGCTGGGCGGTGTGGAAGGACGAGGCCTTCGGCACCACCTACGAGCCCGCGGTGATCGTCTACAACAAGCGCCTGCTCGGCGAAGCGGA
>JAEUNQ010000313.1 GCA_016790365.1 Thauera sp. | reverse complement strand
AACTGAAGGCCGCGGTGGAGCAACTCAGCGATGCAAGCAAGCAGCCCTGAAACCGGTGGCGAGCAACTGCCGCCGATTCCTGCGAAGCGCTATTTCACGATCGGCGAGGTGAGCGAGCTGTGCTGCGTCAAGCCGCACGTGTTGCGCTACTGGGAGCAGGAGTTCACCCAGCTGAAGCCGGTCAAGCGCGGTGGCAACCGGCGCTACTACCAGCATCACGAGGTCATGCTGATCCGCCGTATCCGCCAGCTGCTGTACCAGGAGGGCTTCACCATCTCCGGTGCGCGCAACCGCTTGGGCGAGTCGGCGATCCAGGAACAGGAGAACGGAGTGGAACTCGAGCACTGCAAGGGCACGCTGCGCGAGGTGCGCGCCGAGATTGCGGCCATGCTGCGGGAGCTCCGCGCCTGACCTGGAAGGCGCAGCACTCGACGAGCGTCTTGTAGCGGAAAAACTGGTATTTCTTAAAACCGCTGCTATAATGGCGGCTTGTGTCGGGGCGTAGCGCAGCCTGGTAGCGCACTTGCATGGGGTGCAAGGGGTCGCGAGTTCGAATCCCGCCGCCCCGACCAATCAACTAAACCGGCTCAGGCCGGTTTTTTTGTTTGCATCGCTCGCCGGCGTGCCCGCCGGTACGCCATGCTAATATCCCCGCTCCCGCCGGCATGCGGCGCCCCTTGCAGGCCCTCGCAACCCCTCGCAGCCAACCGCACGGAATCAAGATGCGCATCCTGGTCAGCAACGACGACGGTTACTTCGCCCCCGGCATCGCGGCGCTCGCCGAGGCGCTCGGCACGCTTGGCCAGGTGACGGTGGTCGCGCCCGAGCGCGATCGCAGCGGTGCGAGCAACTCGCTGACGCTCGACCGCCCGCTCTCGCTTCGGCGGACGTCCAATGGTTTCTACCACGTCAATGGCACCCCGACCGACTGCGTCCATCTCGCGGTTACCGGGATGCTCGACCACCTGCCCGACATGGTCGTCTCCGGCGTCAATCATGGCGCCAACATGGGGGACGACACGGTGTATTCGGGTACCGTGGCGGCCGCTACCGAGGGCTTCCTGCTCGGCGTGCCCTCGATCGCGGTGTCACTGGTGAGCAAGTCGGCTACCGATTTCACCGCCGCCGCACGTGTCGCGCGCGACCTCGCCGAGCGCTTCATGCGCAACCCCTTTCCGCGCCCGGTGCTGCTCAACGTCAATGTACCCGACGTGGCCTACGAGCGCCTGCAGGGCATCCGCGTGACTCGCTTGGGCAAGCGCCACAAGGCCGAGCCGGTGGTGCGCAGCGAGACGCCGCGCGGCGAGACGGTCTACTGGGTGGGGGCGGCGGGCGGCGCCGCGGACGCGGGCGAGGGCACCGACTTCCATGCGGTGGCGAACGGCTTCGTGTCGGTCACGCCGTTGCAGATCGATCTCACCCACACCGGCCTGATCGCGCCGGTCTTCGATTGGTTGCAGCGGTGAACGTGCGCGCATCCGACCCTGGGCAGGCGTCGCGCGCGCGCGCGCGCATGGTCGAGCGGTTGCGCGCCCAGGGCATCCGCGACGAGCGCGTGCTGGTAGCAATGCAGGCAGTGCCTCGCCACGCCTTCGTGGACGAGGGGCTGGCCTTCAGCGCCTACGACGATACTCCGCTCCCGATCGGCTTCCAGCAGACGATTTCGCAACCCTTCGTGGTGGCGCGCATGCTGGAACTCCTGCGCAGCGGACGAGAACTCGGGCGCACGCTCGAGGTGGGGGCCGGTTGCGGCTACCAGGCCGCGGTACTGTCGCTGCTTGCCACCGAGGTCTATGCGGTCGAGCGTATCCGCGGCCTGCTCGATCGCGCGCGCGCGAACCTGAGGCCCTTGCGTCTGCCGAACGTGCGCCTGAAACTTGCCGACGGTAGTCTTGGTCTTCCAGAAGCGGCGCCTTTCGACAGCATCGTGGTCGCCGCTGCAGCGGTTGGTTTGCCGCCGGCGCTCAAGGAACAGCTTTCCCCGGGCGGACGGCTGATCATTCCGGTTGGCGGAGCCGAGCAGCGCCTGTTGCTGATCGAACGCCAGGGCAACACCTTCCGCGAGACCTGGTGCGAGGCGGTGCGCTTCGTTCCCCTGATCGCTGGTACTGACTGAACTACGGTATTCCTGGATGCACAAGAACGCTCATCATCTCATCACCCTCGTTGCCGCCGCGATCCTTGCCGGCTGCGCTGCGCAGGGAACCGCGCCGGTGCGCGACGGCAGCGGCGCTGCCGCGGCTCCCGCGGCCACGGTTGCGCCGGTCTCCGGTTATCACACGGTCCGTCCCGGCGATACGCTGCTCGGGATCGCACGCCAGTACGGCGTCACGCTTCCCGACCTGGTGTCGTGGAACCGGATCACCGATCCGGACCAGATCCACGTCGGCCAGACACTGCGCGTGTCGCCGTCGGCCTCTGCAACTGCAATTCCAGGTGCGGGCGGCGCCGTTGTCACGCCGATCCCGGCCACCGGATCGGGGGCCGGCACCGTTCCGATCGTGCGCGAACCGGTCGGCGGGCGTGCTCCGGTCGCCGAGCCGGCTGCGGTGGAGACGCCGCCTCCTGCCGCGACCGACACGCCGCCCTCCGCGATGGCGGGACAGTGGCAATGGCCTTCCTCGGGTACGGTCGTCGCAGGCTTCAACGAGGCCTCGAACAAGGGGCTCGACATCGGCGGGAAGGTGGGAGACCCCATCTATGCGGCGGCGCCAGGGAAGGTGGTTTATGCCGGCAGCGGGTTGCGGGGCTATGGCAAATTGATCGTGATCAAGCATAATCAGGAGTACAACTCCGTGTATGCTCACAACGACAAGCTCCTGGTCAAGGAAGACGATCAGGTCGCGCAGGGCCAGAAGATCGCCGAACTCGGCAGTTCGGAAACCGACCGGCCCAAGCTGCATTTCGAGATCCGCAAGCAGGGCAAGGCGGTCGACCCGACCGGATATCTGCCCGCGCGCTGAGGAGGGCGAGGATGGAAGAGCCGGTCAATCTTGATGAACTGGAAAGTCAGCAGGAACCGGATCTTCCACCCGAGGTGGAGGTGTTCTCGTTCCAGGCGCCGCCCGTTGTCGAGAACGAATTCTTCAGCGACGTCACCCAGCTCTACCTGAACGAGATCGGCGCCAATCCGTTGCTGACCGCCGATGAGGAGCTCATGATCGCCCGCCGCGTGCGGATGGGCGATTTCGATGCCCGACAGACGATGATCGAGCGCAATCTGCGTCTGGTCGTCAATATCGCCAAGCATTACCTCAACCGCGGCATTCCTCTGCTCGACCTGGTCGAGGAAGGCAATCTCGGGTTGATGCATGCGCTCGAGAAGTTCGATCCCGAGCGCGGCTTCCGCTTCTCGACCTATGCGACATGGTGGATCCGCCAGAACATCGAGCGTGCGATCATGAACCAGTCGCGCACGATCCGGCTGCCGGTGCATGTGGTCAAGGAGCTCAACCAGGTGCTGCGCGCGCAGCGGCACATCGAGGCAGACTGCAACGGCGAGTCCTCGCTCGAGCAGATCGCGAACCGGCTGGGCAAGACGATTGAAGAGGTTCGCAGTCTCCTTGCGCTCGGCGAGCACACCGCTTCGCTCGATGCGCCCCTCGATATCGACCCGTCGCTTTCGATTGGCGAGTCGCTTGCCGACGAACAGCAGGTGTCCGCCGACCTGCAGATCCAATGCTCCGAGGTCGAACAGCTCGTGCGCGAATGGCTCTCGATCCTCAACGAAAAGCAGCGCATGGTGATCCGCCACCGCTATGGCATCGACGAGTGCGAGCTGCTCACGCTTGAAGAACTGGCCGAGCGGCTCGAACTGACCCGTGAGCGGGTGCGTCAGATCCAGCTCGAGGCGCTCGGTCAGCTCCGCCGCATCCTGCGTCGCCGCGGCATCCCGCGCGAAGCGCTGCTCTAGGCGTCAGGAGAAGCCCGCTCAGCGGGCGGGAAAGACGCGGAAGTAGAGCTCCCTGCTCGCGTAAGCCATCACCGGCAGGCTGACCAGCAATAGCGGCAGGGCCATGATGCTGCCCATGATCACCACCGCGAGCAGGAAGGCCCAGCACATCATCACGCCGAAGCGGCCGAACACCGCCCGTACGCTCGCCACGACGCCCGGGACCAGGGTCGCGCGCCCGTCGTAGATGAGCGGGATCGAGAAGGCCGATACCGCGAACAGGATGAAGGCGAGCACGCCGCCCATGATCGCGCTGTAGCCGGCGTATTCCAGCACCATCTGCTCGATCCGCAGCAGGCGCAGGAAGCCGATCGGCTCGCGGCCCACCATGAAGCCGTAGAGGATGCCGGCGTCGGTGATCCAGATCAGGAACAGCAGGCCGCATACGAAGGAGATCACCCAGCCGCCCCGCGGCATCTGCCGAAAACCGCTCCAGATGTCGCCGAAGCTTGGCTTGCGGCCATTGCGCAGCTTGTCCGAGACGGCGAAGAAGCCGGCGAGCAGCACCGGGCCCACGAGCATGAAGCCGCCGGCGAGCGAGAGGCTCATCGGCGCGATCGCGCCGAACTCGAGGATCCCGAAGAGGAACGTGCCGATCGCCACGAACAGGAGGGCGAAGGTCATGCTCAGCAGCGGAATCGTGCGGAACTGCGCGATCCCGAAGCGTAGTGCTCCGCCGAGGTCGGCAAGGCCGAGCGGCGCCGGGCGCAGGGTGGAAGGATCGACGGACGGGGGCGAAGCGCTGGCTGGCATGGGCGGGTCCCTCAGCGGCGTTCGGCGCGGATCTCCTCGACTAGCTTGCCCAGGCGCAACGCCTCGGCGAGCTCGAACACCGACATGGCGTAGAAACTGCTGCGATTGTAGCGCGTGATCACGTAGAAGTTCCGGTAGCCGAGCCAGTACTCGGTGGCGGCGCCGGGGGTTTCCAGGTCCACCAGGGTTGCGGCGGCGGCGGCGGGGCGACCGTCGGCGGTGGTGACGCCCTGGTCGGCGAGCAGGTCGGGCTCGAGCTTCGGCTCGATGCCGGCCGCGACCAGGCTGGCTGCGTCGGTGACGGGCGAAAGTCGTGCCCGGTCGGCCACTGGCGCGCCCGGCTGCCAGCCATGTACGCGCAGGTAGTTGGCCACGCTGCCGATCGCGTCCAGCGGGTCGGAATCGAAGTCGATGCTGCCGTTCCCGTCGAAGTCGAGCGCGTAGGCGCGCATGCTGCTCGGCAGGAACTGCGGGTAGCCGAGCGCGCCGGCGAAGGATCCGTAGTAGCTCGCCGGGTCTCGTCCCTGCTCGCGCGCGAGCAGGAAGAGCGATTCCAGTTCGCGGCGGAAGAGCTCGGCGCGCGGCGGATAGTCGAAGGCCAGCGTAGCGAGCGTGGAGAGGGTCTCGAAGTTGCCGGTGTTACGGCCGTAGATCGTTTCCACCCCGATGATCGCGACGATCACCTCGGCCGGGACGCCCGTCTCCCGTTCGGCGCGCGCGAGGGTGTCGGTGTGTTCGCGCCAGAAGCGCAGGCCTCCGTCGATGCGGGTGCGATCGAGGAAGCGCGCGCGGTACGACCGCCAGGAGCGCGCGCCCTTGCGGGCAGGCGGGGTGATCAGGCGGATGACCTCGGGGTCGTGGCGGGCGCCGGCGAGCGCACGTTCGATTTCGCCGGCGTCCAGCGCATGCCGACTGGCAATCTCCGTGGCGAAGGCGCGTGCGTCCTCGCGCTCGGCGTAGGAGGCCTGGGCGAACGAGGGGAGGCCGGCCGCGATCGCGACGGCGGCGAGGATTCCCGCAAACGGGCGGTACCAGCGATGGAGCGGCCGCGCGGACGAGGGACGGCAGCGGGAGAAAGCGGAGGTCGGGGTCATTTCAGTCGCAGTGAGGCGATGCGGTTTTGCAGAATCCGGAGGTCCTGCTCCGGGGCGTGCGGCCCGTAGCGCAGGCGGGCGTACAGCGCGCAGATCTCGTGCAGTTCCCCTGCTTGCGCGGGGAAGCGCGCTGCCAGCTCCTCGGCATAGGCCTGCGGCCCTTGCCAGGGCGAACGCGCAAGGCCGGCGTCCGCCATCTTCGCGCAGAAGCGCTCCCACGTTCGCGCGAGCGGGTCCTGCAGGCGCGGGCGGCGCAGGCTCCAGGCATACAGGGTGGCGAACAGCAGAGCCACCGCCCCCGCCAGGACGCCGAGGGTCTGTGCAGTACGGCCGGCGCCGAGGCCGATGCGCGCGAGGAGTTCGCGCTGGCGCTCGGGATTGTAGCCAAGGACGTGCTGGTTCCACAGGTTGGCGACCGCTTCCCAGCGGTGGCGAAGGCCGCGCAGCCATGCCATGTCCGCACGCAGCATCAGTGGCAGTTCGCCCGCGTCGGCAAGCGCTGCGGCCAGTCCTCCGTCGATGCGCTCCGGTGCGGCGAGTGCGGTGGGGTCCACCCGCAGCCAGCCTTGTCCCTGCAGCCAGACCTCGGCCCAGGCGTGCGCGTCGGACTGGCGCACCACCAGATGGCCATCGATCGGGTTGATCTCGCCTCCCTGGTAGCCAGTGACGATCCGCGTCGGGACGCCGGCGGCGCGCATCAGCACGGCGAAGGCGGAGGCGAAGTGCTCGCAGAAGCCGCGCTGGCTGTCGAACAGGAACTCATCGGCAGCATGGCGCCCGAGCAGGGGTGGGCGCAGGGTGTAGGCAAGGCGGAGCGCGCGCAGCTCGGCGAGCACGCGCTCGAGGATCTCGGCATCGTCGCGTGCGCCGGCCGCGAGTCTGCTGGCGAGCTGGCGGCTGCGCGGGTTGCTGTCCGTGGGAAGGGCGGTGGCGGCGGCGAGCACAACGGGCGACTCGTCCATGCCCACCGGCGTGCGCGGGTATGCGCTCAGTGTGAAGCGTGCCCGCGATCGCAAGGGCTCTGCGGTGAGCGCGCGTAGATCGCTGGTGTAGCGGACCGCCGGCTGCGCCGCGGCCGGGTGCTCGAGGGCGATCAGCCAGCGCCGCCGATGCGGCTCGATGGTGAGCAGGTAGTCGATGCGCTCGCCCTGGGGCGCGTAGGCGGGCACAGCCGACTCGGTGGCGGGTTCGGCGTGCCATTCCCGGCCGTCGAAGCGGCCGAGTACCGGGCCGCGCCAGTAGCGCTGCGCTGGTGGGGGCGGCGGACCGGTGAATGCGGCGCGCAGTGCGATCTCGTCGGATTGCCCGAGGGCACTGATCGACCCGGGGCGCATCGTGTCCGAAAGCCCCGTGCGCGCCGAGAAGGCGTCCGCCGGCAGGCCCCACAGCGGCCCCTGGATTCGGGGGAAGAGCACGAACAGCACGAGCATGAAGGGTAGTCCCTGTGCGAGCAGGGTGGCCGCGGTGCGCAGGTGCTCGCGCTCGCTTCCCTCGGGGGCGGTGAGCGCGACCAGGGCGCCGAGTGCCAGCAGGCTGCCGGCGAGCGCGAGCGCGGCCACCGGCAGGGATTGGTCCTCGAAGAAGAGCGCGAGCTGCAGGAACAGGCAGAGCAGCACCCCGGCACGGATGTCGCGTGCGGCGCGCGTCTCGAGCAGCTTGAGGCCGAGCAGCAGCACAAGCAGCGCCACCCCAGGCTCGCGCCCGAAGAAATGCCCGAACTCCGCCCGCACACCCGCGGCCACGGCGAGTGCGAGCGTGAGCAGCAAGGCGCCCGGCGGCGGCCGGCTCCCGCGCCAGAGCAGCAGTGCGCGCCAGGCGAGGAGGCCGAGGCCAAGCGCCGCGACCCAGATCGGCAGCCAGCCCGCATGCGGGCCGATCGCAGCTGCGGCCGCGGCAAGCAGCCATGCGCCCTGGTTGCGGCGCAGCGCGGGGCCGGGCGGGTTGGCGCGCGCCCCGTTCGGGTGGCCGGCGGGGCGGAGGCGAGCGATCAGGCGCTGCGTGCGACACTGACTCATGCGCTGTCCTCCGTCGCCATATCGGCGAGTCCGTGGAGTGCCAGCAGGCGCAGGCAGCGCTCGCGATGGGCGCCGCCGAGCGCGGCAGGCACACGGACGCCGGGAAGGGCGAGCGTGTAGCGGATGCCCTCGCGCTCGGCGGCGAGCACCCATGCGGTGAGCCGGGACAGGCGGCGCTCGTCGTCGAGCTCGGGCGGCAGGCGGTCCCAGTCGAGCAGCAACTCGCCCCCTTGCCCTGCGGCGAACTCCTTGGTCAGCATCGGGCCGCCGCGCGCGAGGACCTTCCAAGCGACGTGGCGCGGGGAGTCGGCGCTGCGATGCGCCCGCAGGCCGGCGAAATCGTCGTCGCCCGCGCGCTTGCGGCGGCCACCGAAGCGGTCGTCGTCGCCATCGGCGGGAAGGGGCGGCGGGTCGGTCTCCGGGGTGGGCAGCACCAGGCACTCGGCGTCCGGGATGAACACGCTCCACGCCCGGATCAGGCCCAGTGGCCAGTGCGTCTCGAGCACGCTGCGCCCGAGCGCGAGCCGGCCGCGGCGCGGCGCCGGACAGGCCAGGGTGATTGCGCTCTCCTGCTCGGCGGGGAGCTCGAATCCGCTCCAGTGTCCATGCGCGCCGAGGCGCAGGGCGGGGCGCCGGCGCTGCGCCGGGTTGTCGATCAGGATGGTGAATGCGGCTGTGTCTCCGGCGAACACCGGCGCGCAGCGCCCGGGCCGGATCGAGAGGCCATGCAGGTTGCGAAATGCGTGCAGCATGCTGGCCGCGGCGCTGCCGGCGAGCGTGAATACGAGCGCGTAGCCCAGGCTCAGGTTGTAGTTGACCGACGCCAGCAGCATCACCAGCAGGGCGAGTGCGAAGCCGAGGCCGGCTGCGCTCGGCAGGACGTAGATGCGGCGCTGGCCGAGGTGGATCGGCACACGCTCGGGGGCGCCGATGCGGAACAGCCAGCGGTCAGCGGCGTGTCGCAGGCTTGCGGCGAACGATACGGTCGCGCGTTCCATCAGCCCACGGCGACCGCCTGCAGCAGCCGGACCAGTGTCGCCGGTGGCGCCGGGCGGCCGTCTCCGGCCAGGTGCAGACGATGTGCGGCGACGTGCGGGAACAGGATCTGCACATCCTCTGGCAGCACGTGATCGCGACCGTCGAGGAGCGCCCAGGCGCGCGCTGCGGAAAGGAGCCCGAGTCCGGCGCGCGGGCTCAGTCCGCCGGCGAGTTCCGTGCTGTTGCGGGTCGCAGCGAGCAGGGCCTGGACGTAGGCGACGAGGGCATCGGCGACGTGCAGGCCCTGGGCCGCCTGCTGCATCTCGAGCAGTTCGGCCGGGCCGATGACCGCCGGCTGGCGCTCGAGCAGGCCGCGGCGATCCTCGCCCATCAGCAGCGCGCGCTCGGCCTCCGGATCGGGATAGCCGAGGCGGATGCGCAGCAGGAAGCGGTCGAGCTGGCTCTCGGGCAGCGGGAAGGTGCCGACCTGGTGGGCGGGGTTCTGCGTGGCGATCACGAAGAAGGGCTCGGGCAGCGCGCAGGTCTGGCCGTCGGTAGTGACCTGACGCTCTTCCATCGCCTCCAGCAGTGCGCTTTGTGTTTTCGGCGTCGCCCGGTTGATCTCGTCGGCGAGGATGAGCTGGGCGAACACCGGACCAGGGTGGAAGCGGAAGGCGGTGGTGTCGCGGTCGAAGATGGATACGCCGAGGATGTCCGCAGGCAACAGATCGCTGGTGAACTGGATGCGCTGGAACTGCAGCCCCATCAGCCGGGCGAGTGCATGCGCGAGGGTGGTCTTGCCGACGCCGGGGACGTCCTCGATCAGCAGGTGGCCGCGCGCGATCAGGCAGGCGAGCGCGAGGCGCAACTCGCGCTCCTTGCCGAGGATGATCCGCGATGCGGCTTCGAGCAGACGATTCGCATGGTGCAGGGGCATCGTGGCGCACTGTGAAATTGGCCGGGAAGCGGTGATAATAGACGACAAAGGCGAGCGGCCCGACGATCGGGCGCAACATGGTCGGCGGCCGCCAGTGTCGGCGCGGGGTTCTGTTCCCCGCGTCCGTCGTCCACGAGGCGAGAGGGAGGAGCATGACCACGACGGCATTCATTACTCACCGTGACTGCTGGCTGCACGACATGGGCACGATGCACCCCGAGTGTCCCGACCGGCTTTCGGCGATCAATGATCGCCTGATCGCTTCGGGGCTCGACATGTACGTGTCCTTCTTCGATGCGCCGTTGGCCGAGCGCGAGCAGATCCTGCGCGTGCATCCGGCCGAGTATTTCGACAACCTGCTCGAGAGCGTGCCGGAGCACGGAATCCGCCACCTCGACCCCGACACCGCGATGAGCCCGGGCACGATGAAGGCGGCGCTGCGCTCGGCGGGTGCCGGCGTGTACGCCACCGACCTGGTGATGAAGGGCGAGATCGAGAACGCGTTCTGCGCCGTGCGTCCGCCCGGCCATCATGCCGAGCGCGCCAAGGCGATGGGGTTCTGCTTCATGAACAACATCGCGATCGCTGCTCGCCACGCGCTCGAGGTGCACGGGCTGGACCGCGTCGCGGTGGTCGACTTCGATGTTCACCACGGCAACGGCACCGAGGACATCTTCCGCAACGACCCACGGGTGATGATGGCAGGGATCTTCCAGCATCCCTTCTACCCATACTGCGGTACCGAGAATCCGCCGGCGCACATGTGCAATGTCCCTTTGCCCGCGGGTACGCGGGGCGACGCGTTCCGCCAGGTGTTCGGGGACATCGTCGTGCCCGCGCTGCGCAGCCACAATCCGCAGATGATCTTCATCTCCGCGGGGTTCGACGCGCACTACGAGGACGACATGGGTTCGCTCGGGCTGCTCGAGGCCGACTACATCTGGGCGACACAGCAGATCAAGGGCGTCGCCGAGTCCTGTGGCCACAAGCGCATCGTCTCCGTGCTCGAGGGCGGCTACTCGCTTTCCTCGCTGGCGCGTTCCGTGGTGGCGCACATCAAGACCCTGGCCGATCTCTGAGCCCCGCTCCCCACGCCGCCTTCGCTGCCGTCGGCCGGCACGCCCGCGCAACGGGCCTGCCGGCCGCGTCCTGTAACAGCGGCGGGCTCGACCGCGCGCGGCGATCGGTTAGAATCCCAGCTTTAATTCACTGTCGGACGCCATGATTACCGGATCGCTTGTCGCCATCGTCACGCCCATGCACGACGACGGCAGCCTGGACTTCCCCCGCCTGCGCAGCCTTATCGACTGGCACATCGCCGAAGGTACCGACGGCATCGTGATCGTCGGCACGACCGGCGAATCGCCCACGGTCACCGTCGACGAACACTGCGAACTGATCCGCGTGGCCGTCGAGCACAGTGCCGGGCGCGTCCCCGTGATCGCCGGGACCGGCGCCAACTCCACCGCCGAGGCGGTCGAGCTCGCCCGCTTCGCCGCGCAGGCCGGCGCGAACGCCCACCTGTCGGTCGTGCCCTATTACAACAGGCCCACCCAGGAAGGTCTCTACCGCCATTTCCGCACCATCGCGGAGGCGGTCGAGCTGCCGCTGATCCTCTACAACGTGCCGGGCCGCACCGTCGCCGATCTCGCCAACGACACCGTCCTCCGCCTCGCCGAGGTCCCCAACATCGTCGGTCTCAAGGACGCCACCGGCAACCTCGACCGCGCCTGCGACCTCATCGAGCGCGTGCCGGCGGAGTTCGGGCTCTACAGCGGCGACGACATGACGTCCGCCGCCTTCCTGATGCTCGGCGGCCATGGCGTCATCTCGGTGACCGCCAACGTAGCGCCACGCGCGATGCATGCGCTTTGTGCGGCTGCGGTGGCGGGTGACATGCGCACGCTGCGCGAAACCAACGCCGGGCTCACTGGTCTGCATCGCGACCTGTTCTGCGAGGCCAACCCGATCCCGGTGAAGTGGGCGGTGGCGCGCATGAGCCTGATCGGCGACGGTATCCGCCTGCCCCTCACTCCGCTGTCCGCAGCCCATCACGAGCGCGTGCGCGCGGCGATGCGCAAGGCCGGCATCCAGGTCTGAAACGAATCTATCTGCCCAGGACTTCCATGATCCGTTCCAAGCGCACCCCCCTGTCCCTGCTTGCGCTCTCGATCGCGCTCGGCGGTTGTTCGGGATCGTTGCTCGAATCCAAGCGTATCGACTACAAGAGCGCGAAACAGATCGAGCGCCCGCTCGAGATTCCGCCCGACCTCACTGCACCGCAGCGCGACGACCGCTTCGCCGTGCCCGATGTCGCTCCGCGCGGCGTCGCAACCTACTCTGCCTACACGGCCGACCGTGCCGGCCAGCCTGCGCAGGCTTCCAGCGGTCCCGAGGTGCTCGCCAAGTCCGACACGATGCGCATCGAGCGCGCGGGCACCCAGCGCTGGCTGGTGGTGGGCGGCACGGCTGAGGAGCTGTGGCCGCAGATCAAGGACTTCTGGCTCGAGCTCGGCTTCATCCTCAACATCGACAGCCCTGAAATCGGCGTCATGGAAACCGACTGGGCCGAGGATCGCGCCAAGATCCCGCAGGATTTCGTGCGCTCGACCGTGGGCAAGGTGCTCGACGGTCTGTTCTCGACCCCCGAGCGCGACAAGTTCCGCACCCGCCTCGAGCAGGGCAAGGAGTCGGGCACCGTCGAGGTCTACATCTCCCACCGTGGAATGATGGAAATCTATCCCACGGAAGCCAAGGATTCGACGATCTGGCAGCCGCGCCCCGCCGATCCGGAGCTCGAGGCCGAGATGTTGCGCCGCCTCATGGTGCGCCTGGGTGCAGAGGAAGCGCGCGCCGAAGCTGCGATCGCGACGACGCAGCAGGCGGCGGAGCGGGCGCGTATCGCCTCTGCCGCCGATGGCCAGGTGATGCTGGTGATGGACGAGGCCTTCGACCGCGCCTGGCGTCGTGTCGGCCTGGCGCTCGATCGGATCGGCTTCACGGTCGAGGACCGCGATCGCGCGCAGGGCCTCTACTTCGTGCGCTACGTCGACCCCGACGCTGACAACCGCAGCACGGATAAAGGCTTCCTGTCACGCCTGGCGTTCTGGCGAAGCGACGACAAGCCGGCCTCGGGTGGCAGCGAGTACCGTCTGCGCGTACAGGGGCAGGGCGAGGTCTCTCGGGTCAGCGTGCTCACCCGGGAGGGCGGACTCGACAACTCCGATACGGCACGCCGCATGCTCGGCCTGCTGCAGGAGCAGCTGCGCTGAACGCGTGGAGCGGGCAGGTTTCGCGAGGTCTGCGTTAACTGCCCGCATAGGCCGTCTTTCGGGGACAGCGTGCACAGAAAAAGCCGGCGTTATGCCGGCTTTTTCATGTCTTGTGCGCCAAACGCGTTCTTACTTCGCGGCCGGCTCCTTGGCGGCATTCACCGCAGCTTCGGCTGCCGCCTTGGCTTCGGCAGCTGCGTCGAGGGTGCCGGTCTTGGCGTCGGTCGCGGCATCCTTCACCGCCTCGACCGCGGCATCTGTCTTCTCCGCAACTGCGCCGGCAGCAACCTCTGCCTTCTGTGCGGCGGAGTCGACCACCGCATCGGCCTTCGCAGCGGCGGCCGTGGCGGCGTCCTTGGTCGCCTCGACTGCTGCTGCGGCCTCTTGCTTGACCGCTTGCGCGCCGGCAGCGGCCGCATCGCCGGCAGCCTTCACGCTTTCCTTGGCGGCTTCCACCGCCTGGGCTGCCGATTCCTTCATTTGCTCCTGGGCGGAGGGGACCGGCTGTGCGGCGACCGGCTCTTCCTTCTTCCCGCAGGCGGAGACGGCGAGTGCGACGAGAGCGGCGGCGAGGATGGAATGCTTCATGGTCTGTCTTCCTTGTTCTGGGAGTTGGGGTGCGCACGGCTCCTTCCTGCGGAAGCCGGAAGTTTCCGGCATCCGATTGGAATGCCGCGATGCACAAAGATTCTAGCACGCGGGTTCATGTCGTCCGGATGCAGGGGCGGCGTACAGACGAGGTGGAAAGGTAAGAGGACGTTGCCGGAATCGGACATCGACAGACGTGGGGCGCGGTAGAATCGCGCGCTTTCCGACCCCCCTTCCGCACGACCATGCCGATAGCCAAGATCGATTCACTGGACCACGAAGGCCGCGGGGTGACCCGTGTGGATGGCAAGGCGGTGTTCGTCGAGGGGGCCCTGCCGGGCGAGCGTGTCGAATACGTGGTGCGGCGCGCGAAACCGAGCTACGAGCAGGGCGAGACGGTTAAGGTCCTGCGCCCGAGTGCCCAGCGCGCGGTGCCGCGCTGCCCGCATTACGGCGTGTGTGGCGGCTGCTCGATGCAACATTTGGATGCGGATGCGCAGGCTGCGGTGAAGCAGCGCATCCTCGAGGACGCGCTGCGCCACATCGGCAAGCTGCGCGCCGGACGGATACTGCCGGCGATCCACGGCCCTGCGTGGGGCTACCGCTACCGGGCGCGCCTGGGCGTGCGCATGGTACCGAGCAAGGGCGGTTTGCGCGTCGGTTTCCACGAGCGCCGTTCGAGCTACATCGTCGACATGCGCACCTGCCCGGTGTTGCCGCCGGCGATCTCGGCGCTGCTGCCGCGCCTGCGCACGCTGCTTGCCGGGCTGTCGATCGCCGACCGCCTGCCTCAGGTCGAGATCGCGGTGGGTGAGGACAGCACGGTGTTCGTGTTCCGCAACCTGTTGCCCTTCTCGGCTACGGACGAGCAGCGGCTCGCCGCCTTCGCCGACGCCGAGGGCGTCCAGGCCTGGATCCAGCCTGGCGGTCCCGATTCGGCGCGGGCACTGCACCCCGCGGACGCACTGCCGCCGTTCTACACCCTGCCCGAGTTCGACCTGCGTCTGGATTTCCGCCCGACCGACTTCACCCAGGTGAATGTGGACATCAATCGGCTGCTGATCCGACGGGCGATGCAACTGCTCGATCCGCGGCCGGGCGAGCGCATCGCCGACCTGTTCTGCGGGCTGGGCAACTTCAGCCTGCCGATCGCGCGGCTCGGCGCCGAGGTGGTCGGTGTCGAGGGCAGCGAGGCGCTGGTCGAGCGCGCTTATGCCAACGCGGCACGCAACGGACTCCGCGGGCGTTGCGAGTTCCACGCCGCCAACCTGTTCGAGACCACCGAGGACAGCCTCGCCGCGCTCGGTCGCCTGGACAAGCTGCTGATCGATCCTCCGCGCGAAGGCGCAATCGCGGTGGTGAAGGCGATCGACCCTTCACGCGGGCCGTCGCGCATCGTCTATGTGTCTTGCAACCCGGCGACGCTGGCGCGCGACGCGGCCGTGCTGGTGCACGAAAAGGGCTACCGGCTTGCCGCGGCAGGCATCGCCAACATGTTCCCGCAGACCTCGCACGTCGAGTCCGTCGCCCTCTTCGAGCGCGACCCCGAGGCCTGCGGCGGGGCGGTGTGATGGCTGGCGATCGCCCGCCGATGCGGGCGCGCCGCGGTGGTATACTTCGCGTCCTTGCGGAGGCGTGGCAGAGCGGTTGAATGCAACGGTCTTGAAAACCGTCAGGGGTTTACGCCCCTCGTGAGTTCGAATCTCACCGCCTCCGCCATTCCTTGTCTGCCCGCCAGGGGCTTCCCATCGTCGGGGAGATTTCGGTTTCCGAGGCTGTCGATCGGATCCCGGGCTTCTGGCTTCCCGATGCAGGTCTGTGTGTCGTTCCAGATGTTTCCGTCCAGCACCAGCAAGAGACCCGCCGATCGGGTACCGAAGCCCTCCCGCCTGTTGCTTTTCAACAAGCCATTCGGCGTGCTGTGCCAGTTCGCCGACGAGGCCGGTCGTGCGACGCTCAAGGATCATGTCGCGGTGCCCGGCGTCTATGCTGCAGGCCGCCTTGACGCCGACAGCGAGGGACTGGTGCTGCTCACCGACGATGGCGCGCTCCAGCACCGCATTGCCGATCCACGCCACAAGCTGGCAAAGACCTATTTGGTCCAGGTCGAAGGGGAGCCCGACGAGGCGGCGTTGGCCACCTTGCGTGCCGGTCTGGACCTGGGCGATTTCCGCACGCTGCCGTGCGCCGCTCGCGGCGTGGCGGAGCCCGCATGGCTGTGGCCGCGGGATCCGCCGGTGCGCTTCCGCAAGTCGGTACCGACGAGCTGGATCGAGATCGTGCTGCGCGAGGGCAAGAACCGGCAGGTGCGCCGGATGACGGCGAAGATCGGCCATCCGACCCTCCGTCTGATCCGGGTGGCGATCGGACCGTGGGGCCTGGACGGCCTGGGTGTGGGCGCGTGGCGCGAACTGGCGCGCGAGGAGCTTGCGGCGATGGCTGGCTCGAGCGGTTCGGGCGCAGCGCGCGGGGAGCGTCCGCGGCGCTAGAATCGGGCTCCGTCGATCAACGCTGGAGAAGCCGTCCGTGAAAGTCATCCTCGATCTGTGCGTGGTCCCGCTCGGTGTGGGACTGTCCGTTTCATCCCATGTGGCGGCGTGCGAACGGGTGATCCGCGAGGCGGGCCTGAAGTCACAGCTCCACGCCTATGGCACCAACATCGAAGGCGATTGGGACGAGGTCATGGCCGCGGTCAAGCGCTGCCACGAAGTGGTGCATGCAATGGGTGCGCCGCGGATCACGACCTCGATCCGGCTGGGTACGCGCACCGATCGCGAGCAGTCTATGGAGGACAAGATCTCCAGCGTCGAGCGCGCGCTGGGTGAGGATGCGAGCGCGCCCCGCAGCTGACCCTTCCAGGATCGGTGCCTTCCGCGGAAGCGGGCTGAGCTTGCCCCGCTCCGCATTGTCTCCAGCGGGAGTCAGCCGAACATCCGTACCAGGAACAGGCTGATCGGCGGCACGAACACCAGCAGCAGGATGCGGATGCCGTCCGAGATCAGGAAGGGCACGACGCCGCGGAAGGTGGTGCTCATGGGCACGTCGCCGGCGAGGCTGTTGATGATGTAGACGTTCATGCCCACCGGAGGCGTGATCAGTCCGATCTCGACCAGCATCAGCATCATGATGCCGAACCAGATCGCCTTCTCCGTGTCTCCCAGCCCGAATAGCTCCAGGCCCATCACCACCGGAAAGAAGATCGGCACCATCAGCAGGATCATCGACAGGCTGTCCATGATGCAGCCGAGAACCACCAGCATTGCGAAGATCGAGAACAACACGGCGAGTGGCGGCAGGCCCGAGCCGCCGACCCAGGCGGCGAGCTCGCCGGGAAGCTGGGTCAGCGCGAGGAACACGTTGAGCACGTCTGCGCCGAGCAGCACCAGGAAGATCATTCCGGTGGCCTGCGCGGTGCCGTAGATGCAGGCCAGCCAGCCGCCGCCGCGCAGGCCGCCGGCAAGCAGGGCGACGATGCCGGTGGCGACGGCACCCACTGCAGCGGCTTCGGTCGGGGTGAAGATTCCGGCGTAGATGCCGCCGATCACGATCACGAAGATCGCCAGCACGTGCCAGATCCGCAGCAGCGCCTGCAGGCGGCCAGACCACGGGATGCGCGGACCGGCCGGGCCGGCGGTGGGGTTGATCCGCACGAACACCATGATCGTGAGCATGTAGCCGATCGCCGCGAGGATGCCGGGGACGAGGGCGGCGAGGAACAGTCGGGCGATGTTCTGCTCGGTCAGGATGGCGTAGATCACCAACACCACCGAGGGTGGGATCAGCACGCCCAGGGTGCCGCCTGCGGAAAGCGCGCCGGTGGCGAGCCCCGGGGCATAGCCGTGGCGCCGCAGTTCGGGTAGTGCGACCTGGCCCATGGTCGCTGCGGTGGCGAGCGAGGAGCCGCAGATCGCGCCGAAGCCTGCGCATGCGCCCACGGCGCCCATTGCGATGCCGCCACGCCAGTGGCCGACGAAGGCGTTGGCGGCGTCGAAGAGCCCCTTGGACAGGCCGCCGCGCAGGGCGAACTGGCCCATCAGCAGGAAGAGCGGCACCACCGCGAGGTCGTATACCGAATAGCGTGCGAAGGCGGCGTTCTTGAGGTAGGCGAGCAGAGGGGTCCAGCCGACCAGGGAGACGTAGCCGGTGATGCCGGTGATCAGCATCGCGACCGCGATGTGCACCCGCAGCGCGAGCAGCACGAGGAGGAAGGCGAAGGCCAGCAGGCCGTATTCGATGCCGCTCATGGGCGCACCCGCAAGAGACCCTCGGCGGCGGTGTACAGCGCCGCGCAGCCGAGCAGGAAGAAGGAGGGCACCATCGCCAGGTAGGGATACCAGGTCGGCACGCCGAGGATCATCGAGCTGTCGCCGTTACCGCGCAGCTCGCCCATCCCCACGCCGAGGCGCCAGGCGACCAGGAAGGCCGCCACCGCGAGCAGCACGCCGGCCAGCGCATCGAGCACGGCGCGCGGGCGTTCGCCCACGCGCATGGTGAAGAAGTCCACGATGATGTGGCCGCGCACCATCTGGCAGAAGGGCAGGAACATCGCCACCGCGATCGCGGTCGCGTACTGCACCAGCTCGAAGTCGCCCTGGACCGGGATTCCGGCCAGGGCGCGACGGGCGATGCTGAACACCATCATGAGCGCCATGGCGGCAAGCACCAAGCCGCCTCCGATCGCGAAGCTGCGGCAGACGGCGTCGAGCGCGCGACCGATCCGGTCGCGCGGGCGTTTGAGAGGCGGGGGCGGGCTGTCGTTCATGGTGCTCTCCGCTTGGTGGGACGGTATTGCGGGCGCCGGGTGCTCCGCCCCCGGGAGGGTGACGGGGCAGCACCGGCGTACAAGGTTCACCGGCTGTGGGTGGCGATCAGCCCGCGTGCCGCTTCGAGCAGGCGGGCGCCGTCGGCGCCCTTGGCGGAAACGTCCTTGACCCATTGTTCGGCCACGCTGCCGCTGGCCACCTTCCATTTCTCCAGTTCCGCGGCGGGGAGGGTGTTGATCGCGTTGCCGTTGTCCGCGAGCTTCTTGCGCGCGGGGCCGTCGGCCTCGTCATACACCTTGCCGATCCAGGCTGAGGTTTCGGCACCACTGTTGGCGTCGATCACCTTGCGCAGGTTCTCGGGCAGGCCGTCGTAGCGGCTCTTGTTCATCGCGAACACGAACACCGTGGTGTAGAGCCCCGCGAACCCCGGATCGCCCTCGCTGGCGTACTTCGTCAGCTCGTGGCCCTTGATCGCCGGCACCACCTCGTAGGGCAGGATGGCGCCGTCGATCACGCCCTTGGAGAGCGCCTCCGGCACCTGCGGCACCGGCATGCCCACCGGGCTGGCGCCGAGCGAGGCGAGCATCAGGTTGGTGAGCCGGGTGGGGGCGCGCAGCTTGGCGCCCTTGATGTCGTCCAGGCCATTGACCGGCTTCTTGACCATGAAGAAGTGGCCGGGGCCATGCACGTGGAACGCGATCGGGTGTACCGCCTCGAATTCCTTGCGGTCGTGCTGCTGCACGAAATCCCACACGGCGCGGCTGGTGGCCTCCGCGGTGGTGATCATGAACGGTAGCTCGAATACCTCCACGATCGGGAAGCGGCCGGCGCTGTACCCGGGCAGCGTCCACACGATGTCGGCGACGCCGTCGCGTGCCTGGTCGATGAGCTGGGCTGGCGATCCACCGAGCTGCATCGAGGGGAAGATCTGGCACTTGAGTCCGCCTGCGGACTCGGCCTCGATCTTCGCGCACCAGGGAGTGATGAACTTCGCGTGGGCGGTCGAGCCGGTGGGCAGGAAGTGATGCACGCGCAGGACCTCGGGTCCGGCGTGGGCCGGGAAGGCTGCGGCCAGGCACAGGCCGGCGGTGAGCGTACGAAGGGTGGTGCGGAGTTTCGGCATGAGTGTCTCCTCGATCTGCTGTCGATGGTCCGCCGCCCGTCATCGGGTCGGCAGTCTTGGCCGGATCCCGCCGGCGGATGGGGCCGTCGGCGGGCGATGGCAGCCGCGCGGCCGCCGGGTGGCGCCGTGCTGCGGCGCCTGTTGTCGGAAAACGGGAGCGTTCAGGCCGTGCGGCGTGCGAGCTCGTTGCGGCGCAGCTTGCCGGTGTCGGTACGCGGGAAGTGATCGACCAAGTGGATCTTCTCGGGGCGCTGGTAGGGCGGCAGGCTCTCGATCGCGGCCTGAGCGGCGGCGAGCACCTGCGGTGGCGGCAAGTCGCCGGGGATGGCGAAGAGGTGCAGGCGGATCATGTCGGCGTCCTCCCCCTGCGCAGGGATCACGCACACCTCCTCGGCCTTGCCGCGCATGCGTTCCTGCACGGCCTGCTCGACCGCGACCACATCCACCCAGCGACCGAACACCTTGACGAGCTGGTCGCTGCGGCCGGCGAACAGCCAGCCCTCGCCGTCGGGTGCGTGGCGGAACACGTCGCCGGGGGCGAAGCGGCCGTCGGCGAAGCGTGCGCTGTCGTGGGTGACCACGCGCGTATAGCCGAGCGCGACCGCGGGGTGGGAGAACCACAGCCGCCAAGTCTCGACCTCGCCGCTGGTGAGCTGCTCCGGATGAATCCCGGTGAGCGGCGTGGGGTGCGCGGCGTCCATCTCCGGCGTGCGGTAGAGCACCAGCGACAGCGTCTCGGTGGTGCCGTAGCCATTGACCAGCGGCACCCCGGTCATCGCCTGCCATTCGCGTGCGAGCGAGGGGGGACAGGCCTCGCCGGCGGAGACCGCGGCGTGCAGGCCGCGGAAACGCACGCCGGCATCGACCAGGCGGCGGTAGAGCGTGGGGACGCTGAAGAAGATGTGCGGCTCGTGGCGCTCGACCATCGCCGCGACGCGCGTTGGGTCGGGCCATTCGGGATCGAGCACGACGGTGGCGCCCAGGCGCAGGCCGGCGAAGAAGGCGTTGGCGAGCGGGTAGGCGAAGAACAGCTTGGAGCTGGAATAGAAGCGGTGGCCTGGGCGTGCGCCGAGGAGGTCGCGGGCGAATACGTGGGCGTCGCGGATTGCGCGGTGGGCATGGAGAATGCCCTTGGGCCGACCGGTGGTACCGGACGAGTAGAGCAGGAAGGCCGGGTCGTCGTCGTCCGCCGGAGCGGCTGCGGGTGTCGCGGTGGCGCGCTCCACCCGGCGGCGCCATTCGCCGAGATCGATCGCACGCTTGTCGCCGAGCGCACGCGCGGCTTCGTCCTCGAGCAGCGCTGCGGCCGCACCCGAGTCCAGCATCAGGTCGGCGATCTGCACGGCCGCCGTGCGCGGGTTGATCGCGATCGGCCGCACCCCCGCCCACAGCATGCCGATGAAGGCGGCCGCCCATTCGATGCCGTCGGGCAGGGCGAGCACGCAGGCATCGCCGGGGCGCAGGCCGGCGTCGAGCAGCGCCGCGGCGCTGCGGATGGCGTCGGCGCGCAGACCGGCGTAGTCGATGCGGACATCGCCCTCGATCAGCGCGATCCGCCCGGGCTCGCCGCAGAGCAGCAGTTCGGCCGCGTTCATGATCTTGCGCCGCAGGCGATTGCGCGAAGCGCGGGAGGACTGGAGGGCTCGTGGCCCGCAAGGGGGTGGAAGAACATGATCGGTGTGTCTCCTCGACCGGGCTCCCCTCGCGGGGCTGGATTTATTTTTCTGTTGGAGCCATTAAATTCCCCATGCTGATGTCGCACAATACAGATGAACGGATTACCTTTATTTCTTTCATCAATAACATTCGAGCTGGAATGAGTCTGCGCGACTTCGACCTGAACCTGCTGCGCGTATTGCTCGCGGTCTATGAGGCCGGCAGCGTCAGCCGCGCGGCCGAGGCCCTGGGGCTGAGCCAGCCGACCGTCAGCAGTGCGCTCGGCCGACTGCGTCGTGCGCTCGGTGAGCCGCTGTTCATCAAGACCGCCTCGGGCGTCACCCCCACCGCGCGTACACATGCGCTCGCGAGCAGTGCCCGCGCGATGCTGGCGCGGCTCGAGGTGGACTTCTTCGTCGCCGACCGCTTCGATCCGGCGAAGTACGAGGGAAACCTCACCGTCGCGCTCTCGGACGTGGGTGAATTGGTCTTCCTGCCGCGCATCCTGGACAGCGTGCGCCGGCTCGCGCCGCTGGCCATGCTCGATTCGGTGACGCTCTCGCCGGGGGAGCTGATGCGCGCGATGGAGGATGGCGAGGTCGATCTGGCGATCGGCTATCACCCCGACCTGGACGCCGCAGGCTTCTACCGCGAGAAGCTGCTCAGCCATCGCTTCGTGTGCCTGTTGCGCGCGGATCATCCGGTGCAGGATCACCAGCTGTCGCTCGAGTGCTTCCTGTCGCTCGAGCACGCCGCGGTGCGGGCCAAGGGACGCAGCCAGGAGATCTTCGAGAAATACCTCGAGCGCCTGCGCATCCAGCGGCGCATCGTGCTGCGCACCCCGCACTTCATGAGCCTGCCCGGCATCATCGGGCGCTCCGACCTGGTGGTGACGCTGCCACATGCGATCGGTCAATACTTCACGCGTGTGGGCGAGACCGTGCGGATGGCCGAGCCACCGCTGGCGATCCCGCGCATCGAGCTTTACCAGCACTGGCACCGCGGCTTCCACCACGATCCGCGCAACCGCTGGCTGCGTACGCTGGTCGCGAGCTTGTTCTCGGAGGAACAGGACGAGTGGCCCTATCCCTTCTCGTGAGCCGCCCGACGAGGGCAGCCGCGGGCCGCGAGGGGGCGGGCCATCGCCGCTGCAGCCGACGGGGCGAGGTCGGGCGGGTGTTCAGTCGGTACGCCGGCGTGCGTCGCTCAGCGGCATCACGTCGGGTGCCTCGAAGCGCGGACGTTCGTGGTCGCCTTCGCGCAGCGGCTCGCAGGGCTTGAGGGTGGCGAGGCTACGGCGGGCCAGGTTCTGGTAGCAGCTGGTGCCGATCACCTTCCACTTGCGCTCCTGCTCGGTCAACTCGCGCAGCACCTTGGCAGGAACGCCTGCGACCAGCACGCCGGGCGGGATCTTCATCTCCGCCTTCACGAAGGCTGCGGCGGCGACAATGCTGCCTTCGCCCACCTCGGCATGGTCCATCACCACGGCGTTCATGCCGATCAGCGCGTTGCGCCCGACCCGGCAGGCGTGCAGCACTGCGGCGTGGCCCACGTGGCCGTTGACCTCGACCACGGTATCGATGCCCGGAAAGCTGTGCAGCACGCAGCAGTCCTGCACGTTGCTGCCCTCCTCGAGCACGATGCGGCCGAAGTCGCCGCGCAGCGAGGCGAGCGGGGCCACGTAGCAGCCGGCGCCGACGAACACGTCGCCGATCAGCACGGCATCGGGATGGACGTAGGCGGTGGGGTGGACGACAGGACGGACGCCGTCGATTTCATAGCAGGGCATGGCTTGGTTCCGGGCGGAGGCGGCTCGTGCCGTTGCGCTCGGTCGATGTGACGGCTGCGCTGGACGACGCGAGGGTGGTCGGAGAGGGCGGCCGAGTGATCTGGTAGCACTGCGCCGCCCGGGCTCGGTGACAGTACCACGCCTGTGCGCGGGGTGGCGTGGCTCACCAGCTTGCGCGGCCGGTCGGGTCCCGAGTCCGGGGCGCCGAGCGCGCGATCGAGGGGCGCCCCGGGCGCGAACAGGAGTGCCGCCTGCAGGGCGTGGGCCGCCGGGACCGTGCGGGTCTTGGTTTCGAGTGCACGCGAGCGGCAGGGCACGCAAGCAGGGCTGGAGGAAAATCGCTCGGGTGTTGATGTGGCGCAACATTACGATTGATCGACTGGTCGGCCGGTTTTCTTGCCGGGCACAATCCTGCAATCGGCAAGCGCGCGCAACCGACCGACCGCGAGACGCCGGAATGCAGGGACAAGGCGATGGGAACGATTCTTCCGATCGGCCGCGACGATCGCTGTGGGCGCACGGCGCGCCCTCTGTGGCGCGTCCCGGACAACCTGGTCGGCGTATGTGCGCTTGCACATCACGAACCGACCGCAGTACAGGAGCGAGAACCCGATGGCCAGAGGCAAGGCCCCGACCTTCCAGTTGCAGCGCGCGACGATCGTCGACGCCGCTGCGGGCCTCTTCGCAGCCAGGGGCTTCCACAATGCGTCGATGGCGGAGATCGCCCGCGAGTGCGGGGTTTCCAAGGCGCTCCTCTACCACTACTACCGCGACAAGGAGCACATCCTCTACGACATCGCCGCGGGGCACGTCGAGGATCTGCTCGAGATCGTGGCGGAGGTCGAGGCTGCCGCGGCGTCGCCGCGCGACCGCCTCGAGCGCCTGATCCTGCGCTTCATGCAGGCGTACGAGGGGGGGAGACGGCAGCACGTCGTGCTGATCCAGGACGTCAAGTTCCTCAGCCCCGAGCAACGTGCGCGCATCCATGAGCAGGAGCGCCGTGTGGTGCGCGCTTTCGCGCTGACGGTCGAGGAGGTCGAGCCCGGCCTGCGCGGCGCTGCGCTCGACAAGGCGGTCGCGATGGTGCTGTTCGGGATGATGAACTGGACCTTCACCTGGCTGCGCCCGGAGGGGGCGCTATCCTATGTCGAACTGGCCAGGGTGGTGACACGGATCTTCCTGCACGGCATCGCGGGCTTTGCAGCGGAAGCGGCGAATCTGCCGGATGGGGCCACCAAGACCGCGCGGCCCTGATCTCTCCGCCCGGCCCGCGCTCTGCGCGCAGGAACACACGGAGGTTTGTCGATGTTGACGTTTACGTTAGCGAAACTTTTGTGCAATCATCCATACCTGATCGACATCGATTGCAGGGGATGCCCGCGTGAGTCGCATCGGGAGAGCCTTCCAAGGCGAGACCGGAACGGTGGATAAGCGCGCATCGCAACACGGAGAGCGAAATGGACCAAGAGATCGCCGGAAGGACCGGGCGGGTGCGCGAATCGGCGAATGCAACGACGTATACGATATCCGATCTCGCCAAGGAGTTCGACATCACCACCCGCGCAATCCGCTACTACGAGGATCAGGGCCTGATCAGCCCGGCCCGTCGCGGCAGCCGGCGCATCTACAGCCGCCGCGACCGCGTGCGGCTGAGCCTGATCCTGCGCGGCAAGCGGTTGGGTTTCTCCCTCCAGGAGACACGCGAACTCTTCGACCTTTATGACAACGCCCCGGGCGAGCAGGCCCAGATGTCGCATTTCATGGAGTTGCTCGGCGCGCGCAGGGCAATGCTCGAACGCCAGATGGAAGACATCCGCGCAATCCTCGATGAGATCGACGCGGCCGAGAAGGAGGCCCGTCGCTCGATTGCGGCGCGCGTACCCGGGCCGAAGACGACCATGAGCCCAAGCGCCTAGCCGCGCGTACCGGAATCCAGCGGCGGGCGCCCAGGGGTTCGGGCGTCCGTTGCGGAGCCACTCATCCCCTTCAGTCCCCTTCCGCTCCTTCACTGCCTTCCTGGCCCGCGCGCTTGCGGCGCGGTGCGGTCTTCGGATCGATCACGATCGGCTGGTAGATCTCCACCCGGTCGCCTTCGGCGAGCACGGTGTCGAGCGGCTTGATCTTGCCGAAGACACCCACCTTGTTGCGCTCGAGGTCGATGTCGTCGTAGCGCCCGAGAATGCCCGAGCGCTCGATTGCCGCACGCAGCGTGCAGCCGTCTTCGACGTCGAGGCGCATCCACGCCGGCTTCTCGGGATGCGCATAGCTGACACTGATCTTCATTCTTCTTCTCTCCCTGGCTGTCCGTGCATCGGCGTTGGCGAGTCCGCCTCGTTCAGGTGCTCGCCGTCATCGCGGCGCCCGCGCCCTGGCTGCGCGCCCGGGCGCGGGCGAGCATGCGCTGGCGGGCGGCGACGAGGAAGCCGAGGGCGAGGAAGCCGCCCGGCGGCAGGATCATCAGCAGCACGCCGCGGTAGCTGTCGAGGCGCAGCTCGAGGAAGGCGAAGTGCTCGCCGAGCAGCATCGAGGCGTCGGCGAACAGCGTGCCCTGGCCGATCGCCTCGCGCACGCCGCCCAGCATCATCAGCGCGAGGGTGAAGCCCACACCCATCATCAGGCCGTCGAGGGCCGCAATGCCCGGGGTGCGCTTGGACGCGAAGGACTCGGCGCGACCCATGATCGCGCAATTGACCACGATCAGCGGGATGAACAGGCCGAGCACCTTGTGCAGCTCGTGCAGCCAGGCGTTCATCGTCATGTCGACCAGGGTCACCACGGTGGACATCAACAGTACGTAGATCGCGATCCGCACCTCGCGCGCGATCACGTTGCGAAACACCGAGACCAGCACGCCCGAGCACACCAGCACGACCGTGGTGGCCAGGCCCATGCCGAGCCCGTTGGTCGCGCTGCCGGTGGTGGCCAGGGTCGGGCACATGCCCAGCATCTGCGCGAAGACCACGTTGTTGTCCCACAGGCCGTCGCGGACGACCCTGCGCACTTCGCTCATGTCGGGCTCCCCGGTTGTGCCGCGGCAGGCGGAGTCGCGGCGGCAGTGCCGGCCGGCGCGGCGAGCAGGCGCTCGCGGTGGCCGGCGAAGAACTTCAGGCTGGCGTGGACGGCCGCCACCACCGCGCGCGGCGTGATCGTGGCGCCAGCGAACTGGTCGAACTCGCCGCCGTCCTTGCGCACCCCCCAGCGCGTGCCGGTGTCGAGCCCGCGGCCGTCGAAGCCGCGGATCCAGTCGGACTTGCGCACGTCGATCTTGTCGCCCAGCCCCGGCGTCTCGCTGTGCGAGAGCACGCGCACGCTGGTGATGCGCCCGTCGCGGCCGATGCCGACGGTGAGCGTGATCGGCCCGCCGTAGCCGGCCTCGCTCACCCAGTTGAAGGCCACGCCGTGGACCTCGCCCGCCATGCGTGCGCGATACACCGTGACGGCGCGGCCCGCGTCCTCGACCGCGATCGTGTCCTCGGCCGGATTGTTGTCGTGGGGCACGGCGGAGAGGGTCTGGTCGAGGGCGTGGCGCAGGTCCTCCGCCTGGCGCAGGCGGATCTCCGCGCGGGTGGCGAGGTCGCCCGCGCCAAGCAGGGCGCTGCACCCGAGGGCGAAGGCCCCGAGCAGCAGCCCGGGGCGCTGGCGCAGGCCGGCGGCAAGGGTCGAGCTCATCGGCCGTCCTCCTTCGGGGCCAGGGGGAGCGGGGCACCCGTGCGCAGGCGGCCGTAGCGGCGCGGACGCACGAGGCGATCGATCAGCGGCGTCGCTGCGTTCATCAGCAGGACGGCGAAGGCCACGCCCTCGGGGTAGCCGCCCCAGGTGCGGATCACGTAGATCAGCGCGCCGATGCCGGCGCCGAAGATCGCGCGCCCGAGCGGGGTGACCGGCGCGCCCACCGGGTCGGTGGCGATGAAGAAGGCGCACATCATCGCGCTGCCGCCGAGCAGGTGGAGCAGCGGCCCCGGGTAGTGCGCGGGGTCGATCTGGTTGAATAGCGCAGCGAGCAGGGCGAGGGTGCCGAGCAGGGCGGCGGGAATCTGCCAGGGCACGATGCGGCGGGCGACCAGCAGCGCGCCGCCGCCGAGGAGCGCAAGCGCGGAGGTCTCGCCCAGGCTGCCCGGCACCGTACCGAGCGCGAGCGCGAGCAGCGCCTCGCCGGCGGCGAAGTCGCCGCCGAGCTTGAGTGGGGCGAGCGCGGTGGCCGAGCTCACCGCGTCCGGCAGGGGGCCGCCGCCGAAAGTGATCGCGAGGCCTTCGACGAGGCCAGGGGCCGCGGCCGAGAACAGCGGCTGCGGCGCCACCCAGGCGGTCATCTCGAGCGGGAAGGACACCAGCAGGGCGACCCGCGCCAGCATCGCCGGGTTGAGCACGTTCTGGCCCAGGCCGCCGAACACCTGCTTGCCGACCACGATCGCGAACGCCCCGCCGAGCAGCGGCAGCCACCATGGCGCCCACGGCGGCAGGCACAGCGCGAGGATGAGCCCGGTCACTACCGCCGAGCCGTCGGCGAGTGTATGGCCTACCGGCCTGCGGCCGATCGCCAGCGCGGCGGCCTCGGCGGCCACGCAGCCGGCGATCGCCAGCAGCACCGTATTGAGTGCCGGCCAGCCGAACAACCAGACGCCGGTCGCGGTCGCCGGCAGCAGGGCGAGCAGGACCGTGCGCATGACCTGGGGAACGTTGGCGCGCCCATGCACGTGGGGCGCGGCCACCGGGGAGCGGTTCGGGGTCCAGCTCGTCATGATTCGGTCTCCGCCTTCTCGGTCGGGCGGGCGGGGCGGCGCGCGGCCTTGGCCGCGGCCTCCGCGGCCAGCCGCAGCCGGCGCGCCTCGGCCAGCTTGCGCGTCTCCTCGGCCTTGCGCTGGGCCTCGCGGCGCGCGGCGATCTCGCCCTTGGCGTAGTTGAACAGGTGGGCCAGCGGCAGGTGCGCCGGGCACACGTAGGCACAGCAGCCGCAGGACAGGCAGTCGCCCATGCCGAGCTCGGCGGCGTCGTCGATGCGCCCGGCGCGCACGCGCGCGGCGAGCTCGAGCGGCACCAGGCCGACCGGACAGACATCCACGCAGCGCCCGCAGTGCAGGCAGGCGCGCTCGCTCGCCGCGTGGGCCTCGGCGGCGGTGAGCGCGATGATGCCGCTGGTGCCCTTGACCACCGGCGCCTCCAGCCCGGGCAGGACCTGGCCCATCATCGGCCCGCCCATCAGCACGCGGGTCGGCGTCACGGTGAAGCCGCCGCAGAACTCGACCAGGTCGGCCGCCGGCGTGCCGATCGGCACCACCACGTTGCGCGGGTTGCGGATCGCGCCGCCGCCCACGGTGACCACGCGCGACACCAGCGGCTTGCCGAAGCGCACCGCGCGGCACACCGCGAGCGCGGTGCCGACGTTGTGCACGCT